>JBGARW010000035.1:0-19367 GCA_044230015.1 Gallionella sp. | reverse complement strand
CCAGGTGCGCGGTTCGTTGCCGAACAGTGAGCGCAGGAAGTCCTGGTAGTCGGGACCACGCAGCTCACGTTCGATTTCGCGGGCGAGCGTGCGTGCGTCGGCGAGGCTCCATGCTGGCAGCAAGCCGGCGTGGACAATCGTGTGCGGACCGATGTCGAGCAGCAGCGGGCGATGGCGCAGCCAGGCGACCAGCTCGTCGGCATCTGGCTGGGCAAGTACCTGATCGAGCGTGTCGCCCTCGTGCAGCGACGAGAACCCCTCGTGCGCCATGATCAGAAAGAAATCATGGTTGCCGAGTACGCTGTCAGCAACACCTTGCTGCTGCAACGCCCTGACGCGCCGCAACACGGCCGCTGAATCAGGCCCACGATTGACCAGATCGCCGACGAAATACACCCGGTCATGCGCCGGGTCGAAGCGGATCAGTGCCAGCAGCGCATCAAGCTCGGCCGCGCAGCCCTGCACATCGCCGATCACCCACGTGCTCATGCAGTTACCCGCCGGGTATCAGCATGCAAACTGGCGAGCTTGGCATGACCGCAGCAGAAACAAAAAACGCGCCGATGGGCGCGTTCATTGCGGATTGCGTAAAGCCTCACTTGGCCTTGGCTACCAGCAGATCGACACCGGCTTTTACCTCGGCGTCCGACAGCGCGGAGGCGCCACCCTTCGGGGGCATTGCCTTGAAGCCCTTGATGGCGTGGTCATAAAGTGTTGCCACGCCTTGTGCCACGCGCGGTGCCCAGGCGACCTTGTCACCCGTTTTTGGCGCGCCAGCCGCACCTGTCCCGTGGCAGGCCACGCAGGCCTCGTTGTAAACCTCGTCGCCGCTTTTGGCCTTGGCAGCAACGGCAACCACGCCTGCAGCGGGGGCCGGCGCCGGAGCTGCGCCTTCAAGCTTGACCAGTTCGCCAACCGGCTTGACGCGTTGCTCGACGGACTTCTTGTCTTCGGTCGTGTCGATGCGTTTGCTGCCGGTAACCAGTTGCGCGCCCAACAGTGCGATCGCGACCGGCGTGACAAGCGCCAACACGCATACGACGATAAGTTGCTTGGGGGTCTTGATCAGTGTGCCGTGTTCTTCGCTCATGGCCGTGTGCAGGTGGTGACTGTGACGGGTGGATCCGGATTTGCTTTTTGCTCTGGCCAAGCCGTCCGGGCTGCGACTGGCAACTTTTAATTATAGCCAGCCGCCAGGCTGGTCCCGGCACCGCCTATAATCCTGACCTATGCGCCCGTAGCTCAGCTGGATAGAGTATTGGTTTCCGAAGCCAAGGGTCACAGGTTCGACTCCTGTCGGGCGCGCCAGATCCAGGAACGGAACTTGCCTGCATTATGAGACTGCTGAACAACTTGCGTGCCGGCTGCACCCCCGGGCATGCCCGGTCACCCGGTCCGGGATATGCGCCATGCTGATCCAGCTTGCCATCATCGGGCTGATCACGGCCATGCTGCCGCTGGCGATCGTCTGGGTGTCAGACGACCCGGACAAATACCGCAAGCTGGTATGGGTCACCGCCTTCCTGACCTTCGACCTGATCATGTTCGGCGCCTTCACGCGCCTGACCGACTCCGGCCTCGGCTGCCCGGACTGGCCGGGCTGCTACGGACAGGCCGACCCGATGCGCGCACATGCGGACATCAGCGCCGCCGAAGCCGCGATGCCGACCGGGCCGGTGACGGTCATGAAGGCTTGGATCGAAATGCTCCATCGCTACCTCGCGATGGCCATCGGCGTGCTGATCATCTCGATCGCGGTGATCGCGTGGCGCAAATGGCGCCAGAGCAGGGAGACCCGTTTCGCGCCGTGGTTCGCAACCATGCTGTTCGGCTTCGTCTGCCTGCAGGGCGCGTTCGGCGCCTGGACGGTCACGCTGAAGCTGCAACCGGTCATCGTGACCACCCACCTGCTGCTGGGCATGGGTCTGCTGGCCCTGCTGGCCTGGCTCGGCGCGCGCCAGACCGACCATGCCCCGGTGGCGCATGCGGCGGCAACGCTGCGCCTGCCGGCGCTGCTGGCGGGGATCATGCTGGCGCTCCAGATCGCCCTCGGCGGCTGGGTCAGCAGCAATTATGCGGCATTGGCCTGCACGGATTTCCCGCTGTGCCAGGGCACGCTGCTGCCGACGATGGATTTCGCGCATGGATTCACCTTGTGGCGCGACCTGGGCAAGACCGCCAGCGGCGAATTCCTGCCTTTCCCCGCCCTGACCGCGATCCACTGGACGCACCGCGTCTTCGCCTTTGCCGTGATCGCGCTGGTCGCCTGGGTGGCGCTCAAGGCCCGCAAGATCGGGGGACTGCAAAGGATCGCGCACTGGCTGCTGGCCGGGATCGCGCTGCAATTCATGACCGGTGTGCTGACGGTCTTCCTGGATTTTCCCCTGGCGCTGGCGGTGCTCCACAATGGTGGCGCGGCATTCCTCGTGCTACTGCTGGCCATGCTGAACTACAAGGCCCGGCTCGCCGGGCTGCCTTGAAGATCGCTGCGAGGGGTGTCTGATCGGACCGCATCCATCCCCCTCGCGAATCCTTAAGGCAGATTTCAAGAGCCGCTATTCGGCGACCCCTTTTTGCTTCGGCGCGCTGATGGCGGTGAGGATGCCTTGCAGGATCGCCGTCGGCGCGGGTGGGCAGCCGCCCACCACCACATCCACCGGAATGACGCTGGAGACCTTCCCGCAACTGGCGTAGCTCTCGCCCCCGCCTCCGGCACAATTTGAACCAAACATCCCGCCGTCGCAGGCGCAATCGCCGATCGCCACCACCAGCTTGGGCTCCGGCGTGGCGTCATAGGTGCGCTGGAGCGCGGTCGCCATATGCCGCGACACCGGCCCGGTGACCAGCAGCAGATCGGCATGGCGCGGGCTGGCGACGAACTTGATGCCCAGTCCCTCGATGTTGTAGTAGGCGTTGTTGAGCGCGTGGATCTCCAGTTCGCATCCGTTGCACGATCCGGCGTCCACATGGCGTATGCCCAGCGCGCTGCCGAACACGCGCAGGATCTCCTCCTGCAGGCGCTGCGGCGCGGCACGCAACGCCTCGTCCGGCTGCGGCGCGGCCTCGGTCTTGATGCCTGTCCTGATGATCTGCCTGATGAGCTGGTACATTACAGGTCCTGTCCCGAATAGCTGAGGTTGAACGATTTGTTGATGAGCGGGAAATCCGGCACGATATTGCCCAGGACGGCATGTTCCAGCGCCGGCCAGTTCTGCCACGACGGGTCATGCGGATGGACGCGCGCGAGCTCCCCGTCCGCGCCGCTATGGACCGCCACCAGCACCTCGCCGCGCCAGCCTTCCACCATGCCCACGCCGAAGCCGTTGCCGGGCAATCTTTCCAGCGGCTCCAGGCGTGCGCCTTCATGTCCCAGACGGTCCAGTATCTCGCGCTGCAGGCGCAACGATTCGAACAACTCGTCGAAACGCACGATGACGCGCGCCGCCACGTCGCCGTTGCGGTAGGTCGCCATCTGCACGTCCAGTTCGTCGTAGGGCGCGCAGGGGAACTGCACGCGCGCATCCCAGGCCTGCGCGCTGGCGCGCCCGGCCAGGCCGCACAAACCGAGCTGCGCGGCCAGCTTCGGCTCGACGCGCCCGGCGGCGATGAAGCGGTCCTGCATCCCGGCATGTTCCTCGTAGATGCCGCGCAACAGGCGCACCTCGCGCTCCAGCATGGCGCATTCCTCGCGCAGCGCCTGCCGGCCCGGTTCCGCCAGGTCCGCGGCCACGCCGCCCGGAACGATCCGGTCCATCAGATAGCGGTGCCCGAACTGCGCCGCATTGTTGCGCAGCACCTGTTCTTTCAATATCCAGAACTGCGCGAAACCGAACACCAGCGCGACATCGTTGCCCAGGTAACCGAGGTCGCCCAGATGGTTGGCGATGCGCTCGCGTTCCAGGAACAGCGCGCGCAGCCACAGCGCACGATGCGGCGGCGTCACCGCGGCGATGCTCTCGGCGGCCATCGCATACGCCCAGGCATAGGCGACGGTGCTGTCGCCGCTCACCCGTCCGGCCAGTTTCGCGCCCTGTTGCAGGGACAGGCCCTCGAAGCGTTTCTCGATGCCCTTGTGCGTGTAACCCAGCCGTTCCTCGAGGCGCAACACCCTTTCGCCGACCACGGAAAAGCGGAAGTGTCCCGGCTCGATGATGCCGGCATGCACCGGCCCCACCGGGATCTCATGCGCGCCCTGGCCTTCGACCTGCACGAACGGATAGGCATCCGGCTCGCCCGTGCGGCTCCGTGCGGCATCGAAATCCTTGCGCAGCGGGAAGCCGTGCCACGCGCCGTGGCGCACCCATTTGCGGTGATCCTGCCCTTCGTGCGCATAGATGCCGAGCAGGTCATACGCCGCGCGCTGCATCCGTCCGGCTGCCGGGAAGGTCCGGCTGATGTCCGGATAGACGGGCTGTCCGGCGTCCAGCGCCATACCCAGGCAGATCAGGCCGGACTCGTCGACCAGCGCGACATGCAACGCAAACCCCTTGCCTTCGCCGCGCTTGTCGCTGCCCCACAAGGCTACCAGCCGCCCGCCGCTGTCCGCCACGTTCCGGCAGATCGGCGGCAGATCATCCGGCCTGATCTCGCCCCGCCATGCGGGGATCGCGCCGGCCAGCGGGGTCAGGTGCAGGTTGGGATGGTCGATCGGCATGGTTTATCCCAGCAAGGCCGCCGCCTGGCGGTACCAGTCGGCCAGATAGGGCGGCATGTACAGCCCGAGCATCAGCACCAGCAGCAGGTGCGCGAACACCGGCAGCAGGGCGGGCGGGTGCGGCAGGGGTTTCGCCGTCGTTTCGCCGAACACGATCGGCTGCACCTTGCCGAAGATCGCCGCGAACGCGATGCCCAGCGCGACCAGCAGGATCGGCGTGGTCCACGGGTAGCTGTGCATCGCCGTGGTGATGATCAGGAACTCGCTGGCGAACACGCCGAACGGCGGCATGCCGAGGATGGCGAAGGTGCCGAGCATCAGGCCCCAGCCGACCGTGGGGCTGATCTGCAGCATGCCGCGGATGTTCTCCATCTGCTGGGTGCCGGCCTTCTGCACCGCATGCCCGACCGCGAAGAAGATCGCCGACTTGGTCAGCGAATGCACGGTCATGTGCAGCAGCGCCGCAAACGTCGCCACCGGCCCGCCCATGCCGAAGGCGAACGTGATCAGCCCCATGTGTTCGATCGAGGAATAGGCGAACATGCGCTTGATGTCCTTCTGCCGCGACAGGAACAATGCGGCGACCACCACCGACAGCAGGCCGAAGCCCATCATCAGGTTGCCCGCGAAATGCGTCTCCAGCGAGCCGTCCACCAGCACCTTGCTGCGCATCACCGCGCACAGCGCGACGTTCAGCAGCAGGCCGGAGAGCACCGCGGAGACCGGCGTGGGGCCTTCCGCATGGGCGTCCGGCAGCCAGCTGTGCAGCGGCACCAGGCCGATCTTCGTGCCGTAGCCGACCAGCAGGAAGATGAACGCCAGCTTGAGCACGGTGGGCTCCAGCTCGCCCTTGACCTGGTTCAGGTGCGTCCACAGCAGGGCGGTGCCGCCCTGGCCGAGCACGCGTTCGGCGGCGAAATACAGCAGGATGGTGCCGAACAGCGCGAGCGCGATGCCCACCCCGCACAGGATGAAATACTTCCATGCCGCCTCGAGGCTGGCCGGGGTGCGGTACAGGCTGACCAGCAGCACGGTGGTCAGCGTGGCCGCCTCCATCGCCACCCAGAGGATGCCCATGTTGTTGGTGGTCAGCGCCACCAGCATGGCGAAAGTGAACAGCTGGTACATGCTGTAGTACAGGTGCAGCATCGGCGTGCTGAGCCTGCCGTGATGCTGCTCGATGCGCATGTAGGGGCGCGAGAACAGCGAGGTGGTGAACGCGATGAAGGCGGTCAGCGCGACCAGGAACACGTTGAACTGGTCGATGAAGAACTGCTCATTGAACGCGACCTGCGGGCCGGCCCCGACCACGTGCATGGTCAGCGCCACCGAGGCGGCGAAGGTGCAGAAACTCATCAGCGAGTTCAGCTCCGCCGCCCAGGAGCGCGACCCGAATACGGCCAGCAGCCCGCCGCCCAGCAGGGGCGCGAGCAACAGGGCGAGCAGATACAGGTCAATCATCCTTGAGCTTCTCCATGTGGGTGATATCGAGGCTGTCGAAGACCTCGCGGATCTGGAAGAAGAAGATGCCGAAGATGAAGGTGGCCACCAGCACGTCGAGCGCGATGCCCAGCTCCACCACCAGCGGCATGCCTTGTGTGGCGCTGGTCGCGGCGAAGAACAAGCCGTTCTCCATGGACAGGAAGGCGACCACCTGCGAGATCGCCTTGCGCCTGGTGAGCATCATCAGCAGCGACAGCAGCACGCTGGCCAGCGCGATGCCGATCAGGCCGCGGGTGACGCCCTCGGCGAGCTGCGAGATAGGCGCGGCCAGGTTGAAGGAGAAGATCACCAGCGCGATGCCGACCAGCATGGTGGTCGGGATGTTGATCAGCGTTTCCACGTCCCATCTCACGTTCAGCTTGCGGATCAGGCGGTGCAGCAGCCAGGGCAGCATCAGCACTTTCAGCACCAGGGTCAGCGCGGCGGAATAATACAGGTGATGCTGCGCCGTCGAGTAGGCCACCACGAAGGTGCTGACCGACAGCACCAGCCCCTGCCAGGCGAACAGGTTGATCAGCGACAGGATGCGCCGTTGCGACAGCATCGCAAAGACGATCAGCAGCAGCATCGCGGCGAGCAGGTTGATGAACTGGACGGTGTAAGTCATCTGCAATCCCCTAGGCGCCCAGCAGGAAGTGGATCAGCAACCCCAGCACCGCCAGCAGGAACGCGGTGCCCAGGAACTCCGGCGCGCGGAAGATGCGCATCTTGGCGAGCAGCGTCTCCAGCAGGGCCAGCCCGGCGCCGGCCAGGATCAGTTTGACAAGCAGCGCGAGAATGGCTACCGGCAGCGCGCCCCAGTTGCCGACCTCGGCGATGCCGTGCGGAAAGAACAGCGCGATGCCGAGCGAGATATAGGCCAGCAGCTTCAGGCTGCTCGCCCACTCGATCAGCGCCAGATGGCGCGCCGAATACTCCAGGATCATCGCCTCGTGGATCATGGTCAACTCCAGGTGCGTGCCGGGGTTGTCCACCGGGATGCGCGCGTTCTCGGCCAGCAGCACGATCACGAAGGCCAGGCCGGCAAAGGCGAGACTGGGATACAGCACGAACTGGTGGTGCGCCAGCGCTTCCACGATGCTCGGCAACTGCGTCGACTGGCTGATCAGCGAGGCGGTGAACAGCACCATGAGCAGCGCCGGTTCGGCGAGGAACGACACCAGCATCTCGCGCCGCGCGCCGAGCGTCCCGAACGCGGTGCCGATATCCATCGCGGCGAGCGCGATGAACACCCGCGCCAGGGCGAAAACGCCGACCAGCGCGATCACGTCGGCGGCGGGCGAGAACGGCAGGTCCACCGCGATGATGGGGATGATGGCCGCCGCCAGCCACATGCAGCCGAACAGGATATAGGGCGTGACAAGGAACAGCGGCGAGGCGTTATGGGCGATGACCGCATCCTTGTGGAACAGCTTGCGCAGCGTGCGGAAGGGCTGCAGCAGGCCGGGGCCGGAGCGGTTCTGCAGCCAGGCGCGGCACTGGTTCACCCATCCCGCCAGCAGCGGCGCGAGCAGCACGACCAGCAGCGACTGGCAGAGCTGGAACAGGATGCCGAGGGTGAGGTTGGCGTCTTCCATCACACGAACACCAGCAGCACGACCAGCGTGACGAAGGTATAACTCAGGTACAGGTGGATGCGTCCGTGCTGCAGCAGCGCGGCCCAGGACGAGAGCCTTTCGGTGACGTGCCTGATCGGCAGGTAGAGCGCGTACCAGATGCGGTCATCGCTGCGGCCGTGGTAGCGCGGATGGGTATCGAACGCGCTCGGCACCTCCCTTTCGATCTTGAAGAACGGCTCGAAGATCTGCCGGATCGGCTGGCCGAACCCCTCGGCGGTATCCTGCATGCGCGCGGTCTGCTCCGGGAAACCGCAGTCCCATGCCGGGCCGCGGCGCTGCCGGCCGTGATAGAAACGATGCACTGCCAGGGCGGTCACCAGCATCACGCCGAGCACCGCCAGCAGGAAGAACGCCGGGCTGTAGCTGGCGCGCCCGGTGTCCACCGGGGTCAGGAACAGCCAGCCGCCGGCCGCATTGCCGAGTCCCTGCCCGATCAGCATCTGCGTGACCAGGTCGAGCTGCCGCACCACGTAAACCGGCGCCAGTCCCAGCGCCACGCAGCCGAACGCCAGCCAGCCCAGCCCGATGCGTTCCCAGATGCCGGCATCATGCGCATGCTCCAGCGCCTGCTCGCGCGGCCGGCCGAGGAAGATGATGCCGTAGAATTTCACCATCACATAGGCGGCCAGCGCGGCGGCCAGCGCGATCACCCCCGCCGCCACCGGGATCAGCATGTTGATGTAGCTGTTCGGCAGGCCCGGTGACAGCAGGAACGCCTGAAGCAGCAGCCATTCCGAGACGAAGCCGTTGAGCGGCGGCAAGCCGGCGATGGCCAGCACGCCGACCAGCATCAGCGCCGCGGCCCACGGCATCTTGCGGATCAGCCCGCCGAGGCGCCCCATGTTGCGCTCGCCGGTCGCATGCAGGATGGAACCGGTGCCGATGAACAGCAGGCTCTTGAAGAAGGCGTGGTTCAGGCTGTGGTACAGCGCCGCGGTGAGCGCCAGGGCGGCCAGCGCATCCTTGCCATAGACGTGGAAGATGATGGCCAGCCCGATGCCGACCAGCAGCAGCCCGATGTTCTCGATGGAGGAGTAGGCCAGCAGCCGTTTCATGTCGCCCTGCACGGCGGCGAACATCACGCCGAACAGCGCGGTGAGCAGTCCCAGCGCCAGCGCCAGCACCCCCCACCACCATTGCTGCGCATCCAGCAGGTCGAAGGTGACGCGCAAGATGCCGTAGATCGCCGTCTTCAGCATGACGCCGCTCATCAGCGCGGAGACCGGCGAGGGCGCGGCGGGGTGCGCCTCGGGCAGCCAGACATGCAGCGGCAGCAGCCCGGCCTTCGCGCCGAAGCCGAACAACGCCAGCAGGAACGCCGCCGACGTCCAGAAGGCGGACAGCTGCGCCTCGCGCATCGCATCAAATGTATAGGCGCCGATACCCTGCCCGCCCTGCATCACGCCAAAACTCAGCAGGATGGCGATCGCACCGACATGCGCGACCAGCAGGTACAGGTAGCCCGCCTTGCGGATGTCGGGAACGTTATGGTCGGTGGTGACCAGGAAATAGGAGGACAGCGCCATGGTCTCCCATGCCACCATGAACAGGTAGGCATCGTCGGCCAGCAGCACCAGCGCCATGGCCGCGAGGAACAGATGGTATTGCAGGCACAGCAGGCCGAGCGTGCCGCCTTGCATGGAACGGAGATAGCCGGCGCTGAACAGCGACACGCCGAACGACGCGCCGCCCAGCAGGATCAGGAAGAATGCGGAGAGCGGATCGAGACGCAGGTGCAGCGGCAGATCGGGCAGGCCGAGCGGCAGGACGGCGGTACCGGCGACCGTGCCGAGCGCCCACAGGCCGGTGGCGGCAAGCGCCAGCGAGACGATCGCGCCGGCGGGGAAGACGACGTTGGCGATGAGGCGCGGACGATCCTGCAGCGCCAGTCCCAGAAGTCCCAGCGCCAGCCAGAGCACCACGAGCATGCCTGCCACATCCAACGGCGATACACCGACAATGTCCATCCTGATGGTTCTTCCTCCACCCCGCGCAAGCGGGCGATTCTACTCCGTCTGTGGCATCGCTCCCAACGCGGGGTCAGGGCAAGGCGTCATTCCCCGGTGCAGAGCGGCTGGTCCGGTCCGGATTCCCTCGGTTTCACGACGATCGCCGGGGCAGCCGGCTTGACCGCCTCGGCAGGTTTGTCCGGGGTCGCGGGCGGCGCCGCTGCCCCGGTTCCTGCCGGACCGGCAGGCGCGTGCTCCGCCCATGCCGCCGGACCGGCAGCGGCGAATAGCGAAGCGGTGATGAGGGAGATGATGATGCGCATGTTTTTTCCTTTCAAGTGCTGATTATATCGGCAACGTTTTTCAAGCATGAATGACCTGCACGTTCTTCGTCCGCCGATGAACTAATCGCTGACAGGCCCGGACATCACCACCTCGACGCGGCCGGTATAGGCGGCGGACACCATCCACAGGTGCGCGCCGTGCGCGGCGATGTCTTCCAGCGCCGCGCGGTGCTCCGGCCGGCCGCCGTCCAGATCGTCCCGCGACCTTTCTTCCCATGCGCCGAGCTGCTCGATCGCGCCCCGGACATGCGGCGCGACGCCGTCCATGCCCGTGTCGGCCGGCAGCACCAGCCGGTACTCCGGGTGGCTGCCCGACATCAGTATCCGGACACGCATCAATACATCACCTTCACGTTCTCCGCTTGCAGCAGCTCGCGCAAACCGTTCAGCAGATCGTCGTGCAGCGTCACCTGCCAGGCTTCGCCGAGGCGCAGCCGGCAGCTCGCATCGTCGTTGCGGTAATGGATCTGCACCGGGCATTTGCCGTCGCGATACGGGGTGAACAGCTTCTTGAGCTGCGCGACGCCGACCTTGCCGTTGCAGCGCAATGCCAGCTGCTGCGCGAAGTTGGAGCGCGCCGAGGCGAAGTCGAACAGCTCCTCGCCGCTCACGCGCACGTTGCCGGAATACTCGTCCAGCGTGGCCTTGCCGCGCACCACCAGCAGTTCGTCCTCGCGTATCCACGGTTTGCTGCGCTCGTATTCCTCGTTGAACACGGTCATCTCGACCTGCGCGCTGCCGTCGTCCAGCGTCACCACCGCCATGCGCCCGCGCCGCGTCTGCTGGATGCGCAGCCCGGCCACGATGCCCGCCAGCACGACCGGCACGCCGCGCCGCGAGCCTGGCGTGGAGCCGTTGCCGTTCGATGCCCCGACGAATTGCGGCGTGAGGTCGCCCAGCTTCGCCTTGATGAAGTTCGCCAGTTCCGCCTGGTATTCCTGGTAGGGGTGCCCGCCGAGATAGAAGCCGAGGCTGGCCTTCTCGTGGGCGAGCTGCTCGCGCAGCCGCCAGCGCGGCACGTCGGCATGCTTCACGGTCAGCGCGACGTCCGCCTCCTCATCGCCGAACAGGCTGTTCTGGTTCGCCGCGCGCGCATGCTGGTCGGCGCTCGCCAGCGCGGCATCCAGCGTCGCCATCAGGCAGGCGCGGTGGTCGCTGATGCCGTCGAACGCGCCGGCGCGGATCAGCGCCTCGACGGTGCGCCGGTTGACGATGCGCTTGTCCACGCGGCGGCAGAAATCGAACAGGTCCCTGAACGCGCCGCTTTCGCGCGCCTTGATGATGTTGCCGATGGCCGCCTCGCCGGTGCCCTTGACCGCACCCAGCCCGTAGGCGATGGTGCTCTCGTCCACAGGGGAAAATACGTAGCCCGAGCTGTTCACATCCGGCGGCAGGATGCGCAGGCCCTGCTGCAGGGCGTCGAGGTAGAAGATGCGCACCTTGTCGGTGTTGTCCATGTCCGCCGACAGCGTCGCCGCCATGAAGGCAGCCGGGTGGTGCGCCTTGAGGTAGGCGGTCTGGTAGGCGACCAGCGCGTAGGCGGCGGCATGCGACTTGTTGAAACCGTAACCGGCGAACTTCTCCATCAGGTCGAACAGTTCGCCGGCCTGCTCCTTCGACGTGCCTCCCTTGAGTGCGCCGTTGACGAAGATCTCGCGCTGCTGCGCCATCTCCTCGGGCTTCTTCTTGCCCATCGCGCGGCGCAGCAGGTCGGCGGCGCCGAGGCTGTAGCCGCCCACGATCTGCGCCATCTGCATCACCTGCTCCTGGTAGACCATGATGCCGTAGGTCTCGCGCAGCACCGCTTCGACGGCGGGGTGCGGATAGTCGAACTTCTCGCCGTGCTTGCGCCGGCAGAAATCCGGGATCAGGTCCATCGGCCCGGGGCGGTACAGCGCCACCAGCGCGATGATGTCCTCGAAGCAGGACGGTCTGGCCAGCCTCAACATGTCCTTCATGCCGCGCGATTCGAGCTGGAATATGGCGGTGGTGTTGGCGGCCTTGAGCAGGTCGTAGGTCGGCCTGTCGTCGAGCGGGATGGTCTCCAGCGAGAACGGCGCAACGCCGCCGGCCAGCCGCGCGACATGGCGCATCGCCCAGTCGAGGATGGTCAGCGTGCGCAAACCCAGGAAGTCGAACTTCACCAGGCCGACCGCCTCGACGTCGTCCTTGTCGAACTGGCTGACCACGCTGGCCTCGCTGTCGGCGCAATACAGCGGGCAGAAATCGGTGAGCTGCCCCGGCGCGATCAGCACGCCGCCGGCGTGCATGCCGACGTTGCGCGTCAGGTCCTCGAGGCGCCCGGCGAGCTCCAGCAGCTCCGGCACGCCCTCTTCGCGCTCGGCGATGGCGTTGATCTCCGGCTCCATCATGCGCGCCTTGGCGAGCGACACCGGCTTCACTCCCTCGAGCGGGATCGCCTTGGACAGGCTGTCGCACAGCCCGTACGGGAAGTCCATCACGCGCCCGACGTCGCGGATCACCGCCTTGGACGCCATGGTGCCGAAGGTGGCGATCTGCGACACGCACTGCGCGCCGTATTTCTTCTTCACGTAGTCGATGACGCGCTCGCGCCCGTCCTGGCAGAAATCCACGTCGAAGTCGGGCATCGAGACGCGGTCGGGATTGAGGAAGCGCTCGAACAGCAGCCCGTAGCGCAGCGGGTCGAGGTCGGTGATGCCGAGGCTGTAGGCTACCAGCGAGCCCGCGCCGGAGCCGCGCCCCGGGCCGACCGGCACGCCGTTCCCCTTCGCCCAGCGGATGAAGTCCGCCACGATCAGGAAATAGCCGGGGAAGCCCATCTTGATGATGGTCTCGGTCTCGAAGGCGAGCCGCTCCCGGTACTGCGGCAGCTTCGCGGCGCGTTCCGCCTCGTCGGGGAAGAGCAACGCCATGCGCTGCTGCAGGCCGAGCATCGCCTGGTCGCGCAGGTAATCGCCCAGCCCCTGTCCGTCCGGCGTGGGGAAGTCCGGCAGGCGCGGCTTGTTCAGCACCAGGGAAAGATTGCAGCGGCGCGCGATCTCCACGCTGTTCTGCAACGCCTCCGGCAGGTCGGCGAACAGCTCCGCCATCTCGGCCTGCGTCTTGAAATACTGCTGTGCGGTGAATTTCCGGGCGCGGCGCTTGTCGTTCAGCACATAGCCTTCGGAGATGCACACGCGCGCCTCGTGCGCCTTGAAGTCGGCCGCGGCGAGGAACTGCACCGGATGGGTGGCGACCACCGGCAGGCCGAGCTTGGCGGCGAGTTGCGTCGCGGCGTCGAGGTATTGTTCCTCGTCGGTGAATCCGGCGCGCTGCACCTCGATGTAATAACGGTTGTTGAACAGCCCTGCCCATTCCCGCGCGAACTGCTCGGCCTGTCTCGCGTTGCCGGACAGCAGCGCGCAACCGACATCGCCGAGATGCGCGCCGGACAGCGCGATCAGCCCGGCCGTGCCTTCGTGGAACCATGCGCGGCGCAGCTCGGCGCGGCCGCGGTGCTGGTTCTCCAGATAGGCGCGCGACAGCAGGCGGCACAGCAGCAGGTAGCCGTCGCGCGACTGGCACAGCAGCAGCAGGCGGTGCGGCCGGTCGCGGTCGGCCTCGTTGCTGAGGTACACGTCGCAGCCGACGACCGGCTTGATGCCGCTGCCGCGCGCGCCCTGGTAGAACTTCACCAGCCCGAACACGTTGTTCAGGTCGGTCAGCGCCAGCGCCGGCATCGCGTCGTTCTTCGCGGCGGCGATCGCCTCGTCCACGCGCACCATGCCATCCGAGATGGAATACTCGCTGTGCAGCCTGAGGTGGACGAAGGATGGTTGCGGCATGATGGAAGTCGGACGGATCGGGGAGTGATTCTAGCACCGCAAAATGCACTAAAATTTCTTGTCGGCGATTCAAAACGTTAGAATCCGATCCTCGACTTGCCTGTCCCGACCTCACGTGCATCCGCCCCTTGCCCCGCAACGCGAAAGATACCTGCTGCTCACCCTCGCGGGCATCCAGTTCAGCCATGTGCTCGACTTCATGATCATGATGCCGCTCGGCCCGGTCCTGATCGCCGAGTTCGGCATCACCACGCACGAGTTCGGCCTGCTGGTCGCGTCCTACAGCTTCGCCGCGGCGGCATCCGGCCTGCTCGCCGCGACCTTCGTCGACAGGTTCGAGCGCAAACGGCTGCTGCTCGCGGTGTTCGGCCTGTTCGGCCTGGCCACGCTGGCGTGCGGCATGGCGCCGGGCTATGCCACGCTGCTCATCGCGCGCGGACTGGCCGGCGCGTTCGGCGGGGTGATGGGCGCGCTGGTGCAGACCATGGTCGGCGACGTGATCCCGTTCGCCCGGCGCGCCCGCGCCAGCGGCGTGGTATCCGCGGCGTTCTCGGTCTCCACGGTGGCCGGCGTGCCGCTGTCGCTGTGGCTGGCCAACCATTTCCAGTGGCGCGCGCCGTTCGTCTTCATCGCCGTGCTGGTCGTGCTGTTCATCCTCGGCGGCATGCGTGTCCTGCCCGAGATGCGCCACCATATCGACACGGAGAAACGGCAGCACCCGTTCGCCGCGATGTTCGCCGTGCTGCGCGACCCCAACCACCTGCGCGCGCTGCTGTTCTCCGCCCTGCTCATCTTTTCCGGCTTCACGGTGATCCCCTATATCACCGTCTATGCGGTCCACAACGTCGGCATCTCGCAGCAGGACATCCCTTACATCTACCTGTTCGGCGGCATGGCGACGCTGGTCACCGCGCGGCTGATCGGCCGCTGGGCGGATCTGCGCGGCAAGATCTGGATCTACCGCCTGGTCGCCATCGCGGCATCGCTGCCGCTGCTCGTGGTGACGCACATCGGCGCCGTGCCGCTCTGGCTGTGGCTGGTCTGCACCACCGCGTTCTTCATCCTGGTGTCGGGGCGCATGATCCCGGCGATGGCGATCATCACCTCGGCGGCGCAACCGAGACTGCGCGGCACCTTCATGTCGCTCAACGCCACCACGCAGTCCCTTGCGATGGCGCTGGCCACCACGCTGGCCGGCTTCATCATCACCCAGGACGCCGGCGGCGGGATCGCCGGTTACGCGACGGTGGGATATGTGGCGGTGGCGGCGAACGTGCTGGCGATCTGGTTCGTGGCGCGCGTCGCGATGCACGACCCGCACGCCGTGGTGCCTGATGTCGCGCCGAAATGACGGTCGTTCGTGCCTTGACCGGCTGCACTTGCGGGCCGGCAGGCTATAGAATGGCGCCCTGAACCACAGGAAGAGGCCATGACCTGGAAGATCCTCATCAGCCATCTGTTCAAGGCGCGCGCGCGGCTCGCCGAACGGCTCGCGCAATGGTGGAAGCAAGGCTTCTACCTCTACCTCGCCGGGCTGTTCACGGTGTTCGCGGTGCTCGACGCGACGCTGCTGCACGCCACCGCCGAGATGCGCCAGGCGGCGTTCGACGCGATGGTGCGCTACCGCCTCGTCGTGCCCAAGCCCGACCCGGACATCGTCATCGTGGACATCGACGAGGCCAGCCTCGCGGCGATGGCCAAAGACTACGGGCGCTGGCCGTGGCCGCGCCAGGTGATGGGCGAGTTCCTCGAGCAGGTCGGGAAGCAGCAGCCCGAAGCGGTGGTGTTCGACATCCTGTTCAGCGACGCCGACGTGTACAACCCGGACAGCGACGCCTATTTCAACGACGCCATCGCCGCGACGAACAACACCTTTTTCCCGGTGCTGCGCCTCGACCCGGAGAGCGACAAGCTGAGCCAGGTCACGCCGGCGATGATCCCCGGCGTGACGCCCGGCGCGCAACCGGACGACAAGGCCACCGTCGCGGTGGTGCTGCCGCACTTCCAGGCCGCGCTCGACGGCGGGCGACTCGGCCTGCACAACATCTATCCGGACGCCGACAACGTGGCGCGCGAATACCTGGTGTACCGCGACGACTACGGCTGGAGGCTGCCCTCGCTGCCGGCGCGCATCGCGCGCGAGCTGGGCTGGGGCGAGCCGTCCGCGCAGCGCGTGCTGCTCAACTGGCGCGGCAAGCCGTTCACCTACCGCTACGTCAGCTTCAGCGACGTGTTCACCGACCTGACGAGCAGGGAGAAGAAGCGCCCGCAGGACGAGTTCAAGGGCAAGATCGTCATCATCGGCTCGACCGCGCCCAGCCTGTTCGACATCAAGGCGACGCCGCTGGACAAGATGCACCCCGGCGTGGAGATCCTCGCCACGGCGATCGACAACTTCAAGCATCATGACGCGCTGCGCTACCCCGAGGCGCGCTTCCCGTACCTGCTGCTCACGCTGGCCATCGTCTGGCTGACCGCGTGGAGCTTCTACCGCAACACCGGGCGCGACAAGATCGACCGCGCGTTCGGCCTGTCGCAGTTCGTCCTGGTCGGCATCAGCTATGCCAGCATCAACCTCACCACCACCTACATCAACCTCACCGGGCCGGTCACGGTGGGCGTGGCGTTCTTCACCCTGGCGCGCCTGTACGCGACGGCGACCGGGCGGGCGCTGGAGCAGAGCATGGTGCGCGCGGCGGCGACGCGCAGCGGCGAACTGCAGGCCACCCTGCTGCTGATCCGGCTGGACACCGTGCGCAACGTGATCCGCCCCGTGGCGCTCACGCGCATCTGCCAGGCGCTGCTCGGCGTTGGCCAGACCGCCAAGAGCGTCGAGGCGCTGGCCGGCGAGCAGCGGGGGCTGTGGAACCTGTTCGAGTACACGCTGGCGGTGTCGTGGGTCGCCGCTGCCGGCGACGACGCGGCGCAGGAAGCGGTGCGGCACGACGTCGACGCCGTGCTGGAGGCGCTGCCGGAGGTCTTGCGCCGCCATCTCGCCCAGCCGGATAATGCGGCCAGCCACTTCATCCACAGCGGGCGCATCGCCGGGGGCGACGCGGCGCGTTCCGGATGGCGCGCGATGTTCGCCGAGGCCTTGCTGGAATGGGACAAACAGGAAAAGGGATCCACATGAGAACCACGAAACTCAGCTCCATGATCTGTGCGCTGCTGCTCAGCGGCGCATTGCACGCCGCCGAGAGCGGCACCGCGCTCAAGGGCGACGACCTCAGGGCCGCGCCGTTCAGCGACGCGAAGGCGGTGGCGAAACTCGCCGCCGGCGACAAGGTGGACATCCTCAAGAAGGACGGCGGCTGGTACGAGGTGAAGAGTGCGAAGGGCAAGGGCTGGGTGCGCATGTTGAGCATCCGCAAGGGCGATGCGCGCAAGGGCGGCGGCGACGCTTCCGGCGTGCTCGCGCTGGCCTCGGGGCGTGCCGGCACCGGCAAGGTGGTCGCGACCACCGGCATCCGCGGCCTGAACGAGGAGGAACTCAAGGCGGCGAAGTTCGACGAGGCCGAGGTGAAGCGCGCCGAATCCTACGCCACCGGCAAGGCCGATGCCGCGAAGTTCGCCGCCGCCGGCAAGCTCGCCGCGCGCCCCTTCGATTACCTGCCCGCAGCGAAATGAGGAGACATGCCATGAAAAACAGGACCGCATGGATACTGGGACTCGCGTTGTTCTCCAACTCCGCCCTTGCCGCCAACCCGTTCGAACAGCAACTGCTGAACACCCTGAAGCAGGGCGTGCAGGAAAAGGTGACCGGCAAGTCCGCCACGCCGGTCGAGGAAGAGGTCGCCATCGGCCGGCAGATCGCCGGCAACCTGCTCGGCGCTGCGCCGCTGGTGAAGGACGCGAAGCTGCAGAAGTATGTCAACAACGTCGGGCGCTGGGTCGCGAACCAGAGCGAGCGCCCCGACCTGGAGTGGCACTTCGGCGTCATCGAGTCGAACGACGTCAACGCCTTCGCCGCGCCCGGCGGCTACATCTTCGTCACGAAGGGGCTGTACCGCCTGCTGCAGAGCGAGGCCGAACTGGCCGGCGTGCTGGCGCACGAGGTCGGCCACGTGATCCGCCAGCACCATTTGAAGATATTGCAGCAGAGCAAGCTGATCGACCTCGGTAGCCAGGCGCTCGCGCAGAACGTCGGCGGCAGCGACAAGGTGCAGGGGCTGATCGGCAGCGGTGCGGAGATCGTATCTCGCTCTCTCGACAAGGACGCCGAGTTCGAGGCCGACCGCATCGCCGTGGTGCTCGCCACGCGCGCCGGCTACGACGCCTTCGGGCTGCCCGCGGTGCTGCAGCAGATCGGCCACTACGCGAAGGAGGACGGCGACGTCGCGCTGCTGTTCAAGACCCACCCGCACCCCGACGACCGCCTCGGCAAGCTGGGGGCCGCGATGGATGACCGTTTTGATGCGGTGAAGGGCAAGACGCTGGAGAGGCGGCTGTATCGAATCAAGCCGTAGCAGTAAGAACTAGCGGGTAGCCCGGATGGAGCGAAGCGCAATCCGGGTGTATGGCGCACATCCCGAATATCCCCGGATTTCATTACATTCCATCCGGGCTACGCTCGCTTCTCGGGCGAGGCGAATTACTTCATCGTGCGGCATAGTCTTCGAGACGCATAACGTGGAGCTCAGGGGCACTGCGCGGCTTTATCGCGCAGTGTCTGGTGGACCGCAGGGTTAGCGTACATTTTAATTCCCCTGTTTGGGGGGAGTTACCTTGAATTGCCCCTTTTGCACTTGATGGTTGATAACAATCATCTGTGCATGCTTTGCACCCAATTCAGCACTTTCTCTTTGAAGTTTTCCGGCTAATTTGGCGTACTTACTCCCGATGGGTGATTTGTAGAGGGCAATTAGCTCTCGCATTTCTTCTTCGGAAAAATATTTGCGATAGATCGGAGTTATCGCAGTTAAGACATTGTCTGTGCGAGACAGCTCACGAAATAGATCATCGGGTACGTCTTTCATCATCTGCTTGAGCGCAGGAAGCATGGCTTGAACATTTTCTACCATTGCAGCCTCTTGGCCGGACACCACAAAGAACTCTCGAATGCTCTCATCGGTTGCGGTTTCAGCATGGCTGGGCGGTACTACAAACAGCCACAGGGCAATCAGAGTTGTGGTGTGTAACTGTGTTTTCCTAAAGCCCATCTTTTCTCTCCCAGTCTTGGGTGTGCGATTTTCGCTAACGCATAAGCTCAGGGGTGCGCCGCTTTTGGTGTGTCCCCTGGAGCGATTTATTGGGCGCTCACATGCGCGGGTGCAATCTCGATAGGCCTGCGGTCGAACAATAACATCAGAGGCACTTTGGCAATCGACTTTCGTACGAATTCCGCGAGATCATACCCGGTCAATACGCCGAAAGCCCGATGGTTTTTGCATGGCTAATTGGCCGCGGCTCCCATCACCACCTCATGCTCCACGCAGGGATCGAGCGACAGGGCCAGCCGGCGCGCCTGCCGCAGGGCGCTCGCGTCGTCCGGC
>JBGARW010000034.1:0-29640 GCA_044230015.1 Gallionella sp. | reverse complement strand
TTCCCCGGCTACAAGGTGCATGCGATCACCAACGGCGTCCACCCGTATACATGGGCCGCCGAAAGTTTCCGCCAGATCTACGATCATTACCTTCCCGGCTGGTGCCACGAGCCGCAGTTGCTGATGCGCGCCGACTGCTGCATTCCTGATGCGGCCATCTGGGAAGCCCATGTTCAGGCGAAACAGCAACTCATCGGGAAGGTGCAGGCGCTCGCCGGCGTATCGCTCAAGGCCGATGTCCCGATCTTCGGTTTCGCGCGGCGCATGACCGCGTACAAACGCCCCGACCTCCTGTTCTCGGACCTGGAGCGGTTGCGGGCCATCGCGCGCAACCAGCCGTTCCAGATCGTGCTTGCCGGCAAGGCGCACCCGAACGACGAGAACGGCAAGCACCTGATCGGCCAGCTGTATGCGCATGCGCGCGCCCTCGCCGGCACGATACAGGTCGTCTATCTGCCTGATTACGATCTGGCGCTTGCCCAGGCACTGACCTCGGGAGCCGACGTATGGCTCAATACTCCGCTGCCGCCGCTCGAGGCTTCGGGCACCAGCGGCATGAAGGCGGCGTTCAACGGCGTGCCCAATCTGTCGGTGCTCGACGGCTGGTGGGCTGAAGGCTGCATCGAGGGTGTGACCGGCTGGGCGATCGGCGATGCTGCGGGAACCGGTGACGGTAATGCGCGCATGCTTTACGACAAGCTCGAGCGGGTGGTGTTGCCGCTGTATCACGGGCATGGCGACGGCGGGTGGATCAGGGTGATGAAGGGCGCGATCAGCAAGAACGCCTCGTATTTCAACAGCCACCGCATGATGCGCCGCTATGCGACGGAAGCGTACGCACGATGAGCCTGCCCCACTCGAACGGCCGGCCGGTGTTTTCCGGGAGAAACGAATGAAACGAACAACAGCGTTGCTTGCCGCCCTTCTGGTCTGGGGCACGGTTCCTGCCGCGACCGCCGCGGAGTCCGGGACAAACGAACCGGCAGGGAAGGCGGGCCATACCGAAGAAAAGACCGATCCGCCGGCAGAGGGATACAAGCTGGATTTTCAGGAACTGTTCGGCTGTAAACCGATGGGGGAAGATGGCCATATGCCGATGCCTGGACCGGCAGCGGGGGAGGGCCGTCAGGTCGGGGTGCAGCCCGCGCGGAATAGCGGCCCTGCGCAATGACCGGGTTGCGATCCAGGGTCGAATCGGCGAAAATCCAAACAGTTTCCGATCAGGGTTTATCTTTAAGTCAGCCACCTTGCCGATCGCACGATCGGACGGCCTGCAGCATTCCACCTTACCTATCCGTTTAGCACTTCTTCCTACAGATCATGGCAATTTCAGAACAGTGGCACACCTTTACCGCCGCACCCCACCGCGTCATGTTCCTGGGAGGCGCGCTGCAGTCCATCGCCGTGATGCTATGGCTGCTCATGGAGATGGCGACACGCTATGGCGTGGTTGGCCATCCGCTGGACTGGGCTGTGGCACCCTTCGCCGCGCATGGCTACCTGATGATCTTCGGCCTGTTCCCGTTCTTCATTTTCGGTTTCCTGATGACCACCTATCCGCGCTGGATGAACGGCAAGGAGATCCCGGCGCGGCTCTATGTGCCAGCCTTCGTGCTGCTCATGCTGGGGACGGCCGGTTTTTATGCGGGTTTGCTGGCCGGCCGCAATGTGCTGTTCATCGCCGTTCTTGCCGTGCTGGCCGGTTGGGGCGTGGCGCTGTATGCGCTATTGCGCGTATTGCTCGATGCGCGGCATCCGGACAAGCGCCATCCGCAAATCATCTTCATCGCGCTGGGTATGGGCTGGTGCAGCCTGGCCGCCTATCTGGTCTGGTTATGGGGCGATGACGCAGCCTGGCTGCGCTTCGCGATACAAGGCGGACTGTGGCTGTTCCTGCTGCCGGTATTCGCCAGTGTCGGTCACCGCATGATCCCATTCTTCACCAGCACCGTGCTGCCGCAGCATCTTGTGCCGCGCCCGTACTGGGCATGGTGGACCATTCTGGCGGCCGGGGCGATGCACGGCCTGCTGAGGCTCGCCGATGCCGCTGCCTGGCTATGGCTGAGCGATGCACCGCTGGCGGTAGCGGCTTTCTATCTGACCTATGTCTGGGGGCTGCGGCGCAGCCTGTCCATCCCGATACTCGGCGTGCTGCATATCGGCTTCGCCTGGCTGGGCATCGCCATGCTGCTGTTCGCCGTACAGAGCCTTGCGCTGTTCCTCAGCCGCGGCCAGATGTTCATCTGGGGGCTTGCGCCGCTGCACGCGCTGACCATCGGTTGTTTCGCGACGCTGCTGATCGGCATGGGCACGCGCGTCACGCTGGGACATTCCGGCCTGCCGGTCCAGGTGGGCACCCCGGTCAAGCTGATGTTCGCCGGGATACAGCTTGCCGCCCTGCTGCGCGTGCTGGCGGACATGCTTCCTTTGCAAGCCATGCATTGGCTGTATCTGGCAGCGGCCGCAGCCTGGCTGGCGTGCTTTATGCCATGGGTGTCACGCTACCTGCCGTTCTATCTGCGCCCGCGCGCGGATGGAAAGGCCGGTTAATGCTGCGCTGAGGCTGTCCGGTCTTTCCGCTTGTGACCAGCCTGGGCCGTCGCCGGCCAGGTGTGAACGGCGCTTTGCCAGTGCCGGC
Source organism: Gallionella sp. (assembly GCA_044230015.1). Taxonomy (GTDB): domain Bacteria; phylum Pseudomonadota; class Gammaproteobacteria; order Burkholderiales; family Gallionellaceae; genus Gallionella. Next base: position 27,002 of record JBGARW010000034.1, on the reverse strand, counting down.
CCTGCCGACTTTCCGGCAAACAGGTTCACAGTTGCGCCGGAATCCAGTAAAGTGCCATCCCGTTCCTAACCGACAAGAGCAATAACATGAGTGCAAAAGGACAACAACTGCAAGACCCGTTTCTCAATGCGCTGCGCAAGGAACATGTGCAGGTCGCGATCTATCTGGTGAACGGCATCAAGCTGCAAGGCCAGGTCGAGTCGTTCGACCAGTACGTGGTGCTGCTGAAGAACACCCTTACGCAGATGGTTTACAAACACGCCATTTCCACCATCGTTCCGGTGCGCGCGGTCAATATCCCTTACGACGACGCTGCCGGGTAATGCGGCAGGACTCGAGCGGCCCCGAGGCCGCAGTTCTGGTCAGCATCGATTTCGGCGACAGCGATCACAGCGAGAGTCTGCAGGAGTTGCGCCTGCTGGCCGGGACGGCAGGGGTGCGCACCCTGGCCATCGTCGAGGCCAAGCGGCAGCATCCCGATGCGGCATTGTTCGCCGGCAGCGGCAAGGTGCAGGAGATCGCCGAGCTCGTCGAGCGCATGGAAGTACCGCTGGTCATCTTCAACCATGACCTTTCCCCCGCGCAGATGCGCAACCTGGCCACCCGCCTGAACACGCGCGTGATCGACCGGACCATGTTGATCCTGGATATCTTTGCGCAGCGTGCGCAAAGCCATGAAGGCAAGGTCCAGGTCGAGCTGGCGCAGCTCAAGTATCTCGCCACGCGTCTGGTCGGCATGAACCAGAACATGGGGCAGCAGAAACATGCCGTGGGCGCGCGCGGCCCCGGCGAAACCAAGCTGGAACTGGACCGGCGCAAGCTGGACAAGCGCGTCCACCTGCTCAAAGACCGCCTGGAGAAGCTCAGGCACCAGCGTACCGTGCAGCGCCGTGCGCGCAGCCGGGCGGACGTGTTGTCGGTATCCATCGTCGGCTACACCAACGCGGGGAAGTCCACGTTGTTCAACAGGCTGACCCGCGCGGACGTGTATGTGGCCGACCAGCTGTTCGCCACGCTGGATACCACCTCGCGCCGCATGTTCACCGAAGGCCAGGGGGAGATCGTGGTGTCGGATACCGTCGGTTTCATCCGCCATCTGCCGCACTCCCTGGTTGCGGCGTTCCGCAGCACGCTGGAGGAGACCGTGCAGGCCGACCTGTTGCTGCATGTGGTGGACGCCAACAATGCCAACCGTGACGACCAGATCGCCGAGGTGAACAAGGTGCTGGGGGAGATCGGTGCAGCGGATATACCGCAGGTCCTGGTATTCAACAAGATCGATCTGCAGGATATCCCGCCCAGCGTGCAGCGCGACGATTATGGTAAAATCGCCCGCGTTTTCCTGAGCGCCGGAAGCGGCGCGGGGCTGGACGGTTTGCGCCTCGCCCTGGCCGAGGCCAAGGCCGCGCGCCAGGCTGCCGAAACAATTGAATCAAATCACACAACGAGTGCAAATTATGGGATTGAATGATCCGCAATGGGGTAACAGAAACAGCGGAGGCCCGCCCGACCTGGAAGAACTGCTGCGCAAGCTCAACGAGAAGGTCGCGGCCATGATGGGCGGCAGGGGCGGCGAAGGCAAACCGGGCGGCGGCGGGACAGCCAAAGGATTTGGCGGCAGCATCGGCCTGATCGCCGTGGTTGCCGGGCTGATCTGGGTTGGCAGCGGCTTTTATATCGTGGATGCCAGCCAGCGCGGCGTGGTGTTGCGCTTCGGCAAGCTGGTCGAAATGACCCAGCCGGGCCCGCGCTGGCATTTGCCGTTCCCGGTCGAAACGGTGGAGATCGTCAACCTGAGCCAGGTCAGGACCGTGGAAGTCGGCTATCGCGACAACGTCAAGAACAAGATGCTGAAAGAATCGCTGATGCTGACCGATGACGAGAACATCATCGACATCCAGTTCGCGGTGCAGTATTTCCTGAACGATCCGGCAGACTACCTGTTCAACAACCGCATGCCCGACGAGAACGTGCGCCAGGCGGCGGAAACCGCCATCCGCGAGGTGGTCGGAAAGAGCAAGATGGACTTCGTGCTCTATGAAGGCCGCGAGCAGGTGGCTGCCTCGGCGACCAAATTGATGCAGGAGATCCTGGACCGCTACAAGTCGGGTATCCAGATCAGCAAGCTGACCATGCAGAATGCGCAACCGCCCGAACAGGTCCAGGCCGCCTTTGATGATGCGGTCAAGGCCGGTCAGGATCGCGAGCGGCAAAAGAACGAAGGCCAGGCCTATGCCAATGACGTGGTCCCGCGCGCGCGCGGCACGGCAGCGCGCCTGATACAGGAAGCGGAAGGTTACAAGCAGAGCGTGATCGCCAATGCGGAGGGTGATGCAAGCCGCTTCAGGCAGATCCTCGTCGAGTACGAGAAGGCCCCCGCCGTCACGCGCGAGCGCATGTATCTGGACATGATGCAGCAGGTGATGGGCAATATCAGCAAGGTGATGGTCGACCAGAAGAACGGCAACAGCCTGCTGTATCTGCCGCTGGATAAACTGGTGGAAAGCACGCGCGTTGCCGGTGCGGCAGCCGAGGCACCGGCCGCTCACGCCACGACACAATCAAGCGATAACACCGCGGCGCAACGCGCGCGGGATTCGTTGCTCAGCCGCGACAGGGAGGCACGCCAATGAACCAGAATATCGGTAACGTATTGATCGGTGCGGTCGCCGCGCTGGTTCTGTTGAGCATGAGCGTGTTCGTGGTGGACCAGCGCCAGAATGCGATAGTCTTCCAGCTGGGCGAAGTGGTCAGTGTCAAGACCGAGCCGGGACTTAATTTCAAAATACCGCTGATGCAGAACGTGCGCTATTTCGACTCGCGTATCCTCACGCTGGATGCGGGAGAACCGGAACGCTTCATCACCGCGGAAAAGAAGAATGTGCTGGTCGACTCCTTCGTCAAGTGGCGCATCGTGGACGTGAAGCAGTATTACGTCAGCGTTGGCGGCGACGAGATACGCGCCAGGACGCGTTTGCTGCAGACGGTGAATTCCAGCATGCGCGAGGAATTCGGCAAGCGCACCATCCATGAGGTGGTGTCCGGCGAGCGCGAGAAGATCATGATGGTGCTGCGCGAGAAGACCGACAGCGATGCGCGCAAGATCGGCGTGCAGGTGCTGGATGTGCGGCTGAAGCGCGTGGATTTCCCGGTCGAGATCAGCGAGTCGGTCTATCGCCGCATGGACGCCGAGCGCAAGCGCGTCGCGAATGAATTGCGCGCCTCCGGTGCGGCGGAGGGCGAAAAGATCAAGGCCGATGCCGACAAGCAGCGCGAGGTGATTCTGGCCGAGGCCTATCGCACGGCACAAAAGACCAAGGGTGCGGGTGATGCCAGGGCTTCCGCCTTGTACGCTTCCGCATTCGGCAACAATCCGGAGTTCTACTCGTTCTACCGCAGCCTGGAGGCCTACAAGCAGAGCTTCAGGAACAAGAGCGACGTGATGGTGCTTGACCCGAGTTCGGCATTCTTCAAGTACCTGAAGAGCTCCGGCAAGGGCGGGAAGTAGTGCTGGAATACTGGCTGCTCGGTTTGGCGATGATGCTGGTGATCGAGGGTTTGCTGCCGTTCCTGTTCCCCGACCTGTGGCGCGAGACCTTCCGCAGGCTGCTGTCGTTCACGGACGGGCAGTTGCGCTTCGCCGGCGTCACCGCGATGATTCTCGGATTGCTGCTGTTGTACTGGATCAATTGAAAGTGCCGTAATGCAAAACTGGCTGCTCCCCGAATACATACAGGACATGTTGCCCGACGAGGCGTGGCGCGTCGAGCGGATGCGCGCGCAATTCCTCGACCTGTTGCGCAGGTCAGGTTACCAGCTGGTCTCCCCCCCGTTGCTGGAATATGCCGAATCGTTGCTGATCGACGGCAGCCGTGACGTGGACCTGCGCACCTTCAAGCTGGTCGACCAGTTGAGCGGGCGCACCCTGGCGCTGCGCGCCGACATCACCCCGCAGGTGGCGCGCATCGACGCCCATCTGCTCAACCGCCAGGGCGTGGCGCGCCTGTGTTATGCGGGGAGCGTGCTGCATACCCAGCCGGCCGGGCTGACGAGCACCCGCGAGTTGTTGCAGATCGGCGCCGAGATATACGGGCATGGCGGATTGGAAAGCGACCTGGAGATCCAGCGACTGATGCTGCAATCGCTGGCCTTGCTGGGCATCGGCGAGGTGCACCTCGATCTCGGGCATGTCGGCGTGTTCCGTGCGCTGGCGAGCCATGCTGGGCTCGACAGGGAGCTGGAGAACGAGCTGTTCACCGCCCTGCAGGGCAAGGACAGCGCGGCCCTGCAGTCTCTGGTGCAACCGCTCGGCGAACCCTTGCGCAATGCGCTGCTGGCTTTGCCGATGCTGTATGGCGACTGCACCGGGGTGCTGGAGCGCGCGCGCCGCGAGCTTCCCGGCTATCCCGGGATACAGGCCGCGCTGGACGAACTGGAAACGGTTTCAGGGAGGCTGCGGCCGCTGGCATTCAGCATCGGCATCGATCTTGCCGATCTGCGCGGCTACCACTATCACAGCGGCATGGTGTTCGCCGCCTACCATGCCGGGAGTCACGATGCGATCGCCCTGGGCGGGCGCTACGACGACCTCGGCAGGAGTTTCGGGCGCGCCCGCGCCGCGACCGGGTTCAGCATGGACCTGCGCCAGTTGTACCGCCTGTTGCCGCCGCAGGCCGCGCAACAGGGCATTTGCGCGCCGCATCTGGACGATGCCGCCCTGCACGACAGGATCGCGCAATTGCGCGCAGCGGGTGAGACGGTGGTGGTGGACCTGCTTGGCGATGACTCGTTGCGCGGGGAGTTGCAGTGCGATCGCAAATTGGTGTTGCGCGACGGGGCATGGCAGGTCGCCGCACTTTAGATTTTTCGGGATCGGGATTTTTCAGGATTGGAAGCTTGGTGATGGCTAAAAACGTGGTAGTGATCGGCACCCAGTGGGGCGATGAAGGCAAGGGCAAGGTCGTCGATTGGCTGACCGATCATGCGCATGGCGTGGTGCGTTTTCAGGGCGGGCACAATGCCGGCCATACGCTGGTGATCGGCGGCAGGAAGACCGTGCTGCACCTCATCCCGTCCGGCATCCTGCGCGACCATGTGATGTGCTACATCGGCAACGGCGTGGTGCTGTCTCCGGCGGCGCTGCTCAAGGAAATGGACCAGCTGCAGCAGGCCGGTATCGATGTCTACGGCCGCCTGAAGATCTCCGAAGCCTGCCCGCTGATCCTGCCGTACCACGAGGCGATCGACAAGGCGCGCGAACTGGCGAAAGGCGATGCCAAGATCGGCACCACCGGACGCGGCATCGGCCCGGCCTACGAGGACAAGGTGGCGCGCCGCGCGATCCGCCTGCAGGACATCTTCCACCGCGAGCGCTTTGCGGCCAAGCTGGGCGAGGTGCTGGACTACCACAACTTCGTGCTGAAGAACTACTTCCATGCCGCGACGGTCGATTTCCAGAAGACCCTGGACGAATCGCTGGCGCTGGCCGAACGCATCAAGCCGCTGGTGATGGACGTGCCGCGCGCGCTGTACGAGGCCAATCAGGCGGGCAGGAGCCTGCTGTTCGAAGGCGCGCAGGGTTCCTTGCTGGACATCGACCACGGCACTTATCCATTCGTCACCTCGAGCAACTGCATCGCCGGCGCGGCCTGTGCCGGTGCCGGTGTGGGGCCGCAGATGCTCGATTACGTGCTGGGCATCACCAAGGCCTACACCACGCGCGTCGGCTCAGGCCCGTTCCCCACCGAACTGTATGACGCGGTGGAAAAATGCGACCCGATCGGTGCGGGCTTGGCCGAACGCGGCCATGAGTTCGGTTCCACCACCGGCCGGGCACGCCGCTGCGGCTGGTTCGATGCGGCCGCGCTCAAGCGCTCGATCCAGATCAATGGCGTATCCGGCCTGTGCGTCACGAAACTGGACGTGATGGACGGCATGGAAACGGTGCGCATCGGTGTCGGTTATCGTATCAATGGATCGGACAGCGACATCCTGCCGGCCGGCGCCGATGCCCTGGCGGATTGCGAGGCAGTGTACGAAGAGATGCCTGGCTGGAGCGAGAGCACGGTCGGCGTGCAACGCTACGAAGACCTGCCGCAGGCCGCGCGCGACTATCTGGAGCGCATCGCAACGGTCTGCGGGGTGCCGGTGGACATGGTCTCGACCGGTCCGGACCGCGATGAGACCATCGTGCTGCGCCATCCGTTCGAATAAGCCGGTGGCAACAATGGGCAAAGCGAATACGCATCACAATGTCTGTGATGCGTGTTTTGTATTTGCGTTGAAGAAAAGAAAATGGCCCGCATGAATGCGAGCCATTGCCTATGTGGTGCCCAGAAGAGGACTCGAACCTCCACAGTGTTGCCACCGCTAGGACCTGAACCTAGTGCGTCTACCAATTCCGCCATCTGGGCATAGATTTGCGAAGGCGCGCAATTTAATTGTTAAAGGATTTATTGTCAATGAAAAAGAAAAATAATTTAAGGCTGCAAGACCCCCATCTGGAGCGCGAGCGCGAGCAATACGAGCATCCGCTGCCGAGCCGCGAGTTCATCCTGCAGATTCTGGCGGAGCAGGGCGCGCCGGTCGGCGACGAGGAATTGCTGCACTTGCTGCACATCGGGGCGCACGAGGAAGACCTGTTTGCGCGGCGTTTGCGGGCGATGGAGCGCGACGGGCAGATCATGCGCAATCGCAAGCACGCCATCTGCGTGGTGGACAAGCTCGACCTGGTCAAGGGCAAGGTGCAGGGCCATCCGGACGGTTTCGGCTTCCTGGTTCCGGAGGGCAGCAGCGCCGACATGTTCCTCAGCGAGAAGGAGATGCACAAGGTGCTGCACGGCGATGTCGTGATGGTGCGGCAGAGCGGCGTGGACCGGCGCGGCCGCCCGGAAGCCAAGATCGTCGAGGTGCTGGAGCGCGCCAATAACCGCGTGGTCGGGCGCCTGTATGAAGAGCACGGCATCCGCTTCATCGTGGCGGAAAACCGGCGCATCAGCCAGGATATCCTGGTCGCTCCCGGCGAATCCGGCGGGGCCAAGGCCGGCCAGGTGGTGGTCCTGGAAATCCTGCAACACCCCAGCAAACACGCGCAGCCGATCGGGCGCGTCGTCGAAGTGCTCGGCAACTATGCCGATCCCGGCATGGAGATCGAGATCGCGCTGCGCAAGCATGATCTGCCATACGAGTTTCCCGGGGATGTCGAAAGACAGGCCAGACAGATCTCTCCGGTGGTTGACGCCGCGGATTGGGCCGGGCGCGAGGATATCCGCGATCTGCCGCTGGTCACGATCGACGGCGAGACGGCGCGCGACTTCGACGATGCGGTGTATTGCACACCGGAAAAAGGCGGCTACCGGCTGGTGGTGGCGATCGCCGATGTCAGCCACTATGTGCAGACCGGCGACGCCCTGGACCGCGAAGCGATCCTGCGCGGCAACTCGGTGTATTTTCCGCGCCGCGTGATCCCGATGCTGCCGGAGGAACTGTCCAACGGCCTGTGTTCGCTGAATCCCAGGGTGGACCGTATGTGCATGGTGTGCGACATGCATATCAGCAGCAGCGGCGAGATCGGCAAGTATCGTTTCTATCCATCGGTGATGCATTCGCAGGCGCGGCTGACCTACACGCAGGTGGCGGCAATGCTGGCAGAACCGGATGGCGAGCTGGCCAGGAGCAACGCTGCCATCGTGCCGCATCTGCAGCATCTCCATGAATTGTTCCGGAAACTGTTGCATGCGCGCGAGAAGCGCGGCGCGATCGACTTCGAGACGGTCGAGACGCAGATGGTCTTCACCGACCAGGGCAAGATCGAGCGCATCGTGCCGGTGGTGCGCAACGACGCGCACAAGCTGATCGAAGAGTGCATGCTGGCGGCGAACGTGTGCGCGGCAGCTTATCTGCACGAGCACCAGCACACCGTGCTGTACCGCATCCACGAAGGCCCGACGCCGGAGAAGCTGGAGGCGCTGCGCGAGTTCCTCAAGGAGTTCGGTCTGCAACTGGGTGGCGGCGATGAGCCGCAGGCCGCGGACTATTCCAAGCTGCTGAAGAGCATCAAGGGCCGCCCCGACCACGGGCTGCTGCAGACCGTGATGCTGCGCTCGCTGCGCCAGGCCAAATACGAGCCGGAGAACGTCGGCCACTTCGGTCTCGGCTACGAGGCCTACACCCATTTCACCTCGCCGATCCGCCGTTACCCGGACCTGCTCGTACACCGCGCCATCAAGGCTGTGCTGCACGGCAAACAGTACAAACCCGCACGGAAATGGAGCGAGCTGGGGGTGCATTGCTCGATGACCGAGCGCCGCGCCGACGATGCCACGCGCGATGTCGAGGCCTGGCTGAAGTGCTTCTACATGCGCGACCACCTCGGCAGCGTGTTCACCGGCACCGTCTCGTCGGTCACCAACTTCGGCATGTTCGTTTCGCTGGACGATCTGTATGTCGAAGGGCTGGTGCATATCTCCGAGCTCGGCAAGGACTATTATCACTTCGATGCGACCAGGCACCAGTTGCTCGGCGAGCGCACCGGACAGCGCTACCGCCTCGGCGACCGCGTGCAGGTGCGCGTGGTCAAGGTGGACATGGAAAGCACCAAGATCGATTTCGTACTGGATGGCATCATCGAAAAAGCCGACCGCGAAGGGACAGATCACGGAAAGGCAGCCAAACCGGCAAGGAAAACGGCGAAGGGCAAGCAGCGCCATGGCTGATCTGCGCCTGATCTACGGCTTTCACGCGGTCACCGCGCGCATCCGCCAGAATCCCGAAGGCGTGCTGGAGGTCTACCTGCAGGCGCAACGCAACGACCCGCGCATGCGCGACCTCATCAAGCTGGCGGAAGCGGGCAACGTGCGGGTGATCCAGGTCGAGGCCAAGCGCCTCGACGGCATGGCGGGCAACGCGCGGCATCAGGGCGTCGCGGCGCGCGTCGATGCATCGCGCCGCGTGCGCCATCTGGAGGATGTGCTCGATACGCTCGAGGAACCGCCCTTGCTGCTGGTGCTGGACGGAGTGCAGGACCCGCATAACCTCGGTGCCTGCCTGCGCAGCGCCGACGCCTTCGGCGTGCATGCGGTGATCGCGCCCAAGGACCGTGCGGTCGGCATCACCGCGACGGTCGAGAAGGTCGCCTGCGGTGCGGCCGAGACCGTGCCCTACATCACGGTGACGAACCTCGCGCGCACCCTGCGCGAATTGCAGGAGCGTGACATCTGGGTGGTCGGTGCGGCGGGTGACGCGGAGCAGGACCTGAACGGATTCAGACATACCCGCGCGCTGGCCTGGGTGCTTGGCGCGGAAGGTGAAGGGCTGCGCCGTCTGACGCGCGAGACCTGCGACGAGCTGGTGCGCATCCCGATGCTGGGCAGCGTGGAGAGCCTGAACGTCTCGGTGAGCGCGGGCATCTGCCTGTTCGAGGCAAGGAGACAGAGGTCGACATAAAGGTATTCGGTGCGGCTTGCCGGATCACCAATGTGCGGAAGGAGGACCGGGAAATGCTGTTCCGTGATCGTGAAGATGCCGCGCGCCGCCTGGCGGAGGCGCTTGTGCGATACCGCGGCCGGAACCCGCTGGTGCTGGCGATCCCGCGCGGGGCGGTGCCGATGGCCAGGATCATCGCCGACGAGCTGGGCGGCGAGGTGGACGTGGTGCTGGTGCGCAAGCTGCGCGCGCCGGGCAATCCGGAGTTCGCCATCGGTGCGGTGGACGAGACCGGCTGGACCTACCTTGCCGACCATGCCCGGCATGTGGCGGGGAGCCAGGGATACATAGAGTCCGAGAAGGAGGCGCAACTCAAAGTGATGCGCGAGCGGCGCGCCAGCTACACGCCGGTGCGCCCGCCGCTCGATCCGGCGGGGCGCATCGTCATCGTGGTGGACGACGGCCTTGCGACCGGTTCGACGATGATCGCCGCCCTGCACGCGTTGCGCGCGAGGCAGCCGCAGAAGCTGGTCTGCGCCGTACCGGTGGCGCCGCCGGAGACGCTGGAAAAGGTGCGGCCCTACGCAGATGAAGTGGTGTGCCTGAGCGCGCCGGCGATGTTCTATGCGGTGGGACAATTCTATGCGTCCTTCCCGCAGGTGGGCGACGATGAGGTGGTCGCGCTGCTGGGAGAGGTTTGATGACGGCGAATACCCGGGCGGGCATCATGGGTTATGAAAAAAACGATAGGCCGGCCAAAGCCGGTTTAATATACACAAAAACACGGTTTGGTTGACTCGGGCCGGTGAATGGTTGTAAGTTCGCGGCTGCGCCGCAAGGTGTCGCTGCGAAGGCTAGACGGGCTGCTTTGTTGCGAGGTTGATCGGGGTTTCCTAGGTGAGTTGTTCTTCAGGGGGTGGTATGAAAACTGGAATGTTGCTGGGCGGGGTCATGCTGGCTGTGCTCTCCTCCGGCGTATCGGCAGAGGATAAGGCGCTTGTGCCGGCACATGATGCCATCAAGGTCCTGAAAACCGCCGAAGTGAGTTTCAAGAACGATGTGCAGCCGATCCTGCATGACTATTGCGTGAGCTGCCACTCTCCGGGCGGAAGGGGTTACAACAAGAGCGGCCTCGACCTGACGTCCTACGAGAACCTGATGAAGGGCACCAAGTTCGGACCGGTCGTCATTCCCGGTAACAGCGAGACCAGCACTTTCACCAAACTGCTTACCGGTACCAACCGGGGTCTGAAGATGCCGGCGGGGTTGAATGCGTCAGGTACGCTGGATCGCCAGTACATCCTGATTATGAGAAAATGGGTCCAGCAAGGCGCCAGGAACAACTGACCGGCATATCTGCAGCAGATTGGCCATCCGTTCATTCTCCACCGTGATTGGGTTTGTGCTCCGCGGGCAAGCAGCGCCTGCTTGCTATCCTCCATAATGCCAACGAGATATCCGAATCGTGATGCCGGCCGGAACCGCCGGCGATGAATGATGCTTTAACTGAAAGGGTAAGGGACATGACTGATAATGTGAGCCTCAGCAAACGGCGACTTCTGATCGCTGCCACGACGGCAGCGGGCGGAGTGGCCGCTGCGGGAGCGGGTGCGCCGTTCGTACTGAGCCTGATGCCGAGCGAGCGCGCCAAGGCCGCCGGCGCGCCGGTCGAGGTCGACCTCAGCAAACTCGAACCCGGCATGATGATGAACGTCGAGTGGCAAGGCAAGCCGGTATGGATCGTGCGCCGCACCCCGGAGATGCTCGAGCTGCTGGCCAAGCACGATGACCAGCTGGCCGACCCGAAATCCACCGTCCCGCAACAACCCGACTACTGCAACAACCCGTACCGTTCCATCAAGCCGGAATATTTCGTGGTGCTCGGAATCTGCACCCATCTGGGCTGCTCGCCGACCTACCGGCCGGAGAAGGCGCCGGCCGACCTGGGCGCCGACTGGGCGGGCGGCTGGTTCTGCCCGTGCCATGGCTCGCGCTTCGATCTCGCGGCACGCGTGTACAAGGACGTGCCGGCACCGACCAACCTGATCGTCCCGCCACACAAATACCTCAGCGACGGCCGGCTCCTGGTCGGCGATGACAGCAAGGGGGCCGCATGATGAAGCTGCTGAATAAACTGATCGGCTGGATCGACACGCGCTTCCCGCTCACTTCCACCTGGAAGGCGCATGTGTCGGAATATTACGCGCCGAAGAACTTCAACTTCTGGTATTTCTTTGGCTCGCTGGCGCTGTTGGTGCTGGTGATCCAGATCGTGACCGGCATCTTCCTGACCATGAACTACAAACCGGACGCGTTGCTCGCCTTCGCTTCCGTCGAGTACATCATGCGCGACGTGCAATGGGGCTGGCTGCTGCGCTACATCCACTCCACCGGTGCGTCCATGTTCTTCGTGGTGGTCTACCTGCACATGTTCCGCGGCCTGATGTACGGCTCGTACCGCAAACCGCGCGAGCTGTTGTGGATCATCGGCATGATCATCTATCTGGCGCTGATGGGCGAGGCGTTCATGGGCTATCTGCTGCCGTGGGGGCAGATGTCTTTCTGGGGCGCGCAGGTGATCGTCAACCTGTTCTCTTCCGTGCCGTTCATCGGCCACGACCTGGCCATCCTGATCCGCGGCGACTTCGTGGTCTCCGATACGACGCTGAACCGCTTTTTCGCGCTGCACGTCATCGCGATCCCGCTGATCCTGCTGCTGATCGTGGTCGCCCACCTCGTAGCCCTGCATGAAGTCGGCTCCAACAATCCGGACGGCGTCGAGATCAAGAAGCACAAGGACGCCAACGGCAAGTCGCTGGATGGCATCCCTTTCCATCCCTACTACACCGTGAAGGACGGCGTGGGCGCGCTGGGCTTCCTGATCATCTTCTGTGCGATCATATTTTTCGCGCCGGACATGGGCGGCTACTTCCTGGAATACAACAACTTCGTCCCGGCCAATCCGATGAAGACTCCCGAGCACATCGCCCCGGTATGGTATTTCACCCCGTATTACGCGATCCTGCGCGCCGTGCCGCCGATGTTCGGCTCGCAATTCCCCGGCGTGGTGGCGATGGGCGTGGCGACGGTGATCTTCTTCTTCCTGCCGTGGCTGGACCGGGGCAAGGTCAAGTCGATTCGTTACCGCGGCCCGATCTACAAGACCTTCCTGGCGCTGTTCGTGGTCAGTTTCGTCGGCCTCGGCTGGTTGGGCCTGATGCCCGCCACCCCGACCTATACCTTGATCTCGCGGGTACTGGCCGTGGTGTACTTCGCCTTCTTCCTGTTGATGCCCTGGTACACCAGGATCGACAAGTGCAAGCCCGAGCCTGACCGTGTGACGTCCAAATAGAACAGAAAGATCGTTGACATGAGAGCTATCAATAAACTACTGATCACGGTGCTGCTCCTGATGGCATCGGCAACGGCGGTCGCCAGCGGCGCCGGCGTCCATCTGGACAAGGCGCCGGTGGATCTGAAGGATATGGTTTCGCTGCAGCGCGGCGCGAAACTCTTCGCCACAAGATGCCTGGCCTGCCACAGCGCCGCCTATATGCGTTACAACCGCCTGCGCGACATCGGCATGACCGAGGCGCAGATCAAAAAGGATCTGGAGCTTCCCGAAGACGTCAAGCTCGGTTCGACCATGCAGGCCGCGATGGACGCGAACTCGGCCAAGCTGGCATACGGTGTCGCGCCGCCCGACCTGAGCGTGATCGCCCGTTCGCGCAGCGCCGACTGGCTGTACACCTACATGCGCACCTTCTATGCGGATGCCGCTCGCGCGAGCGGCTGGGACAATACGACCTTCCCGAGCGTCGGGATGCCGCATGTGCTGGCCGACCTGCAGGGCGAACAGAAGCTGCAGGTCGAGAATCACGAGGGGCATGAGACCAGGAAGCTGGTGCTGGACAAGCCCGGCTCGCTGAAGCCGGCGGAATACGATGCGGCCGTTGCGGACCTGACCAACTATCTGGTCTTCATGAGCGACCCGTCGAAGATGGTGCGCCACGAGCTTGGCTATATCGTGCTGGGTTTCCTGCTTGTGCTCTTTGTGCTGGTCTATGCACTGAAGAAAGAGCTCTGGAAAGACATTCACTGACACACGCGGCCGTGCTCCGTTTGTGCCGGCCTCTCGGCCGGTCGGCCGCCATCATGGCGAGGCTGTCGGCTCCGCCTTGCGGTTTCCCGTGCAGGCTCTCTTGACAGAGCTGTTCTTGCGGCGCGGGCACCGGATACCTTTCCCGGCTTCCCGCCCCGGTCAGGCCAGGAACGATTCGACTCCGGTACCTTTGGAGGTGCCGGATGACCCCGCAGCTTGCAGAGGCCACCCATGAAAGTAGGCATCCCAAAAGAGATCAAGGCCAATGAGAACCGCGTCGCGCTGGTCCCGGCGGGAGCCGAGGCGCTCGTATCGGCCGGGCACGCGGTCATCATTGAAACGGGCGCGGGGCTGGGCAGCGGTTTCAGCGACGAACGATACCAGGCGGCGGGAGCGCAGATCGCCGGGGATGCCGACGCGGTCTGGGCGGCGGCCGACCTGATCGTGAAGGTCAAGGAGCCGATCGAGCCGGAATGGAAACGCATCCGCCCCGGCCAGGTCATCTTCACCTACTTCCATTTCGCCGCCAGCGAGCCGTTGACGCGCGCGCACATGGCATCCGGTGCGGTATGCATCGCCTACGAGACGGTCGAGTTGCCGTCGCGCGAACTGCCGCTGCTGACGCCGATGTCCGAGGTGGCGGGGCGCATGGCGGTGCAGGAGGGCGCGAAATACCTGGAGAAACTCTATGGAGGGCGCGGCATATTGCTCGGCGGTGTGCCCGGCGTGCCGCCCGCCAGGGTGGTGATCCTCGGCGGCGGCGTGGTCGGCGTCAACGCGGCGAAGATGGCTGCCGGGCTGGGCGCGAGCGTCGCCATCCTCGATGTCTCGCTGGAGAGGCTGCGCTATCTCAGCGACGTCATGCCCGCCAACGTGCAACCGATCTTTTCCGACCGTCACAACCTGCTGGAGCAGATCGCCGGAGCCGACCTGGTGATCGGCGCGGTGCTGATCCACGGTGCCGTTGCACCGCGGCTGATCCGCCGCGAAGACCTCAAGACGATGCGCAAGGGCGCGGTGATCGTCGATGTCTCCGTCGATCAGGGCGGCTGCGTCGAGACCACTCATCCCACCACGCACGAAAATCCCACATTCACCGTCGACGGCGTCATCCACTACGGTGTGGCCAACATGCCCGGCGGCGTGCCGGTCACCGCGACGCTGGCGCTGACCAACGCGACCCTGCCGTATGTGCTGAAACTGGCGGATAAGGGATACCGGGAAGCGCTCAGGGAATCCCCGGCACTGCTCAACGGGCTCAATATCATCGGCGGGAAGATCACACACAGGAAAGTCGCCGAGGCGTTCGCGCTGGACTATCACCCGGCGGAATCTGCTATCGACTGAGACGATTCACCCAGGCATCTTCGGGGGCGGCCCAAGATGGCGCGCGAACCAGTCGGCCGCGCTGTGCGCGGCCTGCGGCAAGGTGCCGGATTCTTCAAACAGATGGGTCGCGCCGGGTATCAGTACGAGTTCTCTTGCACAATTCATCGATGCGCAGGCTTGCTGGTTCAACTCGATCACGCTGTAGTCCGCGCCGCCGACGATGAGCAGGGTCGGGGCGGTCACGCGATCCAGGGCGGTTTCTCCGGCCAGATCCGGGCGCCCGCCGCGCGATACCACCGCGGAAACCTTGTCACCCATTTCTGCCGCCGCCCGCAACGCTGCCGCCGCGCCGGTGCTTGCGCCGAAATAACCGAGGCGCATGGCCTGCGTCTTCGGGTTGGACTGTAACCATGCAGTGGCCGCCAGCAGGCGGCGCGTGAGCAGCGCGATGTCGAAGCGCGTCTCGTGATCCTGATCCTCGTCGCGCGTCAGCAGGTCGAACAGCAGCGTGCCGATGCCGCGCTGTTGCAGCACTTCGGCGACATAGATGTTGCGCGGGCTGAAGCGGCTGCTGCCGCTGCCGTGGGCGAACAGCACCACACCCCTGGCGGACGGCGGCAGAACCAGCTCGCCATCGAGCTGGACCTTGTCGGTCGGCACCGGAATATGCACGGCACTCATGGCGATTCTCCTGTCACAATTGGCCTCCCATCACGATGGGGATGCGGTGCGCCCCGAATGCCTTGCCGAATCTTTCGAAGCGCCCGGCGATTTGCGCATGGCAGTCCGGGCAATGGCCATCGGGCGTGAGGCGGTATTGTTCGATCTCGTACCAGTCGCGCACGATCAGCGCGCTGCCGCATGACGGGCAGTTCGTGGTGTCTCCCTCGCGGTTGTGCACGTTGCCGGTGTAGACGTAGCGCAGCCCGGCCTCCATCGCGATCTGCCGCGCCCGCACCAGCGACTGTGGCGGAGTCGAAGGCACGTCCAGCATCTTGTAGTCGGGGTGGAAGGCGGAGAAGTGCAGCGGCACGTCCGCGCCGAGCTCCCTGACGATCCATTCGCTCATCGCATTGATCTCCTGTGCCGAATCGTTGTGGCCGGGAATCAGCAGCGTGGTCAGCTCGACCCACACATCGGTCTCGCGGCATAGGTATGTCAGCGTATCCAGCACCGGTTGCAGGTGGCCGCCGCACAGCTTGAGGTAGAAGTCGTCCGTGAAGCCCTTCAGGTCGACGTTGGCCGCGTCCATCTTGGCGAAGAATTCGCGGCGGGCCTGATCGCGGATGTAGCCCGCCGTGACCGCGACGGTCTTGATGCCGCGCTCGTGGCAGGCATCGGCGGTGTCCATCGCATATTCGGCGAAGATC
Source organism: Gallionella sp. (assembly GCA_044230015.1). Lineage (GTDB taxonomy): Bacteria > Pseudomonadota > Gammaproteobacteria > Burkholderiales > Gallionellaceae > Gallionella. Next base: position 10,778 of record JBGARW010000034.1, on the reverse strand, counting down.
ACCGGGTCGTTGTAGGTGAATGCGACGCTCTTGCAGCCGTGCTCTGCGGCGGCGCGCGCGATGGCCTCCGGGCTGGCCCGGTCGGCGAGCCTGTCGAAGCTGCGCGACTTGGAGATGTCCCAGTTCTGGCAGAACTTGCAGGCGAGGTTGCATCCTGCCGTGCCGAACGAGAAGATGCTGCTGCCGGGATAGAAATGGTTGAGCGGCTTCTTCTCGATCGGGTCGACGCAGAAACCCGAGGAGCGCCCGTAAGTGGTGAGCACCATCGCGTCGTTGGCGCGGCCGCGCACGAAACAGACACCGCGCTGCCCCTCGTGCAGCTTGCAGTCGCGCGGGCACAGGTCGCACTGGATGCGCCCGTCGTCCAGCAGGTGCCAGTATCTGGCGGGGTAGCGCTCGTCTGTTCCGATCGGTTCATCCATTCCAGTGTTCTCCCGTGTCAGCGCTCCTCGCGCCATTTGGTGACGGTATAGCGCGACAGTTTCACGCCTTCTTCCCAGAAATCCTCGGGCAGCCCGGCCTTGCGCTTGAGGTGCGCCATGAACTGGCGGGGCTGTGGCAACTGTTCCCATACCTGCGGCAGGAAGGTGCTGCGATAGCGGCGGCCATGAGACGGTGGGGCGTAGCCCTTCGGTGCGGGAATGGCCGCCAAGCCCCCCCTCCCGCAATCGGCTGGCTCCGCCAGTAACGTGTCGGGGGGGCTGTATTCGAATACGATGCCATCGATTCCGGGGCGCAGTTGCGCCAGCGCATCGTCCTCGTCCCGGACCTCCATCGCGGTGGTCGGCGAGAGCAGCGAGACCTCGACCGTGGTGATGCCGAGTTCCCCGGCGCTTAACGGCATGAAGCGCGGGTCGCGCAGGGCGGCGGATACGGCGTTGCTTTTGACGTCGGTGAGCAGCGGCCGGTGCGCCTGCAAGGTGCCGATGCAGCCGCGCAGCTCGCCGTGTTGTGTGAGGGTGACGAAGCATGCGCCATGTTCGGCCAGCCAGGGTGCGGTCTCGTCCGCTGCACGGGGCACGTTCAAGGCGCGCGAGATCGCGGCACGCGCGATCGGCAGCAGTATCTTCCCGTGTTCATCACTGTGCATGTTTCGCTTCCCCGGTAAATGCGAATGCGGCATAGCCTACCACCTGGTCATGGGATCCCGCGGTATCCCCGGAGTTTCGCAGGTCGAGCAGATGCGGCGTGAGATCGTGGCGCCGCGCCGCCACGATCAGCCCGCTGATCGGCGTGCCGCCGCAGGCATGGTCATGTTCGACCGGCTGGCGCAGCCCGAGGATGGTTTGCACGGTATCGCGATCCACGCGCTGTGCGGCGGCGTAGGGCAGGTAGTGCGACAGGTCGGAGCTGACCACGATCAGTGTCTCGTCGCCGCCCCACAGCATCTCCAGCACCTCGGCGACCTCTTCGGCGGTCGCCATGCCGACCGCCAGCGGCAGCAGGGTGAAATCCGGCAGCACGCTTTGCAGGAACGGCAACTGCACTTCCAGCGAATGCTCCAGCGCGTGCGCCTGTGCGCTGACGGTCACCTGCGGCAGGCCGGCGATGCTGCGCGCCGCTGCCTCATCCAGCCTGATGCTGCGCGCCGCTGCCTCATCCAGCCTGACCCGCCCGAGCGGGGTGTCGAAGGCTTCCGCCCCGGGCAGCGCCAGGCCGTGCACCGCGACGCGGTGGGTGGGGCCGAGCAGCACCACGCGGCGGATGCGTGCGGCGATCGGCCGGAGTGTGGCATAGGCGGTCGCCGCGATGGGTCCGGAATAGATATAACCGGCGTGCGGAACGATCAGGGCTTTGGGAGGCAGGTCGTGCGGTTGCGGGGCGCGCGCCTGGGCCAGCAGCGCCTGCACGTCATGCGCAAGCTGCCGGGGATCGGCGGGGTAGAACAGTCCTGCGACGGCAGGGATGCGGACGGCGGGCATGGCGACCTCCCTTCATGCGATGCTTCCCATATGAGGGCAGGCGGGGAAGAATCAAGGATTCAAGAGCCCGTTCCAGCAGGCCGTGCACCGTGTGGCGTTCGCCCGCTGAAGTGGGTCCTTTAGCGCAACGCCTGCCGGAACTCGTCCGGGAAGTGGTGGAAGGCGCTGTCGAGCAGTTGCACGGCGCCGTTGACGAGGTGGCAGCGGCCGCTGCCGGGCAGCATGGTGCAGAGATTCTTCAGCGTGGCCAGATCGGCGGCCGTGCCGCAGCCGGTATCGATCCGGTCGAGCAGGCGGCTCATGTTGGCGGTGCCGACCTTGCACGAGTTGCATTGGCCGCACGAGGAATGGGCGAAGAAACGCTCATACTCCGCCACACGCTTGACGATGCCGGTACCTTCCGAAATGACGATCATCGCGCCGGTGCCCAGGTTGGCGCCGCGCTCGCGCAGGGAATCGAAATCCATCGCCACATCGAGGTCGACGGGCGTCAGCAGGGCACATGAGGGTCCGCCGGTGAACACCGCCTTGAGCGGTTTGCCGGACAGCAGGCCGCCGCCGTGGTCGAAGATGAGTTCGCGCAGCGGCGTACCCATCGGCAGCTCGTACACGCCGGGATGCAGTACGTCGCCGCTCAGGGAATACAGTTTGGTGCCGGTGCCCTGGCCCTTGCCGAGGGCGCGGAACCATGCGGCACCCTGCGCCACGATATGCGGGACGTTGGCGATGGTCTCGACATTGTTGATCAGGGTCGGGCAGCCATGCACGCCGGCTTGCGCCGGGTAGGGCGGCTTGCCGCGCGGGAACGGGAAGCGTCCCTCGACCCATTCCATGGATGCCGTTTCCTCGCCGCCGATGTAGTGCCCGGAACCGGGCAGGAGCCGGAGTTCCAGCGGCCGGCCGAGCGCGGTGGAGGCCTGTGTCAGCAGATCGGAAGCCTGCCATTGTTCGAGCGCCGCCTTCATCGCGGCTAGCGAGCCGGTCAGGTCCGGGTTGGTGTAGAACATGACACGGTTGACGCCGATCGCCAGTGCCGTCACAACGGCGCCCTCGATCACCTGATGCGGTGTTTCCTCGAGCAGCAGGCGATCCTTGAAGGTGCCCGGCTCATCCTCGTTGCCGTTCACGATCAGGTATTTGTCCGGCTTCGGCGCTTCGGCTGCGACGAACTCCCATTTGCGCCATGCCGGGAAGCCGCTGCCGCCCAGGCCGCGCAGGTCTGCCTGGCGCACCTCATCGAGTACGGCGGCCGGGTTCTGCACGGCGCGTTCCAGCGCGACGCCGCCCCCGGAATCGCGCCAGCGGCCCATGTCTGCACCGACACGCCGATCCGCATGGAGGAGCAGCCGGGCTGCCCCGATGCGCGGCGTTCCGGCGATCAGCGGTTCCATATGCCTCCCGCTGCATAGGCTGGCAATATCTGCGGCGATCGCTGCGTCATGGGAAGTCCGGCGAGGGTCAGGGCGCGGCGCAGATGGTTGACATGTTCGAGAGTGACCTTTTTGGGTCCGCGGTCACGGTTGGCGGTAGCCGCTGCGCCGGCACGGCGCCCGAAGCTGATGATCTCGAGGAGCGCGTTGCCCATCAGGCGGTTGCGCCCGTGGATGCCCCCCGATACTTCGCCGACAGCGTACAGGCCGGGCACCGTGGTGGCGCCGCTGGTGTCGATGACCGCGCCGCCGTTCTGGTAGTGCAGGGTCGGGTGTACCAGCAGGGGCTCACGGCGCGGGTCGATACCCGCGACATGGGTGCGCGTCATCAGGCTGGTGAATTGTTTTTCCAGCAGGCCGGGCTGGGCGCGCTCCAGACGCGGCGTGTCGAGCCATACGCCGACACGCTGGTCATCGACCCGGATGCCGCGCCCTTCCCGGCATTCGCGCAGGATGGCGGCGCAGACCACGTCGCGTGGCTGGAGCTCGTCGATGAAGCGTTGCCCGAGGCCGTTCACCAGCAGGGCACCGGCCGCGCGGATGCCTTCGGTCACCAGTTTGCCCGCCAGGTGCGAGGGATGCAGCAGGCCGGTGGGGTGGTACTGGAAGGAATCCAGCTCGCACAGGCGCGCGCCGATGCGGTAGGCAAGCACCAGACCGTCGCCGGTCGCGCCGAGGTGATTGGAAGTCGGGAAGCCGTTCAGGTGCAGCCGGCCCAGTCCTCCGGTCGCCAGGATGACGGAGCGGGTGCGCACGATGCGCAGGCGTTTGTCCAGCAGCGAGGTGAGCACCGCGCCGACGCACTTCTGTCCGACTTCGTTGGATAGCAGCTCGACGGCCGGGCTTTGCTCCCAGACCTCGATGCTGCGGTGCTGGATGACCGCCTCGCGCAGCACACGCATCATTTCCAGCCCGGTGTAGTCGCGGCAATGGACGAGGCGCGCGGTACTCATGCCGCCGGCACGCCGCGTGTGCAGGTCGCCGCTGGGGGTCTGGTCGAGCTGCATGCCTTGGTCGATCAGCCAGTGCAGTACCTCCGGGCCGTCTCCAGCCAGGGCGGAGACCAGCGCCGGGTTGCCGATGTTATGGCCGCCACGCAGGGTGTCCTGGATATGTCGCTGGATCGAATCTTCCGGCTCGATGGCAGTCTGGATGCCGCCTTCGGCCATGACCGTGTTGCTGTCGCCGAGGCGCAGCTTGGTGGCCAGCAGGACGCGCGCGCCGTTCTCGGCTGCGGCCAGCGCTGCCGCGCAGCCCGCGCCGCCGCCGCCGATCACCAGAACGTCGATGTCGGTCACCGGCGCACCGGCGAGTTCGGCCTCGTCGATGAAGGCCTCGGCCTGCAGGAGTTCTGCCAGCTCGCGCTGGCAGTTGTCTCCCGCGTTGGCTCCCACCGCCAGCTTGACCACGCTGTCGCGCAGGTGGTCGGGATGGTAGCCGTTGAGCAGCGCATCGACATCGGCCAGTCCGGGCGGAGGAGCCAGCTCGGCATCGACGCGGTAGCGGGTCAGCGCTTCGGCCAGAGGGATACCCTTGTCAGTCCCCATCATTCTTCCTTCTGTTTTCCGGGGTGTTTTCCATGCATTCCTTGCGCAGCTCGTCCAGGCGGTGGATCAGGTTGGGGGGGCGCAGGTGGAAATGGGCCGTCACGCGCCGGGAGAACAGCCCCACATGGGCCGGGGCAATCAGTTCCGGGCAGGCGGCATCGCACAGTTCGCACATGACGCATTCGAAAAAGACCTCCCCGGCCTCGCGGAAGCGGCCTGCCGCAGCCAGTGCCACGCCATCCTCGACGGCGATGCCCTTGGGGCAGGCGGTGTTGCAGCCATGGCAGTGCCGGCAGCGTGATGCCTCGGGGAATATCTTGTGGAAACGCGCGTGGATGTCCCAGCCATCCTTGAAATCGCTGATCTCATAATGGTGCTGGGGCGCTGATGCCGGCGGCAGGAACACGACTTCGATACCGCTCTCGACGAAGGTCTGGCAGGCGAGGCCGACCGTCACTTCCTTGCCGCGCCTCAGCATGACGCGGCAGGAGCCGCATACCCCCTCAAGGCAGCCGACACTCGTTATCTGGGGCACGCCGCCGTGCCAGGCTGCCTCGACCAGCGACATGCCCGGATGCGCGTTGACGGCAAGGCCGTTGATGGTCAGGGCAACGTCTGGCGTTTGTCCGCCTTCGGTTGCCGTGGCATTGCTTGTCGTCATGGACGCGAGAGGTTGATGATCTTTTTCAGGTCGTAGTCCTTGCTTCCGCCGACACGCTTGACCAGCTCGGCCATGCGCTCGTGGAGGGCGGGACGCTCGGACTTGTACAACAATCCGGTGGGGATGCGGCCTTCCTGTTTTGCCTTATGGACCACCTGCATCGCGGCATTCAGGTCGCTGATGTCGTGTGCCGGGTCGACCTGGTCACAGGCGTTCCTGAAGGACACTGCGGTATCCAGTTCATTGAAAGACGGGCATTGGGAGAGCAGGTTGATGAAGGAGAAGCCGTTGTGCTCCATACCTTCCTTGATCAGTTGCGCCCCCAGCTTGGCGTTGCCGGCGAACGCCTGGCCGACGAAAGTGGCGCCATAGGTGAGCATGTACAGTATCGGGTCCAGCGGCTCTTCCATGCCGCCATACGGTGTGACCGCGGCCTTCATCTCCTCGCGCGAGGTGGGCGAGCATTGACCCTTGGTCAAACCGTAGACATGGTTGTCCATCAGGATGTAGGTGATGTTGATGTTCTTGCGCGCCAGGTGCGGCATGTGCCCGCCGCCGATCGAGAAGCCGTCGCCGTCGCCGCCGCTGACCACCACGGCAAGGTCCGGGCGCGCCAGATGGACGCCCGTCGCGACCGGGCCGGCGCGGCCATGCAGGGTGTGCATCTTGTAGGAGTTGACGAAGTAGGGCAGGCGCGAGGAACAGCCGATCCCCGAGACGCTCACCAGATGGTTCGGGTCGACGCCGAGCTCGGAAAGCGCGCGCAGCAGTCCCGTCAATACGCCGTAGTGGCCGCAGCCGGCGCACCAGAATGCCGGCGTCTTTTCATCCTTGAAATCCTTGGGTTTGAAGTCCACCTTGTTGAAGTGCTGGTGCGGTTGAAGGATCGCGTTCATGCCAATATCTCCTTGACTTTGTTTACTATCATCTCAGGCGTGAAGGGCATCCCGCCGCAAATGGTGTAGGACTCGGGGCGCAACGAAGTCTCCGCGCGCACGAAGTGCGCGAGCTGGCCCTGGAAATTGACCTCGGGCAGCAACAGCCGTTTGCACGATGCGCCGAAGTCCTCGAATTGCTGCGCCGGCAGGGGATTCAGCAGCTTGGGATAGAAGCCCTTGACGTTGTAACCCTCGGCGCGCAGGCGTTGCAGCGCCTCGCGCACCACGCCGATGGTGCTGCCCCAGGTGATGATGCCCAGGTCTGCCGTACCGCTGCCGTCCACCTCGGTCGGGGCGACATCGTTGACCACGTTCTTGAGCTTGCTGAAACGCTTGTCCTGCATGGCTTCGTGGTTGGCCGAAGTGTAGCTGGGCAGGCCGCTCTCGCTGTGCTCGAGGCCGGTGGCGATGTGCAGGCCGCCGGGTGTGCCCGGATCGGCCATCGGGGAGATGCCATCTTCGGTGAATTTATAGCGTTGGTACTCGCCTTTGCCATCCCAGCGCTTGCGCTCTACCAGCTTGTAGTCGTCCGGGTTCGGGCAGGGTACGCTCTGGGTCGAGAACGCCAGGGAGCCATCGGAAAGCAACAGCACAGGGCACTGGTATTTCTCGGCCAGATTGAACGCGACCACGGTCAGGTCGATGCAGTCCTTGACGTTTTCCACCGACAGCACGATGCGTCCGGCGTCGCCGTGGCCGCCGTGTATCGCCAGGAACAGGTCGGACTGTTCATGCTTGGTCGGCAGGCCGGTGGAGGGGCCGCCGCGCTGGACGTCGACCACCACGCAGGGCAGTTCGGCCATGAACGCCATGCCGAGCATCTCGCTCATCAGCGCCAGGCCGGGGCCGGAGGTGGAGGTCATGGCCTTCTTGCCCGCGTAGGAGGCGCCGAGGACCTGGGAGATGGAGGCGATCTCGTCCTCGGCCTGGATCAGGGTGCCACCGCGTTTCGGCAGGTGTTTGGCGACATAGATCGCGACCTCGGTCGCCGGTGTGATGGGGTAGGCGGAAAAGAAATCCAGTCCCGCGATTATCGCGCCGAGGCCGATGGCGTTGTTGCCGGACATCACGATGACGTCCTGCTTGGACTTGGGTACCCCGATCGCCCATGGGTCGGTCTTTTTAAGTGCGGCGGCCAGTTCGCGACCGCGATCCAAAGCTTTCAGGTTGCCCTGTACGACTTCCTCGCCCTTGCGCGAGAACTTGGTGGTGAGCACTTCACGCAGCGACTCCACCGGAATGTTGAACAGTTCCGACAGCGCGCCCATCGCCACCATGTTCTTGGCGCGCGGGTTGTTCAGCTCTTTCGCAGTCTGGGTCATCGGGATCGGGTAGGCATGCACGCCTTCCGGGATATCGGGCGTGAAGTCGCTCGGGCTGTCGTAGACGATGGCGGTGCCCGGCCGGAGGAAGGCGCGGTTCATGTTGTACGCTTCGCCGTTGAAGGCGCACAGGACATCGAAAATGTCGCCCTGGTTATACACCCGTTCGGTGCTGGCGCGTACCTGGTACATGGCATAGCCGCCCTTGATCTCGGCAGGGAAGGTCTTGAAAGTGTAAACATCGAGGCCGGCGCGCGCGCAGGCTTGGGTGATGAAGTCGCCTACCGAGATGACGCCTTCGCCGCCTTCGCCGCCGATCCGGATGATCAGATCATTCTTGGTTATACCTTGCATCTACCACTCCTCAGTAACGTTAAGTATTGGGGGAATTGTCGCCCGCAGGCTCTACCCTGGCGGCAGCAGTAACAGGGCGTGATTATACTGAAAGAATATTGCCGAAGTCATGCGAATTTTGGAGGGCTGGAGTCTTGCCGGGCTCTCTGCCGGATGGCTGGCCAGGCAAAAGGTCCGTGCCTCCATCCGCTCCTGCCCGGGCTATCTTCCCGATGCTTCGGGCTCCCTGTCCAGATAGTTGTTTTTCAGCTGGATGTAATGCTCTGCGGAATATCTTAGATGGCTGATCTCTTCCGGGGTCAGGGCACGGACGGCCTTTGCCGGGCGTCCCACGTAGAGCATCCCGCTTTCCAGCACCTTGCCCGGCGGGACCAGGCTGCCCGCGCCTATCATGACAAGGTCGGGAATGACGGCATCATCCAGGATGATGGATCCCATTCCGATCAGGCATTCGTTGCCGATCGTGCAGCCGTGGAGGATGACGGAGTGCCCGACAGTCACATGGTCGCCGATCAGCAAAGGTGACCCGTCCGGCTTGCCCGGCGTCCTGTGCGAGACATGCCCCATGGTGAGATCCTGCACGTTGCTGCCGCGCCCGATCACGATGCGGTTCACGTCGCCGCGCAACACCGCGTTGCACCAGACAGAACAATCGTCGCCGATGCTGACATCGCCGATGATCTGGCAGGAAGCATGGGCATAGACGCGTGCGCCGAGAGTTGGCACGGTATCGAGATAAGCGGCGATAGGCATACAGGCTCCATGGGCGGGATGATGGATCGGCGCATGAACGTTCCGGTGCGCCGGGTGGCATTCTAACCTTTTCCGAGGACCCGGGCAGCCGCGAGAAGCTGGCCGTCCTGTCCATGCGCACCCATGAAGGATATCCCGAGCGGGCATCCGTCCCGCTCGATCAGCGGCATCGAGATTTGCGGCAGGCCGGCGACGGTGGCGATGCAGGTATGCCGCATCGTGTCGAGGCGCGATGCCCTTGCCTCGTCCACGGAGCGGCCTTTCAGCGGTGCGATACCGGGAGCCGTCGGGAAGACGACCAGCGTGCCGGGAGAAACGAGGCTTCCGAGCTGGCTGACCAACTGCTTCCTGACCAGCCTTTTCTCTTCCATCTCGCCGCGGGTGACGGAGGCTATCTTTTCCAGTCTGCCGCGTATCTCCGCGCCGAAGGCATCGAGATTCCGCGAGATCCATGCGCCGTGCGCCTGATGCAGTTCCCACCACTGGATGTTGCGCAGTGTTTCGATCCATGTGGGGAAATCCGGTTTGCCCAGTTCGGTCTCGACGACCTCCCCGGGCAGCCTGGACAAGCCACGGATGAAGGCGTCGTATTTCGCCGCGATGCCGGGATCTTTTGTATCGAACAGGTCGCGCGCGATCACGAACCTGTCGACCCTGAACTCCGGGATGCCGATACCGAGCAGCACGCTGCCCACTTCGGCCAGCATGTCCGGTGTTCTGGCGAACCAGCCGGCCGCATCGAAGCTCGGTGCCATCGGGTGTACACCCTCCAGCGAGATGACGCCATGCGTCGTGCGGATGCCATAGATGCCGCAATACGACGCCGGTATGCGCATCGAGCCGGCGGTATCGGTGCCTAGCGCGAAATCCACCAGGCCGCCCGCGACCGCCGCTGCGGAGCCGCTGGAAGAGCCGCCCGGGATCCGCTCCGGACACATCGAGTTCAGCGGCGTGCCGTAATGGACGTTCTCGCCGTCGAGGGAGAACGCCATCTCGTCCGAAATGGTCTTGCCGAGCAGGGTGGCGCCCTCGTCCAGCAGCATTGCAACGGCTGGCGCGGTCGCCGTGGCCTCGGGATGCGTGCTTTTCCAGCGGGGATTGCCGGCGCCCGTCACGAACCCTCTGACATCGTAAAGCTCCTTGACCGCAAAGGTCAGCGATGAAAGTTTTCCCTCGCGATCCGGGGCGACCGTGACCATCTCGCCGGGTACGAAGGCATTGCAGGTATCGGCTGGTCTCATGAGCGGCTCGCCGGGTGGGTCGTCAAGGTTTCATGCGTGCCGTTCATCCGGGAATTCGACCGTTCATCCCGCCAGTTCGCCGGTCGTCGAATTGGCCGACCATCCGTCTCGCGGCCTTTGACCTTCGCGTCGCCGGATCCCAATATCGCTGCACAGCGACAAACCGGAGTGCCGGTTTGAAGATGGGGGAGAGGGCCTGGAAACCGTCTCCCTGTCGACAGGAAGTAACATCGGAGGGATTGCAAATGACCACCACCATTATCGGCATCATCATCACCGCCATTGCCATCGAAGCGGACAAGTTGACGCAATATAAACACTACGGCCTCCCGCTGATCGCTCTCGTGGGCGTGTTGACTATCATCGTCTCGCTCATGGTGTAGGCTGCATGCCCGGATTCCCCGTGCGGGTGGCCGGCACGATGCCGCCCGTTGCGGCAACGGCATATCTAGCGGATCCACACCGTCTTCGCGTTGACGAATTCATGCATTCCCAGCCTCGACAGTTCGCGCCCGTAGCCCGAGGCCTTCACGCCGCCGAATGGCAGGCGCGGGTCGGACTTGACCATGCCGTTGATGAAGGTGCAGCCGGCCTCGATATGCGCCGCCAA
>JBGARW010000033.1:0-21444 GCA_044230015.1 Gallionella sp. | reverse complement strand
GATCATTGCGCCCGGCGAGAAACTGCCACAATCGCACCATCGCGAAGGTGTCCAGACCGCAATAGGCAAGCAGTTGTTTATCGATCTCCGCCTTGCGCTCTGGCGTGGTATCAGGGTGAATGGCTTCCAGATAGGCTTCCATTGCCATGCCGCCATGCTGCACGCCTTCCAATGCCTCGTAACTGAGGTCAGGCGCAACGGCAGGGAGCACAGCCTTGATGCTCCAGCTTCCGTGCTGGCTGGGGTGATAGTAATGTGCCTTGGTGATCGGGTGCAGATCGATCAGCCGTTCCTTGATCGCCAGCAAGGCAGGGGCAAGCTCCGGGAAGCGTTCGCCAAGCTCCTTGATACGCGCCCCTTCGAAGCCTGCGTTATAGACGAAGATCGGCCCTTTCTTGCCACACACCGCGATGAACGATTCGGCAAATGCGCGCGACGGGTCGTTGCCGGACAGGTCGAGAAAGGCCTGCGCACCCAGCTTGCCGCCCTTATCCAGCGTGTGCAGGCTGAACTGGAAAGGTATCTGTTGATAGGGACTTGTTCCTTTCCAGATCGGCACAGCGAACTGGATAGTCTCGAAATCCAGGAAGTACGCGGGCAATTTGTGAGCCTTGAGCGCGGCGGCTGCACCGTCCTGGTCAAAGTAGATTTCTCCTGACAGAGTATGCGCCTTGACCCGTTGCTGCAGGTTGTTCAGCAGGTCGTCTGGCGTATCGCGCAGGTCGAGGGCGGAATTCCCGGCGATATGCTCCTTGAGCGCATTGGCACGGATGCTCGGCAGCCAATGAACGGGATATTCGGCTTGGGGTTCCTGCAACTGGCAGTAATCGAAGAAGCCGCAGGCGAACGGGGAGCCGCATTGCTCGCCGGTGCCGATTTTGGGTTCTGCCTTCTTCGCCACGATTTTATGGGCGGCGGCGATCCATTCCTTCACTTCTTCATCTCGCCCAAAAGCTTCCGGCGTGAGGTCGCATTCTTTGAGCAGGCCGCGATAGTCGCCATCTCCGGGATAGATGAAGCTGCTGTCAATGTGCGCCAGGGCAATCGAGGTCAGCGATACGCCGGCATTGCGTGCGATGAATGACTGGATGGCGGCATCATCGAGGTGGTAGTCCTTGACCCCGGTGGACGACTTGACCTCGACCATGCGCCAGACGCGCTTGCCCTGCTGCTCGTCGGGTAGCATCACGTCGGCAAAGGCCAGTGCACCATTGGCAACAAAGCCCGCCTCGAAGATAGGTTGATCCGAAGCCAGCAATTCTGCGCTACGCCGGAACACGGTATCGAAACCTTCGCTCTGCGCATCGAGCAGTACGCCGGTTCCGGCTGGGTCATATAGCTGACGGGCGATGTCACCAACGGTGTTGCCAACCTCAAAGCTGGCTTGTGTCGCTGCCGAATCCTCGCGCAAGTCGGGGCGATGCACCTCCAGCCAGAGGCGTTTTGGGCATTGCCGGTAGGCGATCAGCTTGGATTTTGAAAGATTGCGCATTGGAACTCCTTGGATAGATAACGGGATTATTCTCATCACCCATACGTCAATTTGTGTCGTTCTGGATTATTGCATACGAAAATTTTACCTTACCCCTTGAAATCTACCTGTTCGCCCCAATTAACGACCGGTCCGCAACAGGAGAGGCCAATGGAACAACAGGAAAACACCCCACAACCCGAACAACAGGCTGCCCCGGCCACGGAATCCGCCGCCGGCAACAAGGCCGAAGTCATGCCCAGTCTGGAGGAGATGCTCAAGGAGGCCGAGCGCAAGGCGCAAGAGCACTATGACGCATGGATGTACGCCAAGGCCGAAGGCGAGAACATCCGCCGCCGTGCGGTCGATGACGTCGCCAAGGCGCAGAAATTCGCCGTGGAACGCTTCTCCGGCGAGATGCTGGCGGTGAAGGACAGCCTGGAAGCGGGCCTCGCGGTCACCACGCAGAACGTGGAAAGCTTCAAGAGCGGCATGGAACTGACGCTCAAGCAACTGTCCAGCGTGTTCGAAAAGTTCAACATCAGCGAGATCAACCCGGTCGGCGAGAAGCTGGACCCGCACAAGCACCAGGCGATCGGCATGGTGGACAGCGAACAACCCGCCAACACCGTGGTCAGCGTGATGCAGAAGGGCTATGCGCTGAACGACCGCGTGCTGCGCCCGGCACTGGTGATGGTGGCAAAGGCGAAAGACTAGCGCATCCCCTTCGGCCACGAGCGGGAGAGGGGCACAGCCAGGCACTTGAAATTACGGCTACCCGCCCCATTTTATGCAGCGACAGATTCACGGATCCAACCTATATCAACTGAAAGGAAAAGCATCATGGGAAAAATCATCGGCATCGACCTGGGCACGACCAATTCCTGCGTGGCCATCATGGAAAACGGCAAGACCAAGGTGATCGAGAACGCCGAGGGCGCGCGCACCACCCCGTCCATCATCGCCTACATGGAAGACGGCGAGGTGCTGGTCGGCGCGGCGGCCAAGCGCCAGGCCGTGACCAACCCGAAGAACACGCTGTACGGCGTGAAGCGCCTGATCGGGCGCCGTTTCGAGGAGAAGATGGTGCAGAAGGACATCGGCATGGTGCCCTACAACATCGTCAAGGCCAAGAACGGCGATGCGTGGATCAAGGTGCGCGACAAGGAGATCTCCGCACCGGAGATCTCCGCGCAAGTGCTGGCGAAGATGAAGAAGACCGCCGAGGACTACCTCGGCGAGCCTGTCACCGAAGCGGTCATCACCGTGCCCGCCTACTTCAACGACTCGCAGCGCCAGGCCACCAAGGACGCCGGACGCATCGCCGGGCTGGAAGTGAAGCGCATCATCAACGAACCCACGGCAGCCGCGCTGGCTTTCGGCCTGGACAAACAGGAAGGCGACCGCAAGATCGCGGTATATGACCTGGGCGGCGGCACCTTCGATATCTCCATCATCGACATCGCCGAGATCGAGGGCGAGCACCAGTTCGAAGTGATGTCCACCAACGGCGACACCTTCCTCGGGGGCGAAGACTTCGACATGCGCGTGATCGAGTTCCTGGTGGAAGAATTCAAGAAGGAAAGCGGCATCGACCTGAAGAAGGACATGCTGGCGCTGCAACGACTGAAGGACGCGGCGGAAAAGGCCAAGATCGAACTGTCTTCCGCGCAACAGACCGAAGTGAACCTGCCGTACATCACCGCGGACGCCAGCGGCCCGAAACACCTGGCGGTAAAGATCACCCGCGCCAAGCTGGAAAGCCTGGTGGAAGACCTGGTCGCGCGCACCATCGAGCCGTGCAAGATCGCGATGAAGGATGCGGGCGTGTCCAATGCTGACATCGCCGACGTGATTCTGGTCGGCGGCCAGACCCGTATGCCTTTGGTTCAGGAAAAAGTGAAGGCGTTCTTCGGCAAGGAACCGCGCAAGGACGTGAACCCGGACGAAGCCGTGGCGGTCGGCGCTGCGATCCAGGGCGGCGTGCTGCAGGGCGAAGTGAAGGATGTACTGCTGCTGGACGTGACCCCGCTGTCGCTGGGTATCGAGACCATGGGCGGCGTGATGACCAAACTGATCAAGAAGAACACCACCATCCCGACCAAGGCGTCGCAGGTGTTCTCCACCGCCGACGACAACCAGAATGCGGTGACCATCCATGTGCTGCAAGGCGAGCGTGAGGTATCTTCCGGCAACAAGAGCCTCGGACAATTCAATCTATCCGACATCCCGCCCGCACCGCGCGGCATGCCGCAGATCGAAGTGACCTTCGACATCGACGCGAACGGCATCCTGCACGTCTCGGCGAAGGACAAGGCGACCGGCAAGGAGAACAAGATCAAGATCCAGGCCAGCTCCGGCCTGAGCGAAGCGGAGATCCAGCGCATGGTGAACGATGCCGAGGCGCATGCCGAAGACGACCGCAAGGCGCTGGAACTGGTGACCGCGCGCAACCAGCTGGACGCGCTGATCCACTCCACGCACAAGTCGCTGAAGGAATACGGCGAACAGCTGACGGAGGAAGAAAAGACCGCCATCGAAGCCGCGTTGAAGGAAGCCGAAGCAGTGGTGAAGGGCGACGACAAGGAAGCCATCGAAGCCAGGACCGAAGCGCTGGCGACCGCCGCGCAGAAGCTGGGCGAGAAGATGTATGCCGCCGAACAGGCCAAGGCGCAGGCTGGCGCGTCCGGTGAAACGCACGCGGAACCCGCGAAGGAAGAGGGCGACGTGGTGGATGCAGAGTTCACTGAGGTGAAGGATAAGAAGTAACCCGTAGCCCGGATGCAGCGTAGCGGAATCCGGGAATATTTGTAACGTTATAAATCCCCGGATTCCGCTCTTCAAATTTCCTGTTCACCAACAAATGGCCAAAAAAGACTACTACGAAGTGCTGGGCGTCAATCGCGACGCCTCGGACGAAGACATCAAGAAGGCTTATCGCAAGCTGGCGATGAAGCATCACCCCGACCGCAACCCGGACAACCCGAAGGCGGAGGAGCATTTCAAGGAAGCCAAGGAAGCCTACGAGACGCTCTCCGACGGGCAGAAACGCGCGGCCTATGACCAGTATGGCCATGCCGCGTTCGAGGCGGGCGGCATGGGCGGTGGCAGCCCGTTCGGCGCGGGTGGTGCGGGTGCGGCAGGCTTCGATTTCTCCGATATCTTCGGCGACATCTTCGGCGGCGCGCGCGCGGGCGGCGGACGCAGCAACGTGCACCGCGGCGCCGACCTGCGCTACAACCTGGAGATCACGCTGGAGCAGGCCGCGCGCGGCACCGAGACGCAGATCCGCGTGCCGACCATGGCGGAATGCGAGACCTGCCACGGTTCGGGAGCCAAGCCCGGCACCAGCCCGACCTCCTGTACCACCTGCGGCGGGCACGGCCAGGTACGCATGCAGCAGGGCTTCTTCTCCATCCAGCAGACCTGCCCGCGCTGCCACGGCACCGGCAAGATGATCGCCTCGCCGTGCAAGGATTGCAGTGGCAGCGGGCGCATCAAGCAGCACAAGACGCTGTCGGTGAAGATCCCGGCGGGCGTGGACAACGATGACCGCATCCGCCTGTCCGGCGAAGGCGAACATGGCGTGAACGGCGGGCCGCCCGGCGACTTGTATGTAGTGATCCACACCAAGCCGCACGCGGTGTTCCAGCGCGACCACAACGACCTGCATTGCGAGATGCCGATCAGTTTCAGCACCGCCGCGCTGGGCGGCGAGATCGAGATTCCCACGCTGGACGGTGTAGCGCGCATCAAGATCCCCGCCGAGACACAGAGCGGCAAGCAATTCCGCCTGCGCGGCAAAGGCATCAAGGGTGTGCGCAGCTCGGGCCACGGCGACCTGCACTGCCACGTCATCGTGGAAACACCGGTGAACCTGACCGAACGGCAAAAGGAACTGTTGCGCGAGTTCGAAACGATCAATGCGACCGACAGCGATCGCCATAACCCGCGCGCCAAATCCTGGATGGACAAAGTAAAAGACTTCTTTGGCCAATAAGGCCGAAGAAGCTTTTACTTTGCGGCGCAGGCTAACATGAGCGCAGCGAATGTTAAGGGCGCAAGCCCGGCCGGAGCCACAAGGAATTTTTTCGGTCAATGACCGAAAGTCCTTGACCTTGCGGTGAAGGCTAACTTGCGCAGCAAGTCAGGGGCACAAGCCCGGCCGTAACCGCAAAGTGAAGGATTTCTTTGGCCAGCAGGCCAGACGCACCAATAACGGAGGCGATCATGCAGATCAAGGCGCTTGGCCATGTGGTACTCAAGGTGCGCGACCTGGAACGCTCGGTCGCCTTCTACCGCGACCTCCTCGGCATGAAGGAAGTCGCTCGCTACCGGGACGCGATGGTGTTCTTCTCGCTCGGGCAGAACCACCACGACCTCGCCCTGCTGCAGCTCGGCGCGCAGGCCGAACTGCCCGGCCCGCAGAGCATCGGGCTGTATCACGTCGCCTTCAAGGTCGGCGACTCGCTCGACGAACTGCGCGCATGCAAGGCACACCTGGAACGGCATGGCGTCGCCATCCTCGGCAGCAGCGACCACGGCGTCAGCCAGTCGCTCTACCTCGAGGATCCGGACGGCATCGATATCGAGCTGTACGTGGATACCGACCCGGCGCTATGGCGCGACGATATTGCCGCGGCGATGACCACCCGGCCGCTGAAGCTGTAGCAGTTCAAAACACGAACTCCTGCCCCCGCAGCAGTTGCGCCGGCCGGAATGCCCCGCAGGCCGCCGTGACCTCCGCCAGCGTGTCCTCTTCCCTGCCCGGCTCCATATGCGCGATGAGCAGTCGCACCGGATGCCGCAGGCGTGCCAGACCCCTTGCCAGCAGCTCCGCGGTGAGGTGCCCGGACCTTGCGGCGGCCGATCCGGCGGCATTGAGGAAGGTCGTTTCGATCATCAGGTAGCGCAGGTTGTCGATGCGGTTCAGCGCCTCCCAGAATTCCACGCAGTCCGTGGTGTCACCGCTATAGACGAAACTGGCGGCGCCGCTGTCCAGGCGATAACCCACGGCAGGGATCGAATGACGTGCCGGCAGCGGCGTGATGCGCCGCTCGCCGAGCCATACTGCCGAGCCGACCTCCAGCGGGACGAAGCGGATATATGGATCGTCCGCGCTCGGCAGCACGCTGTAGTCCGGCCACAGCTCGCCGTTCAGCATGTTCTTCTTCAGCGCGTCTATGGTCTCCGGCAAGGCGTGGACGTTCAGCGGGCGCTGGCGCAGGAAGGCGGCGGCATCTGCCAGCAAAGGCACGAAGCCGCTGTGATCGAGGTGTGCATGGGTAAGAAAGATGTGTTCGAGGCGCGCCATCTGCTCCAGCGCGAGATCGCCCGCACCGCTGCCCGCATCGACCAGGATGTCGTCATCCAGCAGCAGCGACATGGTGCGCCGTGAACCGCCGACCCCGCCATCACAGCCCAGCACCGTCAGGCGCATCGCGACCTCTTCTCAGACGATCCCGGACTCGACCTTGCAGCGCACGTAAAAGATGTTCAGCCCCTGCGCGCGCACCCGCTGCAACATCTGCCCGGCAAGCTCGTCGTCCAGGATGAACTCGACCTTCACCGCCAGTTCCCCGGCCAGTTCGAAGAAGGTCTCCTCGTGCAACCTGCCGTGCCGCCCGAAACCGGCGATCGCGCGGAATGCCGAGCCGCCGAGGATACCGAGAGCCCTGGCCTCTTCCAGCAGCCACTCATGCAGCGGCTTGCCGGCATGATGCTGCTTTTCGCTGACATAGAAAGTTAACGAGTTCATCATGACGCCCCCTGTAGCCATTTGAAGGTCTGGATCCCGCATACCGTCATCAGCAGCGAACCGCCGAGATGCGCAGCGATGATGCCGGCTCCCCACGCATACTGCCCGCGCAGCAGCAGGGTGACGGTTTCCGCCGAGAACGTGGAGAAGGTGGTCAGCCCGCCGAGGAAACCGGTGATGATCAGCAGCCGCCATTCCGGCGACAGGGCCGGATGCTGCACGAAGAATGCGATCGCCAGCCCGATCAGGTAGCCGCCGACCAGGTTGGCCGCAAGCGTGCCTAGCGGCAGTTCCGGCAGAACCGGGTTGAACCACAGCCCGAAGCCCCAGCGCAGCCATGCGCCGCATGCCGCACCGACCCCCACCGCGAGAAGCGCATAGAGTGTCATACCCCGTTACCGTTTCCAGGCCTGATCCATGGCGGCTTGCGCCTTGTCAGCCTGCTTCCTGCTCTCGTGGTAGCGTTTTTCCGACCGGGCGGCCTTCTTCCGCTCCGCTTCCAGTTGATCCTTCAGCCGCACCATTTCCTTTTCGGTCGCCGCCACGCGTTTCGCATCGGCATCGCGTTCCGCTTCGGCGGCTTTCACCTCATCCTGCGCGATCCGCAGTGCCGTCTGCAAGGTGGACAGATCCCTGGCCAGCGCCGCAGGCGGCAGGCCGGCCAGAAAGAGCGCCAGCAACAAAGGCGACACCAATTTGTTCCGGAACATGACCACCCTCCAATAAGTACCGCATGATCCTCATGCGGCTTTCATTCTACAACACGAACCGGCGCGAAACCGCCGCCCGGCGTGCGGAAGTTGGTGGTCTGCCCCTGGTAGAGCCGCGCCGCGACCAGTTGCACCCGCCCGCCGTAAACATAGCAGCGCACGTCAAACTTGAGCGGCTGCGCTTCCGCCCCCTCCGCGCAGACCATGCGCTCGCCCGGCGCGGCCATGCGCTGCGCGACATAGCCGCCCTGCATGATCTCCTCGAACACCCGCCGCGTGAGCTTCGCGCCGCTGTAGCTGCCCTTGCTGCCATAACCAGCGGCGGGCTTGAAGAACCACTGCCTGCGTTCCTGCCACCATTGCTCCTGATCCGCCGCCTGCACCAGGCGGGTCTGCGGCACACCGGCCTGCAGGATGGCGATGTCGGCCTCGTTCGCGCCGAGCGCGCGCAAGCCGCCCGCATCAGTCAGCCGCGCGAGGTTGCGCTTGTCGGCGTACCGGGCATAGTGCGCGGGATTGGGTGTCACGACCGCGCCGCTCTCCAGATAGGCTTGGCGCAGTGCGGGATGGCGTTGCAGGGAAAAATCCGTCAGGCGGTTGTACACCAGACCGATCTTGCGGCCGTCGAGATATAACCCATCACCGCGCGAATGCAGCGCGGCGGGGTCGGCGATATATGCCGTGATCCCGGCGCGCTCGAACATGCGCTGCGCGAGCAGGAATTCGGGGTACAGATATTGCGCCTCCGGCTGCTCGTCCACGATGGCAATGGCCTGCAGCGCCGCCGCGCCGCGCTCCAGCCGCCACTCGTTGCGGAACATCCCGAGGAACGCCTGTTCGAGGTCTGCTTCTGCCACCGCTGTGCCCGGCCATCCGGCCTCGCGCTGGCTGGCGAGCAGCAGCGCATTCAAAAATCCGCCGCCCGCGTTGCTGTTGATCTCGATGAGATGCGCGCCGTCACTGTTGAGATGGAAGTCGTAGCCGAAGAACACCCCGAGGGTGCAGTCCTCCTGCGTCGCCAGCCACCCCGGCAATTTCACCACCCGCTCCGCCGCCTCGATCACTTCGCGCACCTGTTGCATCTGCGCAGGTGTGATGAACACCGGCACATCGGCGAACAGGTGCCGGCAGCGCTCCGCCACCAGATTCCGCCACACTCCGCCTTCTCTCTGCATCGCGTGTTGCAGCGCGGCACGGTCCACGAAGGCCGAGCCGCAATCGCCGTTCAGTGTCGCTGCCGATGACCGGGGGGACATTCCTCGCACCCTACAACGCTTCGAAGATTCCCGCCGCGCCCATGCCCGTCCCGATGCACATCGTCACCATGCCGTACTTCTGCCTGCGCCGGCGCAGGCCGTGCAGCAGGGTCGCGGTGCGGATGGCGCCGGTCGCGCCGAGCGGATGGCCGAGCGCGATCGCGCCGCCAAGCGGGTTGACGACGGCCGGGTCGAGGCCGACATCGTTGATGACCGCCAGCGACTGCGCGGCGAAGGCCTCGTTGAGCTCGATCCAGCCCATGTCGGAAAGCGTGAGCCCCACCTGCCTCAGCACGCGCGGAATGGCCTCCTTCGGGCCGATGCCCATGATCTCCGGCGGCACGCCCGCCACGCTGAAGCCGAGGAACTTGCCGATGGGCGTGAGGTTGAAGCGCTTCAGCGCGGATCCGGAACACAGCAGCACCGCAGCCGCGCCGTCCGACATCTGCGAGCTGTTGCCGGCCGTGACCGAGCCCTTCTGTGCGAACACCGGCCTGAGCTTCGCCAGCGCCTCGAGCGACGTATCGGCACGCGGTCCCTCGTCATGCGCAACTTCGCGCGTCACGGCTCTCACCTCGCGCGCCTGCAAGTCCGGAGTCTGCTCCCCAACAAGATACGGCGTGATCTCGTCGCCGAACTCGCCGGAAGCGGTCGCGCGCAGCGCGCGCTGGTGGCTGTGGAACGCGAACTCGTCCTGCGCCTCGCGGCTGACCTTCCAGCGCTCCGCCACTCTCTCGGCGGTGATGCCCATGCCAAAAGCGATGGAGAGATTCTCATCCTCGAATATCGCCGGGTTGAACGCCACCTTGTTGCCCATCATCGGCACCATGCTCATGCTCTCGGTACCCGCCGCGACCATAACCTCCGCCTCGCCGAGCCGGATGCGGTCCGCCGCCAGCGCCACCGCCTGCAGGCCGGAAGAGCAGAAGCGGTTCACCGTCATGCCCGGCACGCTGTTCGGCAACCCCGCCAGCAACAGCGCGATGCGCGCCACGTTCATGCCCTGCTCCGCCTCCGGCATCGCGCACCCCGCGATCACGTCACCGATCGCCGCCGGGTCGAGCGAGGGCGCCTGCGCCAGCACGCTCTTCAGCGCATGCACCAGCAGGTCGTCGGGGCGGGTGTTGCGGAACACCCCGCGCGGCGCCTTGCCCACCGGCGTGCGCGTCGCGGCGACGATATAGGCTTCCTCGACTTGTCTGCTCATGGCATGGCTCCTTCAGTAGACCGCCGGCACGAACATCTCCCTGGGCACCGGATGCCGCAGGTAGTCCGGGTTGTGCACGCGCTTGGGCAGGACGACCTCTTCCCGTTCGATCTCGCCGCAGGGCACCTGGCTCAGAAGGTGGTGGATGCAGTTAAGGCGCGCCTTCTTCTTGTCCACCGCCTCGACGATCCACCATGGCGCCTTGGGGGTGTGGGTGCGCTCCAGCATCGTCTCCTTGGCCTTGGTGTACTGCTCCCACAGGCGGCGCGACTCCATGTCCATGGGACTCAGTTTCCACTGCTTGAGCGGATCGTGGATACGCATCAGAAAGCGCAGGTGCTGCTCGTCGTCGGTGATCGAGAACCAGTACTTGATGAGGATGATGCCGGAGCGGATCAGCATCTTCTCGAATTCCGGCACAGTGCGGAAAAACTCCTCGTACTCGTCTTCGGTGCAGAACCCCATCACTCTCTCGACACCGGCGCGGTTGTACCAGCTGCGGTCGAACAGGACGATCTCGCCGCCCGCCGGAAGATGGGAGACGTAGCGCTGGAAATACCACTGGGTGCGCTCCCGCTCGCTCGGTGCGGGCAGCGCGGCCACACGGCAGACGCGCGGATTCAGGCGCTGCGTGATGCGCTTGATGACGCCGCCCTTGCCGGCCGCGTCGCGCCCCTCGAAAAGCACCACCACCTTGAGCTTCTTGTGCACCACCCAGTCCTGCAGCTTGACCAGCTCGCCCTGGAGGCGGAACAGCTCCTTGAAATAGAAATGCCGGTCCAGCCCCTGCTGGACGCCCGGCTTGATGGCCTCGCGCACCAGCTCGTCCATCCGCTCGTCGTCGATCTCCATCTCCAGCTCCTCGTCGAAGCTGTCCAGCAGCTCCGCCTCGATCCGGGCATCGTAATCCGGCGCGGGTTTACTGTCTTTGGCCGGCTTCTCCGGCGGCTTGTGTGGGCTCATTGAAAACACTCCGGGTGATTCGTTCAGTTAGCAAAAACGCGAAACGCCTCTATCTGTCCAGCCATTTGGATGCAATGCGATCATCGGATCGGATCCTCTTCCCGTTATCTCATCTGCCATCGATACGGATCATCAAGCTGTTCAATTCCGCAACGGCTTGCCGTTCTTCAGCATGTGCTCGATGCGCGCCCTGGTCTTGTCCGTCGCAAGCAGCTGCATGAAGTGATGGCGTTCGAGGTCGAGCAGCCATTGTTCGTCCACCAGGCTGCCCGCGTCCACGTCCCCGCCGCACATGGTTTCGGCGATGCGGCAGCCGATGTCGTAGTCGTGTTCGGAGATGAAACCGCCTTCGAGCAGGTTGACCATCGCGGCCTTCAGCGTCGCGATGCCGGTGCGCCCGGCAACGGGTATCCGGTGCGGTGTGAAGGGCGGCCGGTAGGCGGTGGCGGTGAGCGCGCGGGCCTCCTCCTTCGCCACATGCAGCAACTCGTGCTGGTTCATCACGATGCGGTCCGACTGCCGGAGGTAGCCCATGTCGCGCGCGAGCTCTGCGCTCCTGGCGACCTCGCCCATCGCGATGTTCTGAAAATAGCGCTTGAGGTGCGGAAAGACATCGCCACGGCCTTCGATACTGAAGTGCTGCGCCTCCTGCGCGGCGCGCAGCGCCATCTCCTTGCAGCCGCCGCCCGCGGGCAGCAGGCCGACGCCGACCTCGACCAGGCCGATGTAGCTTTCCAGCGATGCAACGATACGCGTGCAGTGCATGGAGAACTCGCAGCCGCCGCCGAGCGCGAGGCCGTACACCGCCGCGATGGTCGGCACCTGCGCGTATCGCAGGCGCAGCGAGACCTGCTGGAACTTGGCGACCACATCCTCCACGCGCGGCACATTGCCGGCGGCGGCATTGACGACCTCGCCCAGCCCGCCGCCGCCCGCGATGGTGTATCTCACGCGCTGCGCGGCACCCGCGAACCTGTCGAGCAGCCCGGCGGACGCCGCGCCGCCCTCCTGCACGCCCTGCATCAGCTGCAGCAGGTTGGCGCCCGCCGAGAACGGTGCTTCCATTTGCCAGAGGATCAGCGCACTGCAATGCGCCTCGGCCTCGGAGATCGCGCGCAGGATGCCGTCCAGCACCTCGTTGCCGATGGTGTGCATCTTGGTCTTGAAGCTCAGGATGGCGATGTCGTCGCCGGTATGCCACAAGCGCACTTCGGCGGTCTCGAAGAGGGTCTCGCCGTATTGCACCGGCTCGCCGAGCAGACGGTCGGGGAATAGCTGGCGGCGGTGAACGGGAAGTTGGGAGCGGGGTTGATAAGCGTCATTCGCCGGTGCATAGGAACCCTGCGGGGTGTGCACACCGCTGCGCGCCGGATCGCTCGCCCAGGCGGGCAGCGGGGCATCGGACATGGTTTTGCCTGCGGCGATGTCCGCGCTGATCCAGCCGGCCACTTGCTGCCAGCCTGCCGCCTGCCAGATCTCGAACGGGCCGCTGTCCCAGCCGAAGCCCCAGCGCACCGCAAAGTCGAGGTCGCGCGCGTTGTCGGCGATGTGCTCCAGTTGCAATGCGCAGTAGTGGAACACGTCGCGGAACGCCGCCCAGAGGAACTGCGCCTGCGGGTGCCGGTTGTCGTGCAACCCGGCGAGCTTCTTCGCCCAGTCGCGCTCGCGCAGGATGTCCCTCACGACGGCATCCACCCGCGCGTCCGACAGGCGGTATTCCTTGGTGTGCAGGTCGAGCACATGGATGTCCTTGCCGATCTTCTGGTAGATGCCCTTTTTCGCCTTCTGCCCGAGCGCGCCCTGCTCGACCAGCTGGCCGAGCCAGTTCGGCAGCTCGAAATGCCTGTGCCACGGATCGTCGCCGAGGTTCTCGCGCATGGTGTTGACCACATGCGCGAACACATCGAGGCCGACCACGTCCAGCGTGCGGAAGGTGGCGCTCTTGGGGCGGCCAAGATAGCGCCCGGTCAGCGCGTCCACGGTATCGAAGCCGAGGTTGTATACCGCCGCGTGGTACCTTGTCGCGAGCATCGAGAACACGCCGATGCGGTTGGCGATGAAGTTGGGCGTGTCCTTGGCGCGCACCACGCCCTTGCCGAGGGTTGAGACGAGGAAGGTCTCGAGCTGGTCGAGCAGCGGTGCTTCGGTCTCGCGGCACGGGACCAGCTCGACCAGGTGCATGTAACGCGGCGGGTTGAAGAAGTGGATGCCGCAAAAACGGTGCCGCAAGTTCTCGGGAAAGGCTGCGGCGAGCTGGTTGATCGACAGGCCGGAGGTATTGCTGGCGAAGATGGTACGTTCGCCGAGATAGGGCGCAACCTTGCGGTACAGGTCGGACTTCCAGTCCATGCGTTCGGCGATCGCCTCGATGACCAGGTCGCAGTCGCGCAACAGATCGAGGTGCTGTTCATAGTTCGCCGCCGCGATGAACTGTACTTTCGCGGGGCTGGCCAGCGGCGCAGGATCGAGCTTATTCAGGCTGTCCAGCGCCTTGTTGACGATGCCGTTCAGGTCGCCCTCCTTTGCCGGCAGGTCGAACAGGATGGCCGGCACACTGGCGTTGACCAGGTGCGCGGCGATCTGCGCGCCCATCACACCCGCACCGAGAACCGCGACCTTGCGTACCCGAAGATTATCGCTCATGGCAGCCCCTATCAATGCCTCTCGTAGAGCTGCTTGATCTCTGCGGCGAACTGTTCCGCCACCTTGTCGCGCTTGAGCTTCAGGGTGGGCGTGAGCAGGCCGTTCTCCATTGCCCACGGTTCCCGCAACAACAGCACGCGGCGCACGTTCGCATAGCCGGGGAAACCGCGCAGGCTGAACGCGATGCGTTTCAACACCCTGCCTTCCACGCGGCTGTCCACCATGGCCTCCGGCATGTCGGCACGCACGCCGGTCTCTTTGGCGAATTGCTGCCATGCCTCGGCGTTGACCACCGCCAGGGCCACCAGATGGGGATGGGCCTCGCCGAATATCATCACCTGGTCGAACAGGGTGTCGCGCAGGATCGCCAGCTCCATGTCGGTCGGCGGCACTTTTTCGCCGTTCGACATGACGATGATCTCCTTGATGCGCCCGGTGATGTAGATGTGCCCGGTCTCGCTGATACGCACTATATCGCCGGTGTTCAGCCAGCCATCCGCATCGATGATGGCCCTGGTCGCCTCCGGATTGTTCCAGTAGCCCAGCATCACGTTCGGCCCCTTCACCAGCAGTGCATTCTGCTCGTCGAGTCTCACCTGCACGTCGCGGATCGGCTGCCCGACGCTGTCCGGGTAGTTGTTCTCCAGATGGTTGCCGCTGATCACCGGGCTGGTCTCGGTCAGCCCGTAGCCCTGGATGACGGGCAAGCCCAGGCCGACGAACACCCGCGAGACTTCCGGCGACAAGGCGGCTCCGCCGCTGAGCGCGACGCGCAGCCGCCCGCCAAGGTGATCGAGGACCTTTTGCGCAACCAGCTTTTGCAGCAGCGGCCAGAGCAGGAACGACAACTTCCATGTGCCGCGCCCCTGCCGGTGCAGGAAGCGCGCCCAGCCGGTTTCCACGGTGAGATCGAACAGCTTGCGCTTCAGCGGCGAACTTTCTTCCAGCCTGGTACGCACCGCACTGTACACGCGCTCGTAGATGCGCGGCACCGAGATCAGGATGGTGGGACGGATGACATGCAGGTCGCCGGTCAGCTGCGCAACGGAACGCGCAAAGGCGACCTTTGCGCCGGCCATCACCGACAGGTAGTAGCCGACCGTGCGCTCGAAGGTGTGCGACAGCGGCAGGAAGGACAGAAAGGTGTCGTTTTCGTTGACCGGGAAGAAATCCAGGCAGGCGTATGCGTTGGTCAGCATGTTCGCGTGGCTCAGCATCACGCCTTTCGGCTTGCCGGTGGTGCCGGAGGTGTAGATGATGCTTGCCAGCTCGTTCATGTCGCAGGATGGCATTTGCCGCAACTGCGCCGTGGGCGGCAAGAATTCCTCCATGGATCTCAGGCGCGGCTCGCCGCTGTCGCGCACGGCGTCGATGCTCACGAACTGCTTCACGCCGCCGATCTGGCCGCGCACCGTGCGCAAGGCCTGCCATTGGTCGTCATTCTCGAACAGCAGCACCTTTACGTCGGCATCGTTGACGATGTAGGCGACGTTGTCCGGGCGATCCACGGTATACAGCGGCACCACCACCAGCCCCAGCGACATCGCTGCCTGGTCGAACATCATCCAGCAGGGGCAGTTGCGCAGCATGATCGCGACGCGGTCGCCGCGCTGCAATGCCAAACCCGCCAGCGCCGCCTGCCAGCGCGCCACCTCGACCAGCATCTCGCGCCAAGTGATGTCACGCCAGCTTTCCTGATGGAAATAATGATAGGCGACCTTGTCCGGCGAGCGGCGCACGCGCTCCACGAACAGCCCGTACAAGGTGCCCGCCTGCTGCGGGGTGATCACGTCATTTGCCTGTGCCTGCATCTCCTGCCCCCGAGAGAAAACCATCACGACCGCCCCGCGTGCAACTCCTCGGGCGCGAAGTCGTCCACCATGATGACCTTGCGGCGCAGCGCGTAATCGCGCTCCAGTCGCAGCGCCTGCTCCGGCGTAATCAATCCGGTGTCGCGCGCCTCGGCGATACGCGGTAGTTCTTCCAGCGCCTTCAGCTTGCCGGCCTTGCGCGCCTCTTCCAGCTCAGCCTGCAGAGGTTCACAGGCCAGCGTGCTGGCAAGGGCCGCTTCCAGCGCGCCCACCGCATCCTGTTCGTCATCGGGGATATACATCCCCGCAGTCAGGCGGTCGCGCGCCGCGCCGGGCTGCATCAGCAAAGTGGCGATCTCGTGGCCGAGACGGTCGGCCGGCGGGGACAGGCGCAACCCCGTCGGAAAGACCAGCGCATTCAACATCCAGCGTGCAGGGGCGTTCGGAAAGTTCCGTATCATGCCATTGAGAGCCTGCTGGGTCTGGTACAGCGCATCCTGCATCGCCCAGTGCAGCAACGGCAGGTCTCCGTCCGGGCGGCCGTCGTCCTCGAAGCGCTTCAGCGCCGCCGAACACAGGTACAGCATGCCCAGCACATCGCCGAGGCGCGCGGAGATCTTCTCGCGCCGCTTCAGCGAACCGCCCAATACCGCCATCGCCACATCCGCAGCCAGGGCGAATGCCGCGGAAAAACGCGTCAACTGCCGGTAGTAGCGGTCGGTTTCCTCCATCGCTGCCACGGGGGCGGGGATGCCGCGCCCGTTGAGCAGCGCGAACACGAAGCTGCGTGCCGCATTGCTCAGGGCAAAACTGACATGCCCGAACAGGGCCTCGTCGAACTGCCGCAGCCCCTGCTTGCGGTCGGGGTCGCGCGCTGCCGTCATTTCTTTCAGCACATAGGGGTGTGCACGGATCGCGCCCTGCCCGAAGATGATCATGCTGCGCGTCAGGATGTTGGCGCCTTCCACGGTGATGGCGATCGGCACCTGCTGGTAATCGCGCGCCAGGTAGTTATCCGGCCCGAGGCAGATGCCCTTGCCGCCATGCACATCCATCGCGTCATTGATGACGCTGCGCCCGTATTCCGTGGCGTGGTATTTGACGATGGCCGAGATCACCGACGGCTTCTCGCCCATGTCCACCGCCAGTGCGGTGAGGCGGCGCGCCGCATCGATCATGTAGGTATGGGCGCCGATGCGCGCCAGCGGCTCCTCGATCCCCTCGAACCTGCCGATGGGAAGATGGAACTGCTTGCGCACCCTGCTGTACGCGCCGCTGGTGCGGGCCGCCAGCTTCATGCCGCCGATGCTGCTGGCGGGCAGCGAGATCGAGCGCCCTGCCGCCAGGCATTCCATGAGCATGCGCCAGCCCTGTCCGATGCGCGCTGCGCCGCCGATGATGCAGTCCATCGGCACGAACACCTCCCTGCCCTGTGTCGGCCCGTTCAGAAAGGCGGAATTCAGCGGAAAATGGCGGCGGCCGGTCTGCACACCCGGCAGACAGGTCGGGATCAGCGCGAGCGTGATGCCGCGATCGACCTCGCCGCCCAATATCCGCTCCGGGTCGTACAGTTTGAATGCCAGGCCGAGCAGTGTCGCGACCGGCGCCAGGGTGATATAGCGTTTTTCCCAGGTCAGGCGAACACCCAGCACGTTCTGCCGGCCCTCGAATTTTCCGTAGCATACCTCGCCGTGATCGGGGATCGCGCCGGCATCAGAACCGGCGAACGGACCGGTCAGCGCAAAGCACGGCACTTCCAGCCCGCCCGCCAGGCGATGCAGGTATCTTTCCTTCTGCTCCTCCGTGCCGTAATGCAACAGCAGCTCGGCAGGCCCCAGGGAGTTGGGCACCATCACCGTCACCGCCGCCGTGCCGCTGCGCGAAGCCACCTTGCTCACCACCGCAGAGTGCGCCTGCGCGGAGAACCCGAGGCCGCCGTAGCGCTTCGGGATGATCATGCCGAAGAAACCCCTGGTCTTCATGAACTGCCAGACCTCGGGCGGCAGGTCGGCGCGCCTGTGCGTGATATCCCAGTCGTCCAGCATGGCGCACAACTGCTCGACATCGTTGTCCAGAAAGACCTGCTCCGCGGCGCTCAACCCGCCTTTCGGGAAGGCCAGCAACTTGTTCCAGTCGGGGTAGCCGCCGAACAGGTCGCCATCCCACCACACCGTGCCGGCATCGATCGCCTCCTGCTCGGTGACGGAGACCTGCGGCAGGATCCTGCGGAATATCCTGAGGACTGTACCGCTGACCACCGTGCGGCGCAGGACAGGGATACCGAACAGCACGATGAACAGAAGCAACCCGAAGAACAGTCCCTGCAGGGCGGTTTCCGAAATGCGCGACTGGATCGCCACGACCGGCACGACCACCATCGTCGCCAGCAACCAGCTGGTGATGGAGGCGCGAAAGAAGGCCAGCGCCAGGATCACGAGCAGTACCGCCATCAGCATCAGGATTGCCACCACATGCCCCCATCACCATTTATTGTTGTGCTTGTGTCCGTCCGGCAAGCCGGACGTCGTCGCCACCAGGCCCCGCTCAACCGTGTGCCGCCATGCTCACCCGGTTGCGCCCGTCCGCCTTGGCCTGCCGGAGGGCTTCATCGGCCCCGGCCAGCGCCGAATCCAGCGTATCGCCGTGCAGCACCGTCGAAACGCCGAGCGAGACCGTAACATGCTCCTCCTTGATCGTCTGGGTGGTAGTGGCGGCCTGCGCGCCGCCCTTGGCGATGCGCAGCACAGGCGCGGCAACCGCATCACGCAGGCGCTCGGCCATTTTCATGGCGCCATCGGATGACCTTTCCGCCAGCAGTATGGCGAACCTGTCCCCGCCCAGGTACCCCAACAGGTCGTGCGGCCTCAGGTTTGCCGCCATGACCCTGGCCACCAGCTTCAGGACACTGTCGCCCGCGAGATGGCCGTAGCTGTCATTGAAATTCTTGAAGAGGTCGATATCCGCCACCAGCAGGAAAAGCGGCATCCCGTTGCGCTCGCAGCGCTGTGCCATGCGCTGGAACGCTTCGCCCATCCAGCTCTTGTTGTGCAACCCCGTCAGTGTGTCGATATGGGTGGCCATCTCGAATTCGAGGCTGGGCTCGGATGTCGTCACCTGCAACAGATTGTCATTGCGGATGCGGCCGGCAAGAATGGCCAGCAAGTTGCGGGCGATGCCATTCGAGCTTTCCACCATCGACCAGACCAGCTCGTGCGGCACCGCCAGCATGCGTGTATCCCGTGCTGCCATGACCAGTGCCGCACTATTCCCGCCGTCGATCAGCGACAGTTCGCCGACGCATTCCCCCGGCCCCAGCACGGCATGCACAGACAGGTCACGGCCGCTCAGATAGACGCGAAGCTCGCCGTCCAGCACCAGATAGAGCGAGGTGTTCTTCTGTCCGACTTCCAGCAGTGTCGCGCCACTTTTCAGGGTGATGACCTGGCATTCTTTCAGGATGTGCTCAACGCTCTCCAGGTTGATATTGCGGAACAGTTTGCTCCGTTCCAGCAGTGTGCGATTGGAAACAGTCATCGTCGCAATCTTACGCCATTGTGTGATTGCCCAAGTATACACAAAGGCCAAAACAGGCAGAAACAAACTCCACCGATGAAACGGTGTCAGCGCATGCGCCCGACCGCCTCCTCCACGCGCTCCACCGCGACGATCTCGATACCCGGGATCTTCTGCTTCGGAGCGTTGGCTTTGGGGATGATGGCCTGCGTGAAGCCCAGCTTGGCAGCCTCGCGCAGGCGCTCCTGGCCGCGCTGCACCGGGCGCACCTCGCCGGCCAGGCCGACTTCGCCGAACACCACCAGCTTCTCCGGCAGCGGCTTGTTGCGCAGCGAGGAGACCATTGCGAGGATCACCGCGAGGTCGGCTCCCGGCTCGGTGATCTTCACACCGCCCACCGCGTTGATGAACACATCCTGATCGAAGCAGGCGATGCCCGCGTGGCGGTGCAATACGGCGAGCAGCATCGCCAGCCGGTTCTGTTCCAGACCCAATGAGAGCCGTCGCACATTCGGCGAATGCGCCTCGTCGAGCAGGGCCTGGATCTCCACGAGCAAGGGGCGCGTGCCTTCCTGCGTCACCATCACGCACGAGCCGGCGACCTGCTGACCGTGTTGCGACAGGAACAGCGCGGACGGGTTGCTCACCTCGCGCAGCCCCTTCTCGGTCATCGCGAACACGCCAAGCTCGTTCACCGCACCGAAGCGGTTCTTGAACGCGCGGATCAGGCGGAAGCTGGAATGCGTGTCGCCCTCGAAATACAGCACCGTATCGACGATATGCTCCAGCACGCGCGGCCCGGCCAGCGCGCCTTCCTTGGTGACGTGGCCGACCAGGATCATCGTGATGTCGCTGCTCTTGGCGATGCGCGTCAGTTGCGCGGCGCATTCGCGCACCTGCGCCACCGAGCCGGGCGCGGAGGTGAGCTGCTCGGAATAGACGGTCTGGATCGAATCGATCACCACCACGTCGGGCTTGTCTGCGACGATCGTTGCCTGGATCCTCTCCAGCTGGATCTCCGGCAACAGGCGCAGGCTGCGCGCATCCAGCGCCAGGCGCCTGGCGCGCAAGGCGATCTGCTGCGCCGACTCCTCGCCGCTGACATACAGGGTGTTTTGTTGATCGGAGAGATGCGCCAGCACTTGCAGCAGCAGCGTTGATTTGCCGATGCCCGGATCGCCGCCGATCAGCACCACCGCGCCGGACACCAGCCCGCCGCCCAGCACACGGTCGAATTCGGCGATGCCGGTCGGCGTGCGTGGCACCTCCGCCGCCTCGACCTCGGAGAGCCTCTGCACCTTGCCGCTCGCCGCCAGCGCGCTGAAGCGGTTTTTAGCGCCGGGTGCGGCAACCTCCGCGACCGACTCGATCAGCGTGTTCCACTCCATGCAATGCGGGCACTGCCCCTGCCATTTGGGAGACTGTCCGCCACATTCGGTGCAGCTATAGATCGTTTTTGCTTTTGCCATGAGTTATCTGTTCAGCATCGGTCATTTCATCCTGGAAGGCAGCTTGATCATATCACCCGCCACCCTGAACACGCCCTTGCCCTGATGATGCAGCGTGCGCGGGTTCTTCATGGCGGGGTCGATCCACGCCTTGACCACCTCCAGCACGAAGAAGTTGTACTTGTTCACCATGCGCGTATCGGCCACCCGGCATTCGAGGTTGGCGTAGCACTCGGCGATCAGCGGCGCCGCCACTTGTGAGGCGGGCAACGGCGTCAGCTTGAACTTCCTGAACTTGTCCACCTCTTTGCCCGAGCAGTTGCCGATGCCCACCACCTGTTTCGCCAGCTCCACCGACGGGATGCTGAGCACGCATTCCCCCGTTTCTACGAGTGCGTCGAAGCTGTGGTTGTTCCCGCTGATCACGCAACCCACCAGCGGTGGCTCGAACTCCATCATGGTGTGCCACGACTGGGCCATGATGTTCGCCTTGCCCTTGTGCGCGGTGGTCACCAGCACCACCGGCCCCGGCTCCAGCAGGCCGTAGACACGGGACAAAGGGAAGGATTTTTTCTCCGACATGGCGCCGCTTCTCGCTGAAAGGATCTTGATCCGCCCGGATTAACCCGGAGGAATCTGCCCGCGTGTGGCCAGCAAACTCAGC
>JBGARW010000032.1:0-23616 GCA_044230015.1 Gallionella sp. | reverse complement strand
TCTATCAAATGCTGCATGAAACCGGAACACCCGTTACGCCAAACGACAAGCAACTTTCTAAAGGAGAAACGCCATGAATGGAATGATGCAAGAAGCGGCGAAGAACATGCCGCACATGATGGGTTCTGCGAATCCTGTCGCCCATGGTGCAGTGCTGGCCGCCACCGGCTTCGCCGCGGGGCGCGGACTGCTGGGCGGCGCGTTGCTGCGCAACCCGTGGGTGATGCTGGCCGCGGGCATGATCGCCGGCTATTACCTGCACAAGCACCAGGACCAGATCGTTCTGGCACTGTCCAAGGCCAGCGGCATGGGCAAGGATTTCATCCTGCAGCAGAAGGAAAGCCTCGCCGACCTGATCGAGGAAAGCAAGGAAAAGGAAGGGCAACAGGCCGCCAAACCGGGGCAGCCCGCAGCCTGAAAGAGCAGGCCGGTTCCATTGAACCGGCAGACAAGGAGACGCCATGAGTGACACATTCTCTCCGGAAACGCTCGCCCGGCAAGTCGTCATACGCTATCGCGGTACGGGGCATGCGCGCTTCGCGCTTCCCGCGGCGTTGTGCGAGGAAGCTTTCGCTGCAGCGATCGAGGAGAGCCTGCGCAACCTCCCCGGGGTGTATCGGGCCACTGTCTACCGCCGCCAGGGCAAGCTGTCGGTGTACTACGATCCGCATGCCTGCGGGCTGCACGAGGTGGCACGCTGCCTGCACGGCGCGCTGGCCACCCCGGCGGCACAGAAACAGCGTGCAACCGCCATCGCTTCCATGACCCAGCGGCTGCATGTCGCCCAGCCCTTGCAGTGGCTCAAGGACAAGACCGTGGATCTGAAGACGAAGGCCAGGTTGCTGTCCCAGTTCGCCGCCGCACAAACGCGCGGCAAGCCGGTGCTGCAGAACATCTTGTCGGAAAAATCGGTGACCAACTTCTTCAACGACATCGTCGTCTTCTATCTGGTCAAGACGCACTGGGAGTTGATCAACCAGAAATGGCTGAAGGAGCCGCTGAAGTATCGCAATGCCTGGCTGACGACCTTCTATCTGGTATTTCTGCTGGTTCGCTATCGTAAGCAATCCGCCAAGAAGCCATGACTGTCGCCGCTCCTGCCAGCTTCTCGGTCGCGCATCGCCTGTCCCGGCGTCTGCGCATCGTTTCGCCCCTGCTGGAAAAGAATCCGGAGCGCTGCTACATCCTCGAGATACTGCTCAGAAAACGTCCGGAGATCAGGGAAGTGCGCAGTGTGCCGGCCATCGGCTCGGTCACGCTGTACTATGATTCGGCGCGCCTGCCGGAAGCCAACCTGCTCACCATCCTCGGTGCTGTGATCGGCAACATCTCGGTCAGGCCGTCCGCACCACTGTCTGCCGCCCCACCCGACGGCCCGCTGCAGGAATGCGCCGTCGCGGTGGAAGGCATGACCTGCGCCTCCTGCGCGCTGCTCATCGAGATGAGCCTGAGACGCGACCCGCGCGTGCAGAACGCCAGCGTCAATTATGCCGCCGGCAGCGCCAGTGTCACCGGGGCACTCGGCCGCGAGGAAGTTTCGGCGCTGGTCGCGAGGCTCGGCTACACGCCGCGGCCGATGGACACGCTGGCACAACGGCGCCTGCTGGTGGAACGCGAAAAGGAGCAACTGGCGCTGGCCAAGCGCCGCCTCCAGCTTGCCGCCGTGCTGGCGGTGCCGGTCGCGGTGATCGGCATGTCGATGCACCGCTCCCCGTTGCTGCGCGTGATCGAATTCGCGCTCACCACCGCAGTCATGTTCGGCCCCGGTAAGGAGATCTTCAAAAAGGCACAGATGCTGGCGCGGCAACGCGCCGCCAACATGGATACGCTGATCGCGTTGGGCGCCGGGGCGGCCTATCTGTACAGCCTGCCGGGCCTGGTGCGGCGCAGTCATTATGTGTATTTCGAGGCGGCCGCCAGCATCATCGCTTTCGTCCTCCTCGGGCGCTATTGGGAGGAGAAGGCAAAAGGCCGTGCCAGCGATGCGATCCGCAAGCTGATCGAGCTGCAACCGGAAACCGCCACCGTCTTGCGTGACGGGCGCGAGTTCGTGGTGCACATCGACGAGGTGGTGGTCGGCGACACTTTGCGCGTGCGCCCCGGCGAACGCATCCCGACCGACGGCGTGGTGCTGGAAGGGAGCTCCAGCGTCGATGAAGCACTGGTCACCGGAGAATCGCTGCCGGTGGCGAAGGAGCACGCGGCTCCGGTCATCGGCGGCTGCCTCAACGGGATGGGCAGTTTCACCATGCGCGTCACTGCCGTCGGCGGCAATACCGTGCTGGCCGGCATCGTGCGTTTGGTGGATCACGCGCAGGGCGCCAAGCTGCCGGTACAGAAACTTGCCGACCGCATCTCGGCGCGCTTCGTGCCGGCGGTCGGCGGTATCGCCGTGCTCACTTTCTCGGGCTGGATGCTGGCCGGGCACCCGCTGCCGCGTTCCCTCGCGCATGCCGTCGCGGTGCTGCTGATCGCCTGTCCATGCGCGCTGGGATTGGCCACACCCACCGCGATCATGGTAGGCACCGGGCAGGCGGCACGGCGCGGCATCTACATCCGCAACGGCGAAGCGCTGGAAACCGCCGCCCGGCTCACCACCGTGGTGTTCGACAAGACCGGTACCATCACCGAAGGCAAGCCGGCGGTCACCGATTTCCTCAATGTTTCCGCACTCGACGACGCGCAGTTGCTGTCGCTTGTCGCGGGAGCGGAAGACCACTCTGAACATTTCCTGGGACGGGCGATAGTCGCCTATTGCTGCGAGCGCAACGCGCCGGTGACCAAGGTCGGCAGCTTCGAGGCGGTGGCCGGGCGGGGCGTGCGCGCCAAGCATGGCAGGACTCCGCTGCTCATCGGCAACGCAGCCCTGCTGGAGGAGAACGGCATGGCAATGGGCGAGCTCGCCGCGCCGGCCGAGGCTTACGCCAACCAGGGCAAGACACCGGTCTTCGTGGCGCTGGGCGGCAAGGCGGTAGCGCTGTTCGCCATCGCCGACCGGTCGCGCGAGGGCGCCCGCGCGGCCATCGCCCTGCTGCATCGCCTCGGCATCGAGACGGTCATGGCCACCGGCGACGTCGAGGCAGCCGCGCACCACATCGCGCGCGAAGTGGGCATAGACCGGGTCATCGCGCGCGCCACTCCGGCCGACAAGCTGGCGCTGGTTCGCGACCTGCAGGCACAGGGTTTGCGGGTCGGCATGATCGGCGACGGCATCAACGATGCGCCGGCGCTGGCCGCCGCGAATGTCGGGTTCGCCGTCGGCGGCGGCGCCGACATCGCGCTGGAAGCCGCCGACGTCACGCTGGTCGGCGGGGATATCGCGCGTGTCGCCGCTGCCATCGAGCTGTCGCGGCGGACCATGCAGATCATCCGCCAGAACCTGTTCTGGGCGCTCGGCTACAACGTGGTGTCGATCCCGGTGGCGGCAGCCGGGCGGCTCAGCCCGATGATCGCCTCGGCGGCGATGGCGATGAGCTCGGTGTCGGTAGTCACCAATTCGCTGCGTCTACAAAAGGATTGACACAAGCATCATGGGACATAGCCAACATATCGTCGAATTCTCCTACTGGATCGCCTTCATGACCGGCGTCCTCGGCAGCGGCCATTGCCTCGGCATGTGCGGCGGCCTGGTATCGAGTTTCTTCATGCGCCTCGGCGCGCGGAGTTACGTGCCCTATCTTGCCTATCATGCCGCCCGCGTCACGGTCTACGGGATGATCGGGCTGACTGCCGCGTCACTGGGCGCAGTGCTGGTGCAGACCGGCATCATTGGCAAGGCGCAGGGCGTCCTGGAGATCGTTGCCGGGCTCATCGTGATCCTGCTCGGCCTCGACATGCTCGGCCTGTCGCCGGTGCGCAACAAACTGCGCTTCGCACCGCTTGCCTGGCTGCACCAGCAGTTCGCTGCGGCCACTCAGCGTGGCCCGGTGGCCGGAGCGAGCATCGGTGGCGCGATCAACGGGCTGATGCCCTGTTCGATGACCATGGCGATGGCGGTACAGGCCACCACCGCGCCCAGCCCGGCTGCGGGAGGATTGCTGTTGCTGGCCTTCGGTGCCGGTACGCTGCCGTCCATGCTGGCCGCCAGCTTCCTGTTCGGCAGGCTGGGAGTGAAGACCCGTGGCTGGCTGCTGCGCGGCGCGGCACTGTTCATCATCGTGCTGGGTCTTTTAACGGTGTGGCGTGGTATTCGTTTTTACTACAAGATGATGTGAGTGAACTTGCGAACCGGTGAAGAGGGATCATTTTTTCATCGGGCAAGTGTTCATGCCGAACAGGGTATAGGCCGGGCAGAACCTGAAGATGCCGGTCAGCAGGGGTAGTATGCCGATCCAGCCCCACATGCCTACGATTCCGCTGGCCGCCAGCGCGATGAGCACCAGCCCTGCCGCGATACGCAAAATACGGTCGATACCGCCTACATTGATCTTCATTTCTGGCTCCTTGCGTGGGTTGAAGTGATTCAGGAACGGGTTGCATACTGCTTGGAGCAGCATACCACGGCCCAGGGTGCCGATGAACCCCGGGCCTATTCCGGGCGCATGTGCGGGAACAGGATCACGTCGCGGATACTGGCGCTGTCGGTGAGCAGCATCACCAGCCGGTCGATGCCGATGCCCTCGCCGGCGGTCGGCGGCAGGCCGTATTCCAGCGCACGCACATAGTCGCTGTCCTTGTACATCGCCTCCTCGTCGCCGGCTTCCTTCGCCGCGACCTGCGCATCGAAGCGCGCAGCCTGGTCTTCCGCATCGTTCAGTTCCGAGAAGCCGTTGGCGATCTCGCGACCCACCATGAACAGTTCGAAACGCTCGGTGATTCCGGGGCGCGTGTCGCTTGACCGCGCCAGCGGTGACACCTCGATCGGGTAATCGATGATGAAGGTCGGCTCGAACAGGTGCGGTTCGGCAAGCTCCTCGAACAGCGAAAGCTGCAGTCCGCCGAGGCCGTCCCCAGGCTTGTATTTGGCCTTGAGGTCCTGCAGCTCGGCGATCACGAATTCGCGGTCATTGAGTTGTGCATCGGTGAATTGCGGGTGGTATTTCCGGATCGCCTGCACCATGGTCAGGCGGTGGAACGGCTTGCCCAGGTCCAGTTCCTTGCCCTGGTAGCTGATGAGCGTCGTGCCCAGCACCTTATGCGCCACTTCGCAGAACAGGCTCTCGCTGAAATCCATCAGGTATCTGTAATCGCGGTACGCCTCGTAGAATTCCAGCATGGTGAATTCCGGGTTGTGCCGTGTCGACAACCCCTCGTTGCGGAAATTGCGGTTGACCTCGAACACCTTCTCGAAGCCGCCCACCACCAGGCGCTTCAGATAAAGCTCCGGCGCGATGCGCAGATACATCTTCATGTCCAGCGCGTTGTGGTGCGTCTCGAAAGGCTTGGCCGCCGCACCGCCGGGGATGGGGTGCATCATCGGTGTCTCCACTTCCAGGTAGCCGTGGCGGATGAAGAACTCGCGGATCGCCTGAATGATCCGGGTGCGCGTCATGAACACTTTGCGCGCGTCCTCGTTGGTGATCAGGTCGAGATAGCGCTGGCGGTATTTCTGTTCCTGGTCGGTCAGGCCGTGGAATTTTTCCGGTAGCGGGCGCAGCGCCTTGGTCAGCAGGCGCACTTGCGACACACGCACGGAAAGCTCGCCGGTCTTGGTCTTGAACAGCACGCCCTGCGCGCCGAGGATGTCGCCGAGGTCGTGATGCTTGAACGCGTTGTGCGCCTCCTCGCCGGTATCGTTGTTGCTGATGAACAGCTGGATCTTCCCGCTCATGTCCTGCACCGTGGCGAAGCTGGCCTTGCCCATCACGCGCTTGAGCATCATGCGCCCGGCAACCGCGACCTGGACCTGCATAGCCTCCAGTTCGTCGTGCGTCTTCTCGCCGAATTCGGCATGCAGGTCGCCCGCCAGATGCTTGCGCTCGAAATCGTTGGGGAAGGCGACACCTGCTTTGCGTATCGCATCGAGCTTGGCGCGGCGTTCTTGTACGAGCTTTATTTCAGCGTGAACCTCGCTCATGGTCTCGTCGATTTTTTGGTCTAGATTATCGTTTCCGGTAGTCATGTCATCTTCCTAATTAAACGCCCTGCTTCAAACTGGCCGAGATGAAATCGTCCAGGTCGCCGTCCAGCACGGCCTGGGTGTTGCCGACCTCGTGGTTGGTGCGCAGATCCTTGATGCGCGACTGGTCGAGCACGTAGGAGCGGATCTGGTGCCCCCAGCCGATGTCGGTCTTGCCGTCTTCCATCGCCTGTTTCTCGGCGTTGCGTTTGCGCAGCTCTTCCTCGTACAGGCGTGATTTCAGCATGGCCATCGCCTCGGCGCGGTTGCGGTGCTGCGAGCGGTCGTTCTGGCATTGCACCACGATGTTGGTGGGCAGGTGGGTGATGCGCACCGCCGAGTCGGTCTTGTTGATGTGCTGGCCGCCCGCGCCCGAGGCGCGGTAGGTGTCCACGCGCAGGTCGGCGGGGTTGATCTCGACTTCAATGGATTCGTCCACTTCCGGGTAGACGAACACGCTGGAGAACGAGGTATGGCGGCGGTTGCCGGAATCGAACGGTGATTTGCGCACCAGCCGATGCACGCCGGTCTCGGTGCGCAGATGGCCGTAGGCATGGTCGCCGATCACCTTGATAGTCGCACCTTTTATGCCGGCGACCTCGCCGTCGGATTGTTCCAGCACTTCGACCTGAAAGCCCTTGCGTTCGCAGTAGCGCAGGTACATGCGCAGCAGCATCGATGCCCAGTCCTGCGCTTCGGTGCCGCCCGAGCCGGACTGGATATCGAGGAAACAGTTGTTCGGGTCCATCGGGTGGGCGAACATGCGGCGGAATTCCATCGCCGCGACACGCTTCTCGATATCCCGGATGTCGGTGGCGATGCTGAGCAGGCTGTCATCGTCGTTTTCCGCCTTCGCCATCTCGAACAGCTCGGCGGCATCGGCGAGATTCTGCTGGATCTGCTTGAGGCCGAACACTACGCCTTCCAGCATCTTGCGCTCGCGCCCCAGCTCCTGCGCGCGCTTGGCGTCCTGCCAGACGGCAGGGTCTTCGGCGAGTTCGCTGACTTCGGCTAGGCGTTCCTGCTTGATATCGAAGTCAAAGATACCTCCGCAATTCGGCGCTGCGCAGACCCAGGTCCTGCAGCTGATTGGCGAGGGAATTAAGTTGTTCGGCTTCCATGATGTTGTCGCATGTTGAAAAGGGCGCGATTATAGCGCAAACAGCCCCAGCAGCATTCCGCAGGCGATCGCGCCGAAGCCTGTGGAAACATGCCTGGCGAGAGTCCGGCCGCCGATGAAAACCACCATGCCGAACTTGAAGGCGAGGTTGGCAAGCACGGCGAGCGCGATCGCCGTGACGGTCTGCTGCTCGCTCAATTGGCCGAGGTTGAAAAGGCGCAGGCTGGACAGGGTGATGGCATCCACGTCGGTCAGTCCCGATGCCAACGCTACCGCATACAGGCCCCGGCTGCCGGCGATATCCGCCATCCATGCCGCGCCCAGCAGCACGATGACATACAGCAGGCCGAAACCGACAGCGGTATGCAGTTCGGCCGGGTTGGAAGTCTCGGGGATATAGAGTTCGGCTGCACTGTTCATCTTGCGCCAGCCGTACAAGGCAACCGTCAGGCCAAACAGCAAGCCGCCTGCCAGCACCGGCAGCAGGCTGGGCAACGCACCATAGGCGACCACGGCGCTGACCACCAGCAGGCGCAGCAACACCACCATGCTGGCGATGACGATCACCGATGCGGCAAGGTTCGGCATGGCCTGGCCGCTCTTGCCGTGTTTCGCATAGATCATCGTGGTTGCGGTGCTGGAAACGAGGCCGCCGAGGAAACCCAGCAGCGGCGCGCCATAGCGGGTTCCCACCACATGCAGCGCGGCATAGCCGGCCAGGCTGATGCCGGAGATCAACACCACCATCAACCAGGCCTGATGCGGATTGAAGGCATCATAGGGGCCGTAATTCTGATCCGGGAGGATCGGCAATACGATAAAGGTCAGCACCGCGAATTGCAGCACCGCGACCAGGTCGCGGCGCGTGAGCCTTTGCGACAGCCCGCGCAATTCGGGTTTGAAGTAGAGCAGGGCGGTGATGACGATCGCCAGCATCACGGCCAGTTTGGCAAGGCCGTACCAGATCATCGCGCCCAGCCCGTAACACAGGACGAGCGCGACCACGGTAGTGGTGCCCGGGTCGTTCTCCCTGCCCTGGTCCTGTCCAGGCGGCTCGCCGGGATTGCTGCTGTAGGCGGCGATGATCGTGCCGGCTATGACAAACAGGCCGGCGATCAGCAGCCATGGTGAGCCGAGCCTCGTGGAGAGCAGCGCGGCCAGGGTGCCGAACACGGCAACCAGCGCGAAGGTGCGCAATCCGGCCTTGGCCGACGGGTTGCGCTCGCGTTCCAGCCCGATCAGCAGGCCGATGGCGAGGCTGGTGAGAAACTGCGGCAGGGCCTCGATGTTGTTGCCCTGCAGGAAGCCGGTTTCCATTTGCTCACCCCTCCGTTTCTTGCCAGTGGCGAATGATGAGTTGCAAACTCTGCATGCCATTGTATTCATTGACGCTGAGGCTGTACACGGCATGGATCCGTTCGGGCAGCGGTTCGCTGTGCCTGAACAGCATCGCCTCGACGATCTTGCCTTTTGCGTCAAGGCGCAACTTGAGGTGCCTTTCCCCGACCACACGCTGGTTTTGCACGACGAAATCATCGTCGAACTGCGGGGCAGGGAAGCCCTGACCCCACACCTGTCCGTCGAGCAGGCGCGCCACGTCCAGGTTCATCGCGGCATGTTCCAGCGCGCCATCGGTCTCGATGCGTTGCGCCAGGTCGTTCGTATCGAGCAGTTCACGCGATATTTGTTCGAAGGCGGCGGCAAAACCGGCAAAATCGCTCTCGCCGATACTCAGGCCCGCAGCGGCTGCATGGCCGCCGAATTTCTTGATCAGTGCCGGATGGCGCTTGCTGACCAGGTCCAGCGCATCGCGCAGGTGCAATCCCGCGATGGAGCGTCCAGAGCCTTTCAATTCCGCGTCGTTGGCGCGTGCAAAAGCGATCACTGGCCGGTGGAACTTATCCTTGAGGCGCGAGGCGAGGATGCCGACCACGCCCTGATGCCAGGTCTCGTCGAACAGTACAAGGCTGAAACGGTCGCTGGGGTTGATTCGCTCCAGCACCGCCAGCGCGCTGTCCTGCATGTCCGCCTCGATGCCGCGCCGCTCGCGGTTGAGGCTGTCCAGTCTTGCGGCGATCTGCAGGGCGGCCGGGGCGTCGTCGGCCAGCAGGCAGGCTATGCCCAGACCCATGTCGTCCAGCCTGCCGGCCGCATTCAGGCGCGGCGCGACGGCAAAGCCCAGATCCTGGCTGGAGATCTTTTCGCGGTTCTTCCCCGCTACTTGCAACAGCGCGTCGATGCCCGCGCAGGCGCGCCCGGCACGGATGCGTTGCAGGCCATGCTGCACGAGGATGCGGTTGTTCTGGTCCAGCCTTACGACATCGGCGACGGTGCCCAGCGCGACCAGATCGAGCAGTTCGGCGAGCCTGGGTTCTGGGGTGTCTGCGAACGCGCCGCGTTCGCGCAACTCGGCGCGCAACGCCAGCAGCACGTAGAACATCACTCCCACACCCGCCAGATGCTTGCCGGGGAATCCGCAGCCGGGCTGGTTCGGGTTCACGATACAGGCCGCCTCCGGCAGCGAATCGCCGGGCAGATGGTGGTCGGTGACGAATACCTGCATGCCCAGCCGGTTGGCTTCGGCCACGCCCTCGACGCTGGCGATACCGTTATCCACCGTCAGCAGGATGTCCGGTTGTGATTCGGCGGCCAGGTGAACGATCTCGGGCGTCAGTCCGTAACCGTATTCGAAGCGGTTCGGCACGATGAAACCGATTTGCGCGCCAAAACCGCGCAACCCGCGCACCGCCACGGCGCAGGCGGTCGCGCCGTCGGCATCGTAGTCGGCGATGACCAGGAACCTTTTCCCTGCGGCGATCGCGTCAGCCAGCATGCGGGCCATTTCCCGCGCGTTCTTCAGGCTGTCGAACGGCAGCAGCCCGGCCAATGAGGTATCCAGTTGCCGGCTGTCCGTGATGCCGCGCGCCGCAAAGATCCTTGCCAGGGCCGATGCATAGCCGTTATCGAGCAAGTGCTGCACGGCTGATGCGGGAA
This sequence comes from Gallionella sp., assembly GCA_044230015.1. Lineage (GTDB taxonomy): Bacteria > Pseudomonadota > Gammaproteobacteria > Burkholderiales > Gallionellaceae > Gallionella. The sequence goes on along the minus strand of JBGARW010000032.1, from coordinate 13,444 downwards.
TGCTGCGCGGGATGATCTCTGGCATGGTGGTGATCCGCTTGGGGGCGTGCCGTCAGTCTTTCAGCAAGGCGTTGCGCAATGCCTCTGCTTGCCCGGGTTGCGCGAGCGCCGTGCCGCTGACCCAGAACACGTCCTCGGCGCGGCTGCCCAAAGTATTGATCTTGGCGCGGTGCAGGCGGATGTTGTGCCGGTCCAGGACCAGTGCGATGCGCGCCAGCAGGCCGGGGCGATCTCCGGCGACCAGCGACAGCACATGCATCCCCTTGTTGTCCGGCCTGATCTCGACCTCGGTGCTGATCGGGAAGTGCTTGAGTTGCCGGCTGACGCGCCCCGACGCGGCGAGCACGATCGGCCTGGCCTGCGCGATCTGCTGCGCCAGCTCGAATTCGATATAGGTCATGATGTCGCGGTATGCCGTTTCGCCGCGCGCAGCCTCCATGATCTGGAAGCTGTCCAGCGCGTAGCCGTGCTGCGTGGTGTGGATCTTGGCCTCGACGATGGTGTAGTTCATGCGCGCGAAGAAGTTGCAGATGCGCGCGAACAGGCCGCGCTGGTCCGGGCAATACACCATGACCTGCAAACCTTCGCCGGCGCGGCTCAGGCGTGCCTTCACGACGGGCGCAGCGGGGTTGACCTTGAAGGCCAGCAGGCGGGTGTGCCAGGCGATCTCCTGCGGTGAGTGATCCAGGAAATAGCTGTCGTCGAGCTGTGCCCAGAGCAGCTGGTAGGAATCGGGCGGCAGCGCATAAAGGTTGAGCGCATCCGCCGACGCGCGGCGGATCTCGCCGAGCTGGTCGGCGACCTTGCCGTCGTTCATGTAGCGGCGCGTCAGGCGGAACAGGTCTTCCATCAGCTTGGCTTTCCATGCGTTCCATACTTTCGGGCTGGTGCCGCGCACGTCCGCGACGGTCAGCAGGTACAGTGCGACCAGATAGCGGTCGTTCCTGATCTTGCCGGCGAAGCCTGCGATCACCTCGGGGTCGGACAGGTCCTGTTTCTGCGCGGTGGCGGAAAGGGTGAGATGGTGCTCGACCAGCCACACGACCAGGTCGGTATCGGCGCTGCCGAGTCGGTGCTGCACGCAGAATGCGCGCGCATCCTTCTTGCCCTGCTGCGAATGGTCTCCACCGCGCCCCTTGGCGATATCGTGGAACAGCCCGGCGATATACAACACCTCGGGGCGGGCGAATTCGCCCATCAACTGGCTGCACAGCGGGATCTCCTGCGCGTATTCCGGTGCGGCGAAGCGGCGCAGGTTGCGCACCACCATCAGGATGTGCTCGTCCACCGTATAGACGTGGAACAGGTCGTGCTGCATCTGCCCGACGATGCGCCCGAAGGCGGGGAGATAACGGCCGAGTATCCCGTACTGGTTCATGCGCCGCAGCGCATGGAGCACCCCATGCGGCTGGCGCAGGATCTCCATGAAGCGCGCGCGGTTCTGCGGGTCGCGCCGGAACGCCGCATCCAGCCGATGCTGCGCGCGCCATAGCGCGCGCAGGGTCCGCGCGCTGGGATCAGCCAGCTCGCCGTGCCGTTCCAGCAGCAGGAACAGTTCGAAGATCGCTTCGGGCTCGCGCTCGAACAGCTGCTCGTCGCGGATGTCCAGCAGCGTGCCGACGATCTGGAAACGCTCGTTCAGGATGCGCTGCACCGGTTTTTCACGGAACAGGTAGTCATGCAGGTTCTGCAGCATGATGGTGTTGAACTGGCGCACCGCCAGCCGCGTGCGGTAATAACGCTGCATCAGGTGCTCGCTGGCGCGGCGGTTGGCCGAGGCGCTGATGCCCATCTGTTCGGCGAGCTGGGTCTGGAAGTCGAACAGCAGGCGGTCCTCGTGCCGCCTGGCGAGGTAATGCAGGCGGATACGCAGCGTCGCCAGCAGCGCGCTGTGGCGCGCGACCTGGCGCGCCTCGGCGGTCGTGAGCAGCCCGATCTGCGCGAGTTCGCTCCAGTGCGTACCCAGGCCCGCCGCGCGCGCGATCCAGGTGACGGTCTGCAGGTCGCGCAGTCCGCCCGGGCTCTCCTTCAGGTTCGGCTCAAGGTTGTAATCTGCCTCTGCGTAGCGCGCGTGCCGCTTCTGCTGCTCTTGCAGCTTGGCAAGGTAAAAAGCGCGCAGATCCAGGTGCCGTTGCACGCTGCCGCATAACTCATCGAACAGCTCCTTGTCGCCGCAGAGCAGGCGCGCTTCGAGCAGGTTGGTCTGTACCGTGATATCGGCAGCTTCGGCGAGGCATTGCGCGACGGTGCGGACACTATGGCCGACTTCCAGCCCGATATCCCATAACACCCTGATCAGCCGGTGCAGTTGTTGTTGCAATGTCTCGCCCGGTTCGCTGTCCAGCAGGATCAGCAGGTCGATATCCGATCTGGGGTAGAGCCTGCCGCGCGCGTAGCCGCCCACCGCCGCCAGAGCGACATTATCCGGCATGGCGAGTTGCCGCCAGACACGGCGCAGGTGGCGGTCGATCAGCCGGGTGTGTGCGGCGAGCAGACGCGCCGCATTGCCATGTTTCAGAAACCCCTGTTCAAGCACCGCGCGATCGCTGCGCAAGGACTCGCGCAGCGCCGATACATCGTCATGGCCGGCGACCATTCTGCCCTGTTCCGGGTCTGGTCGCTTGGCGGGGTCGGGTAGTTCTGCCGGCAGTTCCATCAGAGGGGCGGCGGGGGAGGGCAGCCATCGGAAACGGTCAGCACCTCGAAGCCGGTCCCGGTGACGAGTATGGTGTGCTCGTATTGCGCCGACAGGCTGTGATCCTTGGTGACCACGGTCCAGCCGTCATTGAGATGCTTGATCGCCGCCTTGCCCGCATTGATCATCGGCTCGATGGTGAAGGTCATGCCGGCATCGAGCCGGATTCCCGTCCTGGGGCGGCCGTAATGCAGCACCTGCGGTTCTTCGTGGAAATGCCTGCCGATACCGTGCCCGCAGAACTCGCGCACCACACTGTAACCGAGCGGCTCGACGAAACTCTGGATGGCATGGCCGATGTCGCCCAGATAGGCTCCCGGCCTGACCGCACGAATGCCGTGCCACATTGCCCGCCAAGTGGCCTCGCACAGCCGCCGTGCCTGGATCGAGGGTTCGCCGACATAGAACATCCGGCTGCTGTCGCCGTGATAGCCGTCTTTGATGACGGTGACATCCAGATTGACGACATCGCCATTCTTGAGTGCCTTGTCGCCGGGCACGCCGTGGCATACCTGATGGTTGATCGAGGTGCAGATCGATTTGGGATAGGGTGCATGCCCCTGCGGAGCATAACCGAGCGGTGCGGGGATCGCGTGTTGCACATCGACGATGTAGTCGTGGCACAGCTTGTCCAGCTCATTGGTCGTCATGCCCGTCTTGACGAACGGCGTGATGTAGTCGAGCACCCCGCTGGTCAGGCGGCCGGCAACGCGCATCTTTTCGATTTCCTGCGGGGTCTTGATGGATACGGGCATGTGGTCTGTGCTTCTGTCGGGGGTGCTGCCTTCATGGTGGCCGAGAATATCACGCGATCCGGACTGGCGACAATCGTGACGGGTGAAGGAGGGTCACTGGTAGCGCAGCGCCTCGATCGGGTCGAGCTGCGCGGCCTTGCGTGCCGGGTAGAAGCCGAAGAAGATGCCCACCGTCGCGGCCACGCCGAAGGCCACGACAGCCGAGCTGCCCGAAATGACGACCATCATGCCGGTCAGCGCATTGACCAGCAGCGCACCGCCGATGCCGAGCAGCAGGCCGATGAAGCAACCGGCCAGCGAGATGATGATGGCTTCCAGCAGGAATTGCAGCAGGATGTCGCGTTCGCGCGCGCCGACCGCCATGCGGATGCCGATCTCGCGGGTGCGCTCGGTGACCGAGACCAGCATGATGTTCATGATGCCGATGCCGCCCACCAGCAGCGACACCGAGGCGATCGCGCCGAGCAGCAGCGACATTACGCGCGTGCTTTCCTCGGCGGAGTCGGCCACGGCAGTGAGGTTGCGCAGGAAGAAGTCGTTATCCATGCCCTCGCGGATGCGGTGCCGCTGGCGCAATAGCTCGCTCATGGATTTTTCCACCACCGACATGGCTTCCTGGGTGGTGGTCTGCACCATCATCATGCGCACCGACCCCGGGAACTGGGTGCCGAACACCTGGCGCTGCGCGGTGGTGAGCGGGATGATGATGGTGTCGTCCTGGTCGCGTCCATCCATGCCCTGACCCTTGACCGCCAGGGTGCCGAGGATGACGAACGGGCTTTGCCGGATGCGGATGGTCTTGCCGACCGGGTCTTCGTTGCCGAACAGGTTTTCTGCGGCCGTCTTGCCGATCAGCGCGACGCGCGTGGCGGAGCGCACGTCCGAGGAGGTGAATGCCGCTCCCGCGGTCACTTGCCAGGCGCGCGCATCCAGGTAGCTTGGCGTCGTACCGATGATCGAGGTGTTCCAGTTGTTCGGGCCGTACACGACCTGCGCGCTGCCGGGATGGATCGGTGCGGTGGTCTGCACGCCGGGCAGTTCGGCGATGGCTTCTGCGTCGCCGACTGTCAGTGTGTGGGCGCCGCCACTGCCGGAGCGCACGCCCCCACTCATGGTGTTCCCGGAGAGCAGCACAAACAGGTTGCTGCCCATCGCGCTGATGGTCTGCTTGATGGCATATTGCGCGCCCTGCCCGATGGACATCATCAGTACCACCGCGCCGACGCCGATCACCATGCCGAGCATGGTCAGCAGCGTACGCATGCGGTTGGCGCCCATCGCCCCCCAAGCCTCGCCGAACATCGTCAGCACCATGTTCATGCCGCGTGTTCCGTGTGCGGTGTGGGCTGGTCGCCGACGATCTCTCCGTCGTGGAAGCGCACCTGGCGCCTGGCGTGGCGTGCGATGTCCGCCTCGTGCGTGACCAGCACGATGGTGATGCCTTCGCGGTTGAGCTCCTCGAACAGCGCCATGATCTCCTCGCTGGTGTGGCTGTCGAGGTTGCCGGTCGGCTCGTCGGCGAGGATCAGGCGCGGCCGGTTGACCAGCGCGCGCGCGATCGCTACGCGCTGCTGCTGTCCGCCGGAGATCTTGTTGGGCATGGAGTCTGACTTGTCGGCGAGGCCGACCCTGGCCAGCAGGTCGCGGGCGCGCCGCTGGCGCTCCTCGCGTTCCACGCCGCAATAGATCAGCGGCAAGGCGACGTTGTCGAGCAGCGACATGCGCGGCAGCAGGTTGAAGCCCTGGAACACGAAGCCGATGGCGCGGTTGCGCAACAGGGCCAGTTCGTCCTTGCTTAATTCCGCGACGCTGCGGCCGTCCAGCACATAGAGTCCATCGGTCGGCTTGTCGAGGCAGCCGAGGATGTTCATGAAGGTGGACTTACCCGAGCCGGACGGCCCCATGATCGCGACGAACTCGCCGGCGGCGATGCCGAGGCTGACCCCTCGCAGCGCCGGGAACAGCCCCGCGGAGGTCGCATAGGACTTGTGCAGGCCTTCGATGCGGATGACAGGATCCGTCATCAGAACATTCTCAGCGGCGGCGTGTTCCCGGACTTGGGCTTGGCCGCCTGTGTCTCGCCGACGATGACCTGGTCGCCGGCCTTGAGGTCGCCGCCGGTGATCTCGGTGTTGCGGCTGTCGGTGATGCCGAGTGTCACGCTGACGGGGACGAGCTCGCCTTGTTCCAGCACGTAGACCTTGCCGGAGAAGACGTCGCGTTTAGGCGCCGTACCACCGCCCGGTGTGCCGCCGGGGTGGCCGCTGCGCTTCTGATTGTCGGCATTGGCCGGTTTGAAGCGCAACGCGGCGTTGGGGACCAGCAGCACGCCCTTGCGTTCTGCCACCGCGATGCTGACATAGGCGGTCATGCCGGGCAGCAGGAGATGCTCGGGGTTGTCCACGTTGACCACCACGTCGTAGGTGACCACGTTCTGCTGCGTGGTGGGGTTGAGGCGTATCTGCATCACCTCGCCCTGGAAGTTGCGTCCCGCGAAGGCATCCACGGTGAAGCGCACCGCCTGCCCGACGCGGATGCTGCCGATGTCCGCTTCGGCGAAGTTGGCGTGGATCTGCATCTTGGACAGGTCCTGCGCGATCTTGAACAGCGTCGGGGTCTGCAGGCTGGCTGCGACGGTCTGGCCGACGTCCACCGCGCGGTCCACCACCACGCCGGCCACCGGCGAGCGGATCACCGAATAGGCCAGGTTGGCGCTGTCCTTTTCCACCGCCGCGCGCGCCAGCTGCAACTGCGCATCGGCGGCCTTTCTGGCCTGTATGGCGGTATCCATCTCCTGCCGCGAGACATATTCCTGGGCGAACAGGTCGCGCATGCGCCTCTCGTTGGCTACGGCCAGCTCCAGTGATGCGATCGCGTTATGCACATTGGCCAGGCTCTGCTTCTGCTGGGCGGAGAGCAGGGCGTCATCAAGCTCCAGCAGCACCTGGCCTTTCTCCACCTTGCTGTTGAAGTCCACATGCAGCTTCTTCACCGTGCCGGAGACCTGTGTGCCGACACTGACCAGGGTCACTGGATTGATCGTGCCGTTGGCGGAAACGGTCTGGGTGAGGTCGCCCGTTTCCGCGGCCTGCCAGCGGTATTGCTGTTCCGGTGCGACCAGGTAGAGTTGCCGGTAGGTGGCGATACCCGCGGTGATGACGGCAAGGGTGATGAAGAACAGGGCGATCGGGGAGCGCAATATTTTTTTCATGGCTGGCTTTTCTTCTGTTGGATATTTGCGCCGGGCTGTTGGCTGCCGCTGGACAACTCCTGCAGCAGGCCGGTGTCCAGGTTGCCCATTGCCTGGGCAAGGGCGGCACGGTTGATGTTCCAGTCGAACGTGGACTGGATGCGTTGCTGGCGCGCGCTGGCCAGGGCGCTTTGTGCATTCAGCACGTCCAGGATGCTGCCCACGCCGGCCTTGTAGCGGCCGAGCGCGACGCGTTCCGATTGCTCGGCGCTGTTCAGCAGGTCGGCGGTGGTGCGCAACGATTGCGCCGACGTGACGAGGTTCTGGTACGCCGTCCATACATCCAGTGCCACCTGCAGACGCAAGCGCTCCAGCTGCGCGGTTTGCGCCTCCACTTGCGCCTCGGCGGCGCGTATCCGGTAGGTCGGTGCGAAACCGGAGAAAAGCGGCACGTTCAGGCTGATGCCGACCGACGAGCCGTGCGAGGTGATGCCCGCGCTATTGGCCTGATTGGTTGAAGCGGTCAGCGAGACCGACGGCTTGCCCGATGCGCGCGCCGCATCGACGCTGGCCTGCGCGGCCTTGACCTGTGCGGCGGCAGCCTGCAGATCGGGGCGGCGCTGCCTGGCATCCTCGATCAGCGCGGCGATGTCGCTGTCGAATCTCGTGGAGGCGGCCGCAGTGTTTGCTGTCACCAGCATCACGTTCCGGTGGGCATCCAGCCCGAGCATGTTCGCCAGGCTGCCTCTGGTGTTTTTCAGACTGCCGTCGGCGGTGATGCGGTTCAGCGTCGCCTGCGACCAGGCGGTCTGCGCCTGCAGTTTGTCGGCGGGCGTGGCGATGCCGGTGGCGTAGCGCGCCTCGGCGGCGGCAAAGCTTTCCTTTGCGGCGCGTTCCGATTCGAGAGCGGCATCCAGCGCCGCCTGGGCTGCCTGCGTCTGGTAAAAGGACTGCACCGCCTGGAGGAAAACGGCCTGCACCGTGCTGTCCTGCGTGGCAGTCGCAGCCTCCAGCAATTGGCGCGCATTCTCCAGATTGGCCTCGCGCGCGCCGAAGTCATACAGCAGATAGGAGAGTGTCAGGCCATAACTGCGCTGGCGCGCACCGGGTGAGGTGCGGGTGCCCGAGGCGCTCAGGCTTGCGCCTGGCAGGTAACTCGCCCTGCCCACGCCGACCTGCGCAGCCTGCACCCGTGCACTTGCCCACACTTCGCGGGTCTGCGGGTTGCTGCACAACGCCAGGTTGACCACTTCCGGCAAGTCGAGCGCACCGGCCGGCATGGCATCGGCGCAGGGGTCGCCGACCGCGCCACCCAGGCGCAACGCAGGCTTGAGCGGCAGCAGCGCTTCCGTATCGAACGGGTCGCGGGTCGTTTCGGCCAGCGCCGAGACGCTCCACAAACAGAGCAGGGCACAGGCGTGATGTGTCGGGCGAAGGCGCATGGACAGGCAGTCGAAATTTTTCTTTTTTCAGTATAGCGGCTCGGCATTTCCCATACCGGATTTTTTGTAAGGAATTGTATTCGCCATCGATCGCGCGCATACAGAGGCGCGGAATTGCAGATCGCACTTTTTCCCATAGAAGGCCGTGATCCCCTTGCGGGACAATTTGTCACACCGAGTTAGAGTGGATTGTGGTTACGGCATAACATCCTGCTTCACAGGATGATTAGCCTCCACCGCAAAATGCCACAGCAATTCATGCTGCGACATTTTGTCGCGCGACAATATGTCACATTCCCAAGTTGATTTCCCGTCCATACAATCCGCCCGCTTCAAATTTTCATAATAACTATCGTTACAGGGGGATGAGGGATGGGAGGGCAGAAGTTTTTTGCATTGGGTGTGCTCGCGCTGGCGTTCAATCAGGCGGTGTATGCAGAGGTGGGCATGTTGCCGGAGGTGAACGTCACTTCCACGACGATCGACGACCGCTTCGATTCCAAGCGCGGCGAGCCGAGCAACATCAACAACATCAGCGGCAGAAAGGTGGACGAGGAGCATGGCAAGAGCCTCGTGGAAGTGCTCGAGTCCATTCCCGGCGTGACTGCTGAGATACAGAGCGGCGACTCGGTGAAGATCATGCTGCGCGGTGTGGAGGCACAGCGTTACATGGGCGAGAAGCCGGGTGTGGCGATCGTGATCGATGGCGTGCCGGTACAGGAGCGCACCGGTCGCGTGAACATCGACCTCGACAACATCGATTCGATCAAGGTGATCAAGGGCGGCGCCTCCTACCTGTTCGGCGAGGACGCCCTGTCCGGCGCGGTGATCATCACCACCAAGCGCGGTGCGAAGATGGCCGGGCTGACGGCGAGCACCGAGGTCGGCAGCTTCCGCTACCGCAAGGGGCTGGTGCGCGCCGGCCTGTCCAGGGGCAACTGGGTCGGGCATGTGCAGACCACCAATCGCCAGACGCAGGGTTACCACGACCAGGGGAGTTCCTTCGCGGATTATTTCGACGGCAAGCTGCAATACCTGATCGACGAGACCAGCGACATCGCCTTCGGCTTCGAGCAGTCCAAGCGCAACAAGGACAGCCACGGCACGGTGAAGGGCGTGACCGCCGCCTGGCTGGATCCGCGCAGCACCACTGGCGGCAAGGACTATGCGCGCAATTACGATGTCGGCCTGGACAAGATGAACGTCACCTACGCCAAGGACTTCGGCGCAGGGAGCAACCTGCTGGTGAACACCTACATGTTCAAGGATCACACCTACAGCTGGTCGAATCCCAACGGTTTCCTGCGGACGGCCGGCGGCGTGCTGCTCGGCGACATGAGTACGATGAACGACGCCTACGTCAGCGGTGCCGATACCAACCAGATACAGAAGGGCCTGAAGGCGGAGTGGCGCAAGGGTGGCGAGCAGGTCGGCTTCATGACCGGGGTGGACATGCAGAACTTCTCGGACCGGGCGGTCACCAGCAACCTGGTGACCTACACGACGCGCAACACGCCGGTCGGCGTGGCGAACCCGTTGAATCTCGCCGGAACGGTGACCGCCAACAACATATCCACTTCCGATACCCGGGCGGTGTACGGCGAGTTCAAGTGGCAGGCGACCACGCCGCTGACCGTCACGCTGAATGCGCGCTATGACGACATCACGGCCGGCTACGAGAGCTACATCCCCCTGACCGCCGCACAGGTCGCGCAGGGCCGGGTGCCTGTCGGGCAAAAGGCATTCCATGTCTGGTCGGAGCGTGCCGGCGTGAATTACGCCCTGTCGAACGAGCGCGAGGTCTATGCCAATCTTTCCAGCGGTTTCCGCGTGCCGACCGTTGCCCAGCTGTATGGCAGCACCATCACCCCAACCGGATCGGTGACACCCAATCCGAACCTGGTTCCGGAAAAATCCCTGAACCAGGAGATCGGGCTGCGCGCCAAGACGGAGCTGTTCGGACTTGCGCTGGATACCGATGTGGCATTGTTCCAGCTCGACCGCAAGGACTTCATCCTGAACACCGGCGGGCAATACCAGACCGCACCCGATCCGACAGTCTCGACATTCAACGAATTCGAGCAGTACCAGAACATCGGCGGGGTGCGCAACCGCGGCATCGAGCTGGGTGTGAAGACGGATGCCCAGCTGGCCTGGTCCGGCGACATCGCCTACACCTATCTGGAAGCGAAGTTCACCCGTAATGATTCGTACTGGATGGCGATGGGCTCGCGCAGTGTTCCGAAGCCGTCGGTGCTGTACAACAACACCGGGAACGTGGTGCCGCGCACGCCGAAGCACAAGATCAACCTGTCCACGCGCTACCGCTATACCCAAGCGCTGACCTTCAGCGCCGAGATGAACGCGCAGAGCGGTATCTACGCCGACGAGGTGAACCAGGTCTGGGTCGGCGGACGCACGCTGTTCAACGCGATGGTCAACTACGAGCTGAAGACCGAGCGCGGCATGAAGTGGTCGATGTTCGCGCGGATCGACAACCTGCTCGACCGCTTCTACTACAGCACGATCCGCGGCGGCTCGGACGGCGATGGCAACGGCGTCTACAACGCCGAGGACATGTCCATCACGGTCGACCCGGGGCGCGTGTGGACGGCTGGTCTGACATTGAACTTCTAAGGGAGGATGACATGCAGAAAAAGATCTTGCTGGGTGCGATATGTCTGGCTGTACCGCTGATTTCCCCGTCATTGGCACTTGCCGCAGCAAGCGCGCCAGCTGCGGCGCAGACCCGGCAGGGCAAGGCGGTGGAAGATCATGCCGGTCACGCCGAATCCGCCGATGAGGGTGTGGCTGCGGGTAAGGGTGGTACGGCGGGAGGCGCGGGCAAGCCTATGGCATGGACCGCATTTCCCACCTTGAAGACCAGGATGAGCGGCGAAGGCCGCGAGCGCAGGATGGTCATGGTCATCCCGCAAGGCATCGTGGCGAACAGCATCGATGCCTATTCCAACAACCTCAAGGATGCCAAGGTGCACCGCCAGCTTCCGCTCGACATGGCGGGGGCAAAGCTGGACAAGCCGGAATCCGGCGGATTTCATTGGCTGGCCGCGCGCGAGGAGCAGGCCGACAAGGTGCGGGTGGCATCCACCGTGCATTTCTCCAGCGAACGCGGCGCACAGAACCCGACCGCCATGTTCATGCAGCAGAAGCATGAGCTGGAGATCATCCCGCAGCCTTATCCGCGCGAGCATTCCCGCTACCGTGCCAACGAGGACTGGAAGTTCCTGGTGCGCTTCAACGGCAAGCCGCTGGCGAACCAGAAGGTATCCATGGAGACCGCGAACGGCAGCAAGGCCGAGGTGACCAGCGATGCTCAGGGCATGGTCACCATCCGCATCCCGGACGATTTCAAGGCGGAAGCCCGGCAAAAAGCCGGGGGCAGCCATGACCACGGGCGGCGCAGCTCGGAGCTGGTGTTGGCCACCGAGCATGCGGAGGGCGGCAAGACCTACCTGACCGCCTTCAACGGCAGTTACGGTCCGGATGCGTTCGACCAGCGCAGCCTCGCGATGGGGTTGGGCTTTACGCTGCTGGGCATGATCGGCGCCGCGCCGCTGCTGCGCCAGCGCAAGTCTTCCAGGCAGGCTGATGATAGCGGCCAACCGGCTGCAGCCGAAACCACCAAGAATGAGGAAGCATGACATGTTAAAGGCCATTTTTCCGACGCTGACGCGTTTCCGTTTCACCATCCAGATACTCATGCTGTTCGTCACCGTGTACGGTGGCGCGCTGCTGGGCACCTACACCGTGGACCGCATTTCGCAGGCGCTGCCTTCCCTGGCCTGCGCCTTCGACAAGCAGACCGGCGACCATTGCATCCTGATCGTCAACCAGCACCAGTTCCACCATCGCATCGGCGAGGCGCTGGTCAAGGCGCAGGAGATCACCTACAAGGTATTCATCCCGACGCTGACCTCGGTGGCGGTCTTCTTTGCGTTCTTCTTCTTCCTCAACAAGGCGTTCTGCGGCTGGGTCTGCCCGATGGGCACGGTGCAGGAGATCGTCTACCGCATCGGCAGGCGATTGGGCAGGCCTCTGCACCGTTTTGAGAAGGGCAATGTAGGCCGGGTGCGCCCCGTGAAGTGGCTGATGCTGCTGGTGCTGGTGCTCGGCCTGCCGCTGCTGGCCGGGATGGGCACCGTATCCAATGACCTGGGCGACCCGTATTGCCAGGTATGCCCGTCGCGCCTGGCGACCACCCTGCTGACCGCCGATGCCGAGCAGATCGCGCTGCGCACCTCGTCGGGCGTGACTTTCTTCCTCGGTGCGGCAGGCAACGCGCTGTTCGGCTTCATCATCATCGCCGCCCTGGCGGTGCGTCAGCCGTTCTGCCGCATCTGCCCGTTGTTGTCCTGGAACGCCCTGTTCCAGCGGATATCGCCGATGCAGCTGGTGAAGAAGCAGCATGGCAAATGCGACAAGTGCAGCGTGTGCGAGAAGTCCTGCCCGATGGATATCCACGAGATCGGCCGGGAGCACGGAAAAAAGGCGTTCCACGAGGACTGCACCATGTGCGGCCGCTGTGTGGAGTATTGCCCGGACGATGACGTGATCCAGATCAAGTTCTTCGGTGTCCCGCTGTTCAAGTCGTCGCGCGAGTATTACAAGCAGCGCGTCAAACAGGAAACGCCTGAAGGCCTGCCGAAGAACAAGGTGATCTGGCTCGCGCCCGTGAAGGAAAACAACAATGGATGAGTTCTTCGATCCGGCGCTGATCCCGCAGGAAACCACGCTGTTCGCGGTGTGGCTGCTCGGTCTCTCGATGGGGCTGACCGCATGCACCGTCACCTGCCTGCCGTTCATGGGTACCTGGGTGCTTGGGCGCGGCGGTACGCAGAGGCAGGCGCTGTATGACACAGCCATGTTCGTGACCGGGCGCATCCTCGCCTACTCGCTGCTCGGCGCGCTGGCTGGCGGGGCCGGGGTGTGGCTGTCGAACGCGCTGAACGGCGGAACCGGCAACCTCGTGATCGGGCTGGCCTCGATCGCGGCGGGTATCTGGCTGCTGCGCGGCGAGAAGCCGCACGCTCCCTGCGGCACCGTGCGCCGCGCGGGCAGCACGCCGCCGCTGATGATGGGTTTTTCGCTGAGCCTCACGCCCTGCGCGCCGCTCGCCTCGCTGCTCGCGGTGTGTGCCGCGGCGGGCAGCGTCAGGTTGGGCATGACCAACGGCATGATGTTCGGGCTGGGCGCGGCGCTGACGCCGCTGCTGATCCTGCTGCCGCTGATCAGCCTGCTCGGCAAGAACCTGCGCGACAACCGCGAGTGGATGGTGCGCTGGATCCGCTGGGGTGCGGCGGCGGTGCTGATCCTGCTCGGCTTGAGGAGGTTGCTGCTGGTG
>JBGARW010000031.1:0-23667 GCA_044230015.1 Gallionella sp. | reverse complement strand
GTTCCTCGACGTGCGCAAGGCGCCCTTCATCAACGAGCGCGGGGAAGTGGTTGGCGTAGTCGGTTCCGCGCGCGATGTGACCGAGCAGAAAACGATCGAGGAACGGCTACGGCTGGCCTCGCTGGTGCTGCATAACAGCAGCGAGGCCTTGTTGGTCTCCGACGTGGGGAACCGCATCGTGGACATCAATCCCGCCTTCACGCGGGTGACCGGATATACGCTGGACGAAGTGGCCGGCAGGAATCCCTCGCTGCTGCATTCCGGGCGGCACGACCCGGCTTTCTACCGAAATATGTGGCAGTTGCTCGAATCCACCGACCAATGGCAGGGCGAGATATGGAACCGGCGCAAAAGCGGGGAAATCTATGCGGAATGGCTGACCATCAATGTCATCCGCCACGAAGACGGAACGATACACCGCTTCGTTGCACTATTCTCGGACATTACGGAGAAAAAGAAGTCGGAGGAGCTGATTTGGTCGCAGGCCAACTTCGACCAGCTTACCGGCTTGCCGAACCGTAGCATGTTCCACGACCGCCTGGCGCAGGGCATAAAGAAGGCGCATCGCGCCGGTCTCAAGCTGGCACTGATGTTCCTCGACCTGGACCGCTTCAAGGAAGTCAACGACACAATGGGGCACGGCTTCGGCGATGCGCTGCTGGCCGAAGCCGCGACCCGTATCACGGCTTGCGTGCGAGAATCGGATACGGTCGCCCGCCTGGGGGGCGACGAATTCACGATCATCCTGCCAGAACTGTCCGACCTGAGTGGTGTCGAGCGCATCGCCAACGAGATCATCAGCTCGATGAGCCGGCCTTTCATGCTGGGCGACCACGCTGTTTACGTTTCTGCCAGTATCGGCATCACTCTCTATCCCGACGATGCGGGGGATCAGGAAAGCCTGCTCAAAAACGCCGACCAAGCGATGTATGTGGCAAAGAATGCGGGGCGCAACCGCTTCAGCTACTTTACCAGCGCCATGCAGGAATCCGCGCAATACCGGCTGCACCTGCTGAGCGATTTGCGCGGTGCGATAGCGCAGCAACAGTTGCAGCTCCATTACCAGCCCATCCAGGATCTGCGCACCGGAAAGATATGCAAAGCAGAAGCGTTGCTGCGCTGGTTTCATCCGACGCGTGGACTGATCAGCCCCGCCGAATTCATCCCGCTCGCCGAAGAATCCGGGCTCATCCACGAGATCGGCGACTGGGTGTTCGCCGAATCGGCGCGCCAGGCGAAGCGCTGGCTGGCGCTATGGGGCGACGACTTTCAGGTCAGCGTGAACAAATCGCCGGTGCAGTTCCAATTCCAGCCCAGCCAGTGCCACTGGACACGGCATCTGGAATCGTCCGGGTTGCATGGCCGGAACATCGTGATCGAAATCACAGAGGGCTTGCTGCTGGACACGTCGATGGCGGTCACCTCGGAGCTGCTGGCCTTCCGCGACGCCGGAATACAGGTGGCTATAGACGATTTCGGTACCGGCTATTCCGCGCTTTCCTACCTGAACAAACTGGACATAGATTACGTGAAGATAGACCGCTCATTCATCCAGAACCTGTCTGCCGATTCGCCCGACATGGCACTGACCGAAGCCGTGATCGTGATGGCGCACAAACTCGGTTTGCAGGTGGTGGCCGAAGGCGTGGAAACGCGGGCGCAACACGAGCTACTGGCCGGTATCGGCTGCGATTTCGCGCAGGGGTATCTGTACTCCCACCCCGTTCCGGCATGGGAGTTCGAGCGGCTGCCGGCGGAAAATGGACAGCTCTGGAAGTAGCGCCCTGTTGGCTTTTTTGGGTTCTTTAAACCCTGATAATCCATTAGGCACAAATGAGCAAAAAACGGTTTGCGGTGAGCTTCTCGAACTATGAATAGCCCCTTGACAGGGCGAACGGATATTCTTTCAATGGATCATCCGGGTTGAAAAGCGGGAAAATGACGAGTCAGGTTCAGATTTAATTCGCGCACTTCGGGTTGTCTGCAACGCGCTTACGCTGCCCGCTCTTCGAATTTCGCGGGCCTGTTTTTGAGGCGAAGGGTATCCGTGGAGAAGTTTTTTGTCCATGTAGCCGTGCCGTGGCTGGCTTTCGCCAGCATTGAAAATGCAGCGGCTCAAATACCGGATAGCCGGCCGGTAATAGATTGCGATTTCCCCATGAGTTGAGAATGCGCTTCCTCCGTCTTTCCTTCAACCTTCTTCGTCGCGACTGGCGCGCCGGGGAGTGGCGCGTGCTGCTGCTCGCGCTGGTGCTGGCGGTGGGCAGCCTCGCGACCGTGGGACTGTTCGCCGACCGCGTGCGGCTGGCGTTGCAGCAGGAGGCGACCAGCCTGATCGGGGCGGACTTGCGCATCATCTCGGCGCGTCCGTTGCCGCCCGCCTATCGCGAGATGGCCGAGGCGCGCGGGCTGCGTACGGTGGAGAGCCGCGCGTTCCTGAGCATGGTGGTGCACCGCGAGGAGACGTTGCTCTCCGAGATCCAGGCGGTGGGGGCGGGCTATCCGTTGCGCGGGAGGATAGAGATCGAGCCGCCTTCTTCTCTTCCCCTAAATTCATCAGGCCGTCATTCCGGCGCAGGCCGGAATCCAGCCATAAAAAACACACCGCGCAGCGGACAAGACCATGATGCTGTCCCGCTTTCGCGGGGAAATAATAATCATCTGGATTCCGGCCTGCGCCGGAATGACGATGCCGGGTTGAAGGGAGATGGAGCGACGGGTTCCATTCCCGCGCGCGGCACGGTATGGGTGGACGGGCGGCTGTTTCGCCGACTGGACGTGCGCGTTGGCGACGAGGTCGGCATCGGCGCGCAGCGCTTCACGGTGGCGGCGCGCATCGTGCGCGACATCGACCGGGCGGTGGGTTTCTACAGCATCGCGCCGCGCGTGTTGATGAACGATGCCGACCTTGCGGCCACCGGCCTCGTGCAGGAGGGCAGCCGCATCGCCTACCGCCTGATGGTCGCGGGCGCGGCACGGCAGGTCGAGGCGTTGCGCGACGAGCTGGAGCCGCAACTCCTGAATGGCGAGAAGCTGGAGGATGTGCGCGATGCGCGCCCGGAGATCCGCACCGCGCTGGAGCGCGCCGAGCATTTTCTCGGGCTCGCCGCGCTGACCGCGGCGATCCTCGCGGGCGCGGCGATGGCGCTGGCGGCGCGGCGTTTCGTGCTGCGCCACCTGGATACCTGCGCGGTGCTGCGCTGTCTCGGCGCAGAGCAGGGGCAGGTGCTGCGCCTGTTCCTCTGCCAGTTCCTGCTGCTCGGCGCGGGCGCGGTGCTGCTCGGCTGCCTGCTCGGCTATGCCACGCAGGCGGTGCTGGTCTCCTTCATCGAGGCGATGCGCGAGACGGAACTGCCGCAACCTTCCGTGCTGCCCGCACTCAAGGCCGCGGCGAGCGGCTTCGCGCTGCTGCTCGGTTTTGCCTTCCTGCCGCTGCTGCAACTGCGCAGGGTGTCGCCGCTGCGCGTGCTGCGCCGCGAGTTCGGCGCACCGCAGCCGAACACGGTGCTGGCATGGGGCCTCGCGATACTGGTGCTGGCGGGCCTGTTCCTGTGGCATTCCGGCTCGGTCAGGCTGGGGTTCACGATGCTGGGCGGGCTGCTTGCGGGGCTGCTGTGCTTCGGCGTGCTGGCCTGGCTGCTGTTGCACGGGCTGGCGCGCTATTCGTTGCGCTTCCACGCACAAGTACGGCACGCATTCAACAACCTCGCGCGGCACGGGCGCGACTCCGCGTTGCAGGTGGTGGCGCTCGGCCTGGGCGGCATGGCGCTGCTGCTCCTGACGCTGGTGCGCGGCGACCTGCTGCAGAGCTGGCAGGGCAACCTGCCGCCGGACGCGCCGAACCGCTTCATCGTGAACATCCAGCCGGAGCAGCGGCAGGCGGTGCAGGATTTTTTCGCGCGCGCGCGATTGCCGCAGCCGCAGTTGCTGCCGATGGTGCGTGGGCGGCTGGTCGCCATCAATGCCGCGCCCATCAGCGGCGACAGCTACGCCGATCCGCGCGCGCGCGACCTGGTGGAGCGCGAATTCAACCTGTCTTATGCGGAGGAAATACCGGAGTGGAACGAGCTGGTACAGGGGCAGTGGTGGAGTCGATCGGCTGACGCCGCATCTATGTCGTCATTCCGGCGAAAGCCGGAATCCAGTGTTTGTAATGATCTGGACACCGGCCTGCGCCGGTGTGACGAAATCTCTCAGAAGCGCAAGGAATTATCTGTCGAGGAGGGCATCGCCGGGCGGCTCGGCATCCGTCTCGGCGACGAGCTGACCTATGATGTGGCGGGCAACCGTTTCACCGCGCGCGTTTCAAATCTGCGCAAGGTGGAGTGGGATTCGATGAAGGTGAATTTCTTCGTGATCGCGACGCCGGAACTGCTCAGGGATCACCCGGCGAGCTACATCACCAGCTTCCACCTGCCGCCGGACAGGGCGCGCGCGGGCGACCAGCTGGCGCGCGAGTTCCCCAACCTGCTGCTGATCGACACCGGCGCGATGATCGAGCAGGTGCGCGGCATCATGGGGCAGATCGCGCAGACCGTCAGCGTGATCTTCCTGTTCACCCTGCTGAGCGGCCTCGCGGTGCTGTATGCCGCGCTGCTCGCCACGCAGGACGAGCGCATCGGCGAGGCGGCGATCCTGCGCACGCTGGGCGCGGACAGCCGCTACCTGCGCCGCCTGCATCTCGCGGAATTCGCCGCTTTGGGATCGCTGAGCGGCCTGCTGGCTTCCGCCGGCGCGGTGCTGCTCGGCTGGGTGGTGGCGCGCTTCGTGCTGGAGATACCCTATCAGGCGAGCCTCGCCATCTGGCCGATCGGCTGCCTGGGCGGGCTGCTGGTGGTGATGCTGGCAGGATGGCTGGGCACGCGGCGGCTGGCCAGGTTGCCGCCGCTGGCGATCCTGCGCGAATAGCTCGAAAATAGGGATTTGCGAGCACCCGCTTCGCGTCTTGCATTCGGGCGAACTCTGAATTTTTGGAGGTGCCGCTTTGTGCGTCAGTTCTGGTTGAGGTAAATGGCGCATTGGTGATAGAATGCGCGCCGCTCCGGGATGGTCCGGGGCGAATTTCCCGCTCGCGCAAGTTGGGGTGCTCATAGGAAGAGCTATGGGTCAGGCTGGCGAGCGGTAGTTTATAACCCTTACGATTGGAGCAATCATGGCTGTAACTATGCGTCAAATGCTGGAGGCCGGTGTGCATTTCGGCCACCAAACCCGTTTCTGGAATCCCAAGATGGCCCCGTACATCTTCGGCCACCGCAACAAGATCCACATCATCAACCTGGAAAAGACCGTCGCGATGTTCGCCGAGGCGGAGAATTTCGTGCGCAAGCTGTCGGCGAAGAAGGGTTCCATCCTGTTCGTGGCGACCAAGCGCCAGGCGCGCGACATCATCCAGGAAGAGGCGGTGCGTGCAGCGTCGCCGTTCGTCAATTATCGCTGGCTGGGCGGCATGCTGACCAACCACAAGACCGTGCAGCAATCCATCAAGCGTTTGCGCGAACTGGAGGCGATGACTGCCGACGGCGCATCAGAGAAGCTTTCCAAGAAGGAAGCGCTGATGATGAAGCGCGAACTGGAGAAGCTGGATCGCAGCCTGGGCGGCATCAAGGATATGAACGGCCTGCCGTCCGCGCTGTTCGTGATCGATGTCGGCTACCAGAAGGGCGCCATCGTCGAGGCGCAGAAGCTGGGCATCCCGGTGATCGGCATCGTCGATACCAACAACTCGCCGCTCGGCGTGGATTACCTCATTCCCGGCAACGACGACTCCACGCAGGCGATCCGCCTGTATGCGCGCGGCATCGCAGACGCGGTGCTGGAAGGCCGTGCGCAAGCCATGAACGAACTGGTCGAGCAAGTCGCGCAATCAGAAGAACAGGCCGCCTGAGTCCCACCAAGGCGCACAAAGGGGCGCGAGCCCCTTTTTTTACAAGTTTTTTATGGAGTTCGATAATGGCAGAGATCACTGCAAGCATGGTCAAGGAACTGCGCGAGGCGACCGGCCTCGGCATGATGGAATGCAAAAAGGCGCTGGTTGAATCCAACGGCGATTTCAAGGCGGCCGAAGAGCAATTGCGCATCAAGAGCGGCGCGAAGGCGAGCAAGGCGGCATCGCGCGTGACCGCGGAAGGCATCGTCAGCACGTTCATCGCTGCGGACGGCAAGACCGGCGCAGTGGCGGAAGTGAACTGCGAAACCGATTTCGTGGCCAAGAACGACGACTTCAAGGCGTTCGCGAAGAACGTCGCCGAGACGGTGGCGAAGAGCGACCCGGCCGACATCGAGGCCTTGTCCGGCATGGCCATCGCCAACGGCTCCGGCAGCGTGGAAGAGACCCGCAAGGCGCTGGTGATGAAGCTCGGCGAGAACATCGCCGTGCGCCGTTTCGAGCGCTACGCGACCGCCACCGGCAAGCTGTCCAGTTACCTGCACGGCAGCAAGATCGGTGTGCTGCTGGACTTCGCCGGCGGCGATGAAGCGCTGGGGCGCGACCTCTGCATGCACATCGCGGCGAGCAAGCCGAAGTCGATCGATGCTTCCGGCGTGAACCCGGAGGATATCGCCACCGAGCGCCGTATCGCCATCGAGAAGGCGCGCGAAGCCGGCAAGCCGGACGCGATGCTGGAAAAGATCGCCGAGGGCACGGTGCAGAAGTTCCTCAAGGAGGTGACGCTGCTCGGGCAGGTGTTCGTCAAGGCGGAGGACGGCAAGCAGACCATCGAGCAATTGCTCAAGGGCAAGGGCGCATCGGTGACCGCGTTCCAGATGTTCGTGGTCGGCGAGGGCATCGAGAAGAAGGTCGAGGACTACGCGGCTGAAGTGGCCGCCGCAGCGGCTGCCGCCAAGGGCTGAACGATGAGCGCGCCGGCATACAAGCGCATCCTGCTCAAGCTCTCCGGCGAGGCCCTGATGGGCGAGGACAGCTACGGTATCAATCGCGAGGTGATCGAACGCATCGTCGCCGAGATCGCTGAAGTGGCCGAGATGGGCGTGGAGGTGGCGATCGTGATCGGCGGCGGCAACATCTTCCGCGGCGTGGCTCCTGCCGCGGCGGGGATGGACCGCGCGACCGCCGATTACATGGGCATGCTGGCCACGGTGATGAATGCCATGGCGCTGCAGGACGCGATGAAGCGCGCCGGGCTGGATTGCCGCGTGCAGTCCGCACTGAGCCTGGAACAGGTCGCCGAGCCGTTCATCCGCGGCAAGGCGCTGCGTTATCTGGAAGACGGCAAGGTGGTGATCTTCGCGGCCGGCATCGGCAGCCCGTTCTTCACCACCGACACCGCCGCCGCGTTGCGCGGCGTGGAGATGTCCGCCAACGTGGTGATCAAGGCCACCAAGGTGGACGGGGTCTATACCGCGGACCCCAAGAAGGACCCCGGTGCGGTACGTTACCAGAGCCTGAGCTTCGACGAGGCGATCGGCAAGAACCTGAAGGTGATGGACGCGACGGCGCTGACGCTGTGCCGCGACCAGAAACTGCCGATCATCGTGTTCAGCATCTTCAAGCCGGGTGCGCTGAAACGCGTGGTGATGGGCGAAGGCGAAGGCACATTGGTGCGCTGTGATTGATTCGGGAGATGAACCATGATTGCGGATGTCAAGAAGACCGCCGAGCAGAAGATGCAGAAGTCGCTGGAAGCGCTGAAGGCGGATCTGGGCAAGGTGCGCACCGGGCGCGCGCATACCGGCCTGCTGGATCATGTGATGGTGGACTACTACGGTAATCCGACGCCGGTCAACCAGGTCGCCAACGTCACGCTGGTCGATGCGCGCACCATCGGCGTGCAGCCCTGGGAGAAGAACATGGTCGGCCCGGTGGAGCGCGCGATACGCGATTCCGATCTGGGGCTGAATCCGGCCACCAACGGGGACCTGATCCGCGTGCCGATGCCGATGCTGACCGAAGAACGCCGCCGCGATCTGATCAAGGTGGTCAAGTCCGAAGGCGAGACCGCCAGGGTGGCGGTGCGCAACATCCGCCGCGATGCCAACCATTCGCTCAAGGAAGCCCTCAAGAACAAGGAGATCGCCGAAGACGAAGAGCGCCGCACCCAGGATGAGATCCAGAAGCTGACCGACCGCTTTGTCGCCGAGATCGACAAGGCCCTGGCAGCCAAGGAAGCCGACCTGATGGCGGTCTGACCGGATACGGGATGCAGGATCCAGGATTGAAAACCTTGGCGCTCTATCCTGACCTGAATCCTGAGTCCTGAATCCTAAAATGGCGTTATTCCAAAGTTCGACCAGCATTATCCCAGACGTCCCCGTCGTCCCGCGTCATATCGCCATCATCATGGATGGCAACGGGCGCTGGGCGAAGCGGCACTTCATGCCGCGTGTCATGGGGCACCAGCGCGGGGTGGAAGCGTTGCGCGGGGTGGTGCGCGCCTGCCGCGAGCTGGGTGTGGAGTACCTGACCGTGTTCGCGTTCAGCAGCGAGAACTGGCGCCGCCCGGCCGACGAAGTCTCCTTCCTGATGTCGCTGTTCCTGAAGATGCTGGAACGCGAGATCGCCAATCTGCACAAGAACAACATCCGCCTGAAGATCATCGGCGACCGCGGCCGTTTCGACGACAGGCTCAGGCAGGCGATGCAGGATGCCGAGGAGCTTACCGCGGGCAATACCGCGCTGACCCTGACCATCGCCGCGAATTACGGCGGGCGCTGGGACATCATGCAGGCGCTGCAGGCCATGCTCGCGGAGCATCCGCCACTGGCCCGGGGATTCGCTGAGGAGGATCTGTCACCCTATCTTTCGATGAGCGATGCACCCGAGCCGGATCTGTTCATCCGCACCGGCGGCGAGCAGCGCATCAGCAATTTCATGCTGTGGCAACTGGCCTATACCGAGCTGTATTTCACCGATGTCCTGTGGCCGGCGTTCGGGCGCAAGAACCTGGATGCGGCGATCGCCTCCTATCAAAAGCGCGAGCGACGTTTTGGCCGGACCAGCGAACAGTTGCTGGACAAACAGGGGAAAGCGGATGCTTAAGTCGCGGGTGATCACCGCCGTCATCCTGTTGGCATTGTTGTTGGCGGCGCTGTTTGCCCTGCCGCCTGTCGCGTGGGCGGCGCTGACCGTGGCGATGGTCATGCAGGGGGTCGTCGAGTGGTCGCGCCTGTCCGGGTTGGGCGGCCGGAAGGCGAATGTCTACTGGGGGCTGACCCTGCTGTTGATGCTGGGCCTGCTGTGGGCGGATGCTGGCGCCACCGGGGCGCAACAGCTTTATCTCCATCTGGCGGTCTATGCCGTGGCAGCGCTGCTGTGGCTGGTCATCGTGCCGGCCTGGTTGATGGCGGGGTGGAAGGTCCGTCAACCGCTGCTCATGGCGCTGGCCGGCTGGGCGGTGCTGGTTCCGACCGGCCTGGCGATGCTGGATCTGCGCGAGGCCGCGCCGAGCCCGTGGATATTGCTGTTCGTGATGGGTCTGGTGTGGGTGGCGGATATCGCAGCCTATTTTGCCGGACGCAGATTCGGCAGGAACAAGCTCGCTCCCAGCATCAGTCCGGGCAAGACCTGGGAAGGGGTGGCGGGCGCATTGCTGGGCGTATCGGTTTATGTGGCGCTGGTGTGGAGCTATAGCCCTTATTTTTCACATCGCGAAGTGCTGCCGGTTTTGCTGCTGGCTTCCTGGTGGTGGGTCGGGCTGGCGGTGATCGGCGATCTGTTCGAATCGGCGGTCAAGCGCCAGGCGGGCGTCAAGGACAGCGGTGCGCTGCTGCCGGGGCACGGCGGATTGCTGGATCGTATCGATGCCCTGACACCGACCCTGCCGCTGGCCGCGATGGCGATGCTGTTGCAGAAGCTGGGTTAAAAATTTCTGCGGAGGGCATTTGCTGCGTTGACCAGCGACTTGGCCGGCGTATTATTGTCAGCTTAGTCGAATGGCCATGCAAACCGTGCACTTTGCATCCATCCCTCCACAGCGATTTTAGACGGCTTTTAAAGGTTTACTTTTCACGATTCTTACAATGCAGAACCTGACCATCCTCGGTTCCACCGGCAGCATCGGCACCAGCACGCTGGACGTGGTGGCGCGCCATCCCGACAAATTCCGGGTCGTTGCGCTGACGGCGAATTCACAGGTGGATCTGCTGTTCCGGCAGTGCGTGCAGTTCAGGCCGCGCTATGCGGTGCTGCTGGACGACGATGCCGCGCCGCAGCTGCGCCAGCGCGTGCGCGAAGCCGGGCTTGCGACCGAGGTGCTGAGCGGTGCGGCGGCATTGGAACAGGTCTGCGTCCTGCCGGAAGCCGATGTGGTGATGGCGGCCATCGTCGGTGCGGCGGGGTTGCGACCGACGCTGGCGGCGGCACGCGCCGGCAAGAAGATCCTGCTGGCGAACAAGGAAACGCTGGTGATGGCGGGCAACGTGTTCATGGAGGCGGTGCGCGCCAGCGGCTCCGTACTGTTGCCCATCGACAGCGAGCACAACGCGATCTTCCAGGCGCTGCCGCGCGGCTATGACGGCAACCTGGCGCGCAACGGGGTGCGCCGCATCCTGCTCACCGCATCCGGCGGGCCGTTCCGCAACACGCCATTGGACGAGCTGCAGGACGTCACGCCGGAACAGGCGTGCGCGCACCCCAACTGGACGATGGGGCGCAAGATATCGGTCGATTCGGCGAGCATGATGAACAAGGGACTGGAGGTCATCGAGGCGCACTGGCTGTTCAATGCGGATGCCGACGACATCCAGGTGGTGGTGCATCCGCAGAGCGTGATCCATTCGCTGGTCGAGTATGTGGACGGTTCGGTGCTGGCGCAACTCGGCAATCCGGACATGCGCACGCCGATCGCTTACGGCCTGGCCTGGCCGGAGCGCATCGATTCCGGCGTGGCGCCGCTCGACCTGTGCAGGGTGGCGACGATGGATTTTGCGGCACCGGACGTCACGCGCTTTCCCTGTCTGGCGCTGGCCTACCGGGCCTTGCGCGCGGCCGGCACGGCGCCGGCGATGCTGAATGCCGCAAACGAGGCAGCCGTGGCGGCATTCCTCGACAGGCGGATCCCTTTTCTGGCTATCCCGCGTGTCATCGAAGCGGTGCTGGATGAATTGCCGGTCTGCGCGGTGAATGGCCTGGACGATGTGCTGGGTGCGGATGCCGAGGCGCGCCGTGCCGCACAACGGTACATCGCATGATCACCCTGCTGGCGTTTGTCGGCGCGATCGCGCTGCTGGTGCTGTTCCATGAGCTGGGGCATTACTGGGTGGCGCGCCGTTGCGGGGTGAAGGTGCTGCGCTTTTCGGTCGGTTTCGGCAACGTGGTCTACAGCAAGCGCTTTGCCAGCAGCGATACCGAGTGGGTGATCTCCGCGATCCCGCTGGGCGGCTATGTCAGGATGGTGGACGAGCGCGAGGGTGAAGTCGCCCCGGAAGACCTGCCCTACGCATTCAACCGCCAGCCGGTATGGCGGCGCATGGCGATCGTGGTATCCGGGCCGCTGGCGAATTTCATGCTGGCCGTCGTGTTGTACTGGATGCTGTTCGTATACGGCGTGCCGGGATTGAAACCGATGCTGGGCGAGGTGCCGCCGGGCTCCCCGGCTGCCGTTGCGCAGCTGCGGGAGGGTGAGACCATACTCGGCATCAACGGCGCGGCGATCCCGAACTGGGAAGAATTGCGCTGGACGATCCTGGAGCTGACCCTTCGGCAAGGCCCGGAGGCGGCGCAGCATCGCGAGGCAAGGATCGAGGCGCAAGATGCCGGCGGCACACGGTCGTTCCACGTGCTGGACGTAGGCAGTCTGGAGGCGAAAGATCTGGATGGCGAATTCCTCGACAAGCTCGGGCTGCATCCCTACCGGCCGCCCATCCTGCCGGTCATCGGCAAGGTTGCCGATGACGGCGTGGCGCAACGCGCCGGTTTGCGCGAGGGGGATCGCATCTTGCGCGCCAATGGCGCGGTGATGCAGCGCTGGGACGAGGTGGTGGAAGTGATACGCATGCACCCCGGTAAAACCGTGCGGCTCGATATCCAGCGCGGCGGGATGGCATCGAGTATCGCGGTGGTGCCCCAGGCTGTCGCCGAATCCGGTCCGGAAAACTCTTGGCCGGGCACCCGCAAGACCGTGGGCAAGATCGGCGCGGCTCCGCAGGTTGACCGTGCCGCATGGCAGGCGATACTGACCGAGGTGAGTTACGGCCCGCTTGAGGCACTCGACCGGTCCTTGCGCAAGACCTGGGAAACGGCCGTCATCAGCCTGAAGATGCTCGGCAAGATGGTGATGGGCGAGATATCGATGAAGAACCTGAGCGGCCCGATCACGATCGCCGATTATGCCGGCCAGTCCGCCGAAATGGGCGTGGCGGCCTACTTCGGCTTTCTGGCATTGATCAGCATCAGCCTCGGTGTGCTGAATTTGCTGCCTATCCCCTTATTGGACGGCGGGCACTTGCTGTATTATGTCGCCGAACTGGTCAAGGGTAGTCCGGTTTCCGAGCAGGCCTGGGAGATCGGCCAGAAGATCGGCGTCGCGCTGCTCGGCATACTCATGGTCTTTGCCATCTACAACGATATTTATCGCCTAATCTCGGGTTGAAAATGAAATTAAAAAAACTGGCGGGGTTGATCTCCCTGCTCTGCATGTCTCCTGCCTGGGCGATCGAACCGTTCACCGTGAAGGATATCCGCGTCGAGGGTGCCCAGCGCACCGAGGCCGGCACGGTGTTCAGTTACCTGCCGGTCAAGGTCGGCGATACCATGGACGACCAGCAGGCCACGGCGGCGATCCGCGCCCTGTATGCCACGGGGTTCTTCAAGGATGTGCGCCTGGAGGTCGAGCAGGGCGTGCTGATCGTGCTGGTGCGCGAGCGACCCTCGATCGCCAGCATCGAACTGAACGGCATCAAGGATTTTCCCAAGGACCAGCTCAAGGACAACATGAAATATGCCGGGCTGGCCGAAGCGCGCATCTTCGACAAGGGCGCACTGGACAAGGCTGTCCAGGAATTGAAGCGCCAGTACGTGGCGCGCGGCAAATACGGCGTGAGTGTCAAGACCACGGTCACCGAACTGGAGCGCAACCGCGTCGGCATCGTGTTCAATGTGGTGGAAGGCGAAATATCCAAGATCAGGCAGATCAACCTGGTAGGCAATCATGCATACAAGGAAGATGAACTACTGGACATGATGAAACTCAGCACACCGGACTGGATGAGCTGGTTCAGCAACACTGACCAGTATTCGAAGCAGAAGCTGTCGGCCGACATGGAAGCCATGCGCTCGTTCTATATGGACAACGGCTATCTGGAGTTCAGCATCGACTCCACGCAGGTCTCCATCACCCCGGACAAGAAAGACATCTATATCACCATCAATATCACCGAAGGCGAGAAGTACACCGTCTCCAGGACAGGGGTGTCCGGCAATACCCTGATCGCAAAGGAAGAGGTCGAAAAACTCATCCAGGTGAAGGCGGGCGACACCTTCTCGCGCAAGGCGCTGACCGAAACCAGCAAGAAGATCGGCGAGCGTCTGGGGCAGGAAGGTTACGCCTTTGCCAACGTGAACGCGATCCCCGAACTGGACAAGGAAAAGCACCAGGTGGCCTTCAATTTCGTGGTCGATCCCGGGCAGCGCGTGTACATACGCCGCATCAATATCGCCGGCAACGACAAGACGCGCGACGAGGTCATCCGCCGCGAGTTCCGCCAGGTCGAGGGTGCGTGGTTCGACATGGAGAAGATCAAGAAATCCAAGCAGCGCGTGGACAAACTGGACTTCTTCTCCGAAGTCGACCTGGAAACCCCGCCGGTACAGGGAACCACCGACCAGATGGATGTCAATGTCTCGATAAAGGAGAAATCCACCGGTAACGTTTCTGTGGGGGCGGGCTTTTCCAACAACGAAGGCATAACGCTGACCGGGGGTGTCACGCAGGCCAACCTATTCGGCAGCGGCAACCACGTTTCGACACAGATCAACACCAGCAAGGTCAACCAGGTCTATTCGCTTTCCTACACCAATCCGTATTTCACCGACGATGGCGTGAGCCGCGGTTTCGATGTCTACAAACGCGATACCGATTCGAGTAGCACGGCGGTGAGCCAGTATTCGTCCAAGACCTATGGCGGCGGCGTGCGTTTCGGCGTGCCGATCGCCGAGGATGAGGCCATCAGCTATGGCCTGGCGTTCGAGAGCACCGAGTTGGGGTTGCTGGAAAGCCCCTCGGCGCGCCTGATCCAGTATGTCAACACCTTCGGCGCGTCCAACAGGAATCTGCTGGGGACCATCGGCTGGGGCAGGGATAGCCGCGACAGCGCGATCTATACCACCGACGGCACGGTGCAGCGCGCCTTTGCGGAAATCGCCCTGCCGGTGTTCGATATGCGCTATTACAAGTTGAATTACCAGCATCAGTGGTTCCACCCGTTGAGCAGCGATATCACCCTGCTGCTGAACGGTGAAGCCGGTGTCGCGGGTGGTTATGGCGGCAAGCCCATGCCGTTCTTCAAGAATTTCTATGCCGGCGGTACCGGCTCGGTGCGCGGCTACGATTCGAACTCGCTGGGGCCGCGCGATCTCAACGACCAGGCGCTGGGCGGTACGAAGCGCCTGGTCGGCAATGCCGAGTTGTTGTTGCCGGTCCCGGGGATCAAGGAGAAATCGGTGCGCCTGAGCGGGTTCTTTGACGCGGGCGCGATCTACGGTTCGGGCGACCTGCCGGGCAGCGCCGGATTGCGTTATTCTACCGGCGTGGCATTCACCTGGATATCTCCGGCGGGGCCGATCAAGTTCAGTTATGCCGTGCCGCTCAACAAGCAGGCGGTGGACAAGGTGCAGAGGTTCCAGTTTACCCTGGGTTCGATGTTCTGATAGAACTACTAAGTATTGGCTAAGCCAGCAAAGAACGCCGGCAAGCCACTACTTATGATGAAACAACTGGTGGAACTACTAGCCATCTGACTAGGCTGTCCAAAAACAACAGCCAAGTCATTGGTTATAGCCATTCGACTAGGCCGGCAAACGACGCCGACCGGGTCGCGGTGATGATGTTAAGGAGCGAATGATGAAGACGATGATCAAAGCGTGCGTGCTGGCCGTGTTGCTGGGCGCGGGAGCGGCGCAGGCTGCGGACTTCAGGGTGGGCGTGGTGGATACCGAACGCGTGTTGCGCGAGTCCGCGCCGGCAGTGAAGGCGGAAAAGAAGATCGAGAAGGAGTTCTCCGGGCGCGACCAGGAGATCAAGAAGCTGATGAAGCAGGCGAAAGAACTGCAAACCCTGCTGGAGAAGGATGGCGGCAAGCTGTCGGATATCGACCACCGCAACAAGGAACGCGAATTGACCGCCATGAACGTGAACCTGCAACGCATGCAGCGCGAGTTCCGCGAAGATCTGAATCTGCGCAAGAACGAAGAGCTGGCCATGGTGCTGGAGCAGGCCAACAAGGCGATCCAGGCGATCGCCGAAGCGGAAAGCTACGACCTGATCCTGCAGGAAGCGGTCTATCGCAATCCCCGGATAGACATCACCGACAGGGTGATCAAGCATCTCGCCGGCGAGAAGACCGACAGCGGCAAGGACGGCAAATAAGCGATACGCGGGATGGATATTTCCTATCGGTTGGCTGATATCGCGGCACAGCTCGGCGGGCGCGTGCTGGGGGACGCCGGGGTGCGCATCTCGCAGATCGCCACGCTGGAAAAGGCGCAGCCGGGCCACATCAGCTTCCTCACCAACAGCAAGTATCGCGCACAGCTTGCCGGCACGCGCGCCAGCGCAGTGATACTCGGCGAGGCGGACGCGGAGGCGACCGGCCTGCCGCGCATCATCTCGGACAATCCCTACGCTTACTTCGCCAGGGTCTCGGCCCTGCTCAATCCCCTGCCGGAAGCCAGGCCGGGCGTGCATCCAAGTGCGGTTGTCGGCGCGGGCGCAAGAATCGACCCGACAGCCGGCATCGCCGCGATGGCGGTGATCGGCGAGGGCGCGACGATAGGGGCGTTCAGCGTGATCGGCGCAGGCTGCCACATCGGCAAGGATACGGTCATCGGCAGCCATGCCCGGCTGTACCCGGGTGTGGTGGTCTACCATGACTGCGTGATCGGCGATAACCTGGTCGCGCATTCCGGCGCGGTGATCGGTTCGGACGGGTTCGGCATCGCGATGGATGATGGGCGCTGGATCAAGATCCCGCAGATCGGCCGCGTGGTGATCGGCAACGACGTGG
Organism: Gallionella sp.; assembly: GCA_044230015.1. Taxonomy (GTDB): domain Bacteria; phylum Pseudomonadota; class Gammaproteobacteria; order Burkholderiales; family Gallionellaceae; genus Gallionella. The sequence continues at coordinate 7,491 of JBGARW010000031.1, read as the reverse complement.
AGATCGGCGCGAACACCACCATCGACCGCGGCGCGCTGGACGATACGGTGATCGAAGACGGGGTGAAGCTGGACAACCAGATCCAGATCGCGCACAACGTGCGCATCGGCGCGCATACCGCCATCGCCGGATGCGCCGGGATAGCCGGCAGCGCGGTGATCGGGCGCTACTGCCTGATCGGCGGCGGCGCACGCATCCTGGGACACCTGCAACTGGCCGACCATGTCGAGATCGCCGCTCACACGCTGATCGGGAAATCCATCCGCGAAGCCGGTTCCTATGCGGCGATATTCCCGTTCGGCAAGACCGAAGACTGGCGCAGGAACGCGGTGCACCTGCGGCATCTCGACGATCTGGCAAGGCGCATCAAGGCACTGGAACAAGAGATCGCATCATTGAAAGGAAAACAACCATGAGCACGCAAATGGACATCCACGCCATCCTCGAGCACCTGCCGCACCGCTACCCGTTCCTGCTGGTGGACCGCGTGTTGTCGGTCGAGCCGGGCAAGGACATCGTCGCGCTGAAGAACGTCACCATCAACGAGCCGTTCTTCCCGGGGCATTATCCGCACCACCCGGTGATGCCCGGCGTGCTGATCATCGAGGCGATGGCGCAGGTCGCGGCATTGCTGTCGTTCAAGTCGATGGGCAGCAAGCCGGACGAGAAATCGGTGTACTACTTCGCCGGCATCGATGGTGCGCGCTTCAAGCGCCCGGTCAGTCCCGGCGACCAGCTGATCTTCAGGGTCTCGCTGACGCGCAGCATGCGCGGCGTGTTCAAGTTCAGCGCCAGGGCCGAAGTGGACGGGCAACTGGCCGCCGAGGCGGAACTGATGTGCACCGTGAAGTCGGTGGCGTGACGATGATCCACCCGACCGCCATAATCCATCCGGGCGCGCAACTTGCCGGCGACGTCGCGGTGGGCGCGTATTCCGTCATCGGCGAGCATGTCGAGATCGGGGCCGGCACGGTGATCGGCCCGCATGTGGTGATCGGCGGGCACACGCGCATCGGGCAGCACAACCGTGTCTTCCAGTTCAGTTCGCTCGGCGAGGTCCCGCAGGACAAGAAGTACGCCGATGAGCCGACGCGGCTGGAGATCGGCGACCACAACACCATCCGCGAGTTCTGCACCTTCAACCTCGGCACCGCGCAGGACGCCGGCGTGACGCGCGTCGGCGACCACAACTGGATCATGGCCTACGTGCACCTGGCGCACGATTGCCAGGTCGGCAGCCACACCATCTTCGCCAACAACGCGCAACTGGCCGGGCATGTGCATGTCGGCGATCACGCGATCCTCGGCGGCTTCACCGTGGTGCACCAGTTCGTCAGGATCGGCGCGCACATCATCACCGGCATGGGTACGATCCTCCTGCAGGACGTGCCGCCCTATGTGCTGGCCTCCGGAAACCCGGGCGCGCCGCACGGTATCAACGCCGAGGGGTTGAAGCGGCGCGGTTTTTCCAGCGCGGCGATCATGGCGATCAAGCGTGCCTACAAGACGCTGTACAAGTCCGGCCTGAGCCTGGAGGAGGCGAAAGCCGCCATCGGGGGGCAATTGGCGGAACATGCCGAGTTGCAGCCGCTGGCAGATTTCCTTGCTGCATCGGAGCGCGGCATTGTTCGTTGAGGTGATCCGATGTCGCAAAAGAAAGTCGTGATCGGCATCGTCGCCGGCGAAGCCTCCGGCGACCTGCTCGGCAGCCACCTGATGACAGCCCTGAAGGGAGTGCGCCCCGATGCCGAGTTCGTCGGTATCGGCGGCCCGAAGATGCAGGCGGCCGGGATGAGCGTGTTGTTCCCGATGGAGAAGCTCGCGGTGCGCGGTTATGTCGAGGTATTGCGCCACTATCGCGAGATCGTCGGTATCCGCCGCAAGCTGAAGGCTCATTTCCTGGCCAACCGCCCGGACCTGTTCATCGCGGTGGATGCGCCGGATTTCAATCTCGACCTGGAACGCGCGCTCAAGGCGAGCGGCATCCCGACCATCCATTACGTCAGCCCGTCGATCTGGGCGTGGCGCGGCGAGCGCATCCACAAGATCAGACATGCGGTCTCGCACATGCTTGCGCTGTTTCCCCATGAGCCCGCGCTTTATCGGCAGGCCGGCATCCCGGTGGATTATGTCGGCCATCCGCTGGCCGACCTGTTGCCGGAACAGCCCAGGCGCGCCGAGATGCGCGAGACGATGCGCATCCCCCTGCAGGCCAAAGTGTTCGCCTTTCTGCCCGGCAGCCGCCAGAGCGAGGTGAAACATCTGGCGCGCACCTACATCGAGACCGCCAAGCTGATCCTGCAACAGCTGCCCGGCGCGCGCTTCCTCGTGCCACTGGCCAGCCGCGAGACACGCGGCATCTTCGACCAGGCGCTCTACGATTGCGACGCGCAGGAGTTGCCGATGACGCTGCTGTTCGGCCATGCGCAGGACGCGATGATCGCCGCCGACATCGCGCTGGTGGCCTCCGGCACGGCCACGCTGGAATGCGCGCTGCTCAAACGCCCGATGGTCATCACCTACAGGATGCCTGCCTTCTCCTGGTGGATGATCAAGCGCAAGCGCTACCAGCCCTATTTCGGCCTGCCCAACATCCTGAGCGAGCGCTTCGTCGTGCCGGAACTGATCCAGGAGGACGCCACCCCGGAGAATCTCGCCCAGGCCTTGCTCAACCTGCTCAATGACAAGGAAGCCGTGGCGCGGCTCGAAGAGACGTTCCAGGAGTTGCATCAGACGCTGCGCCAAGACACCGCGCAGAAGGCCGCGGCGGCCATCCTGCCGTATTTACCCGCGTGAGCAACGTCATCCTGGTGTGCGGCGTGGACGAAGCCGGGCGCGGCCCGCTGGCCGGGCCGGTCAGTGCGGCGGCGGTGATCCTCGATGACGCCAGCCCCATCGCGGGGCTTGCCGATTCCAAGAAGCTTTCCGAGCGCCAGCGCGACCAGCTCGCCCCGCTCATCCGCGAGCGCGCGCTGGCCTGGGCGGTGGCCTGGGCCGAAGTGGACGAGATCGACCGGCTCAACATCCTGCAGGCCACGCTGCTGGCGATGCGCCGTGCCGTGCTGGCGTTGAAGGTGCAGCCGCAGCAGGTGCTGGTGGACGGCCTGTATTGTCCGCAGACCGGCATCCCCAGCCAGGCCGTGGTCAAGGGCGACAGCAAGGTCGCGGCGATCTCCGCCGCATCGATCCTGGCGAAGACCGCGCGCGACGAACTGATGCTGCAACTGCATGGGCAGTACCCGCATTACGGCTTCGCCGAGCACAAGGGCTATCCCACTGCCGCGCACCTCGCCGCATTGCGCGAGCATGGCGTATCCGGGGTGCACCGCAAGAGTTTCAGGCCGGTGCGTGAGCTTCTGTTTCCTCTCACGCAGACGGGGGAGGGTTAGGATGAGGGCGAGGGCTTTTCGGTTATCCTGTCGGTCAGTGATGAACGGTTACGCACCATGACTCTCTTTAAACTCATCCATCTGCTGGCGGTACTGGTCTGGGTCGGCGGCATGTTCTTCGCGCACATGGTACTGCGCCCCGCCGCCGCGGAAACGCTCGAACTTCCGCAACGCCTCCGCCTGCTGGAGGCGGTGTTCCGCCGTTTCTTCAACTGGGTCTGGGGCGCAAGCGGCACGATACTGGTCACCGGCCTTTACCTGGTCTATCTGTATGGCGGCATCGCCCACGCGGCCCCCCATATCCACCTCATGCTGGCATCGGGGCTGGCGATGATGGCGATCTTCGGCTATGTGTTCTTCGCCTGCTACGTGCCGTTCAGCCTGCATGTCGCAAAACAGCGCTGGAAAGAGGCGGGAGAGATGCTGGGCTGGATCCGCCGGCTGGTCGCGCTGAACCTGGTGCTGGGGCTGCTGACCGTCTGCGTGACAGCAGTCGGCATGGCAGGCGTCTGAAGACTACTCGCCCAGGTCCATGCGCCGGATGTAGTGGCAGGTGTAGCCGCGCGGATGCTTCACGAGGTACTTCTGGTGGTATTCCTCGGCGCGGTGGAACTCCCTGAACGGCACGACCTCGGTGACGATCCTCGCCTTCCATTCCCCCGAGCCTTCCACGATGCGGATGACCTCCTCGGCGGTGCGCTTCTGCTCCTCGCCGGCATGGAAGATCGCCGAGCGGTACTGCGTGCCGAAGTCGTTGCCCTGCCGGTTGCGCGTGGTCGGGTCGTGCATGCGGAAGAACTCGAACAGCAGGTGGCGATAGGTGAGTTGCTTGGGGTCGAACACGACCTTCAGCGATTCGGCATGGCCGGTGCGCCCGGTCTTCACCTGCTTGTAGGTCGCATCCGGCGTATCGCCGCCGGTGTAGCCGACCTCGGTGCCCAGCACGCCGGGAATCTGGCGCACCAGCTCTTCCATGCCCCAGAAGCAGCCACCGGCGAGGTAGGCGGTTTGTGTGGTTGCGGTCATGGCGGCTCCTTTCGGTTGGGCATGGCCCGTTGCGGGAAACAGGATGGCGAGGATGAGTAAAGATCGGATGAGCGGTTCCATGGCTTACCTCTTTCTGGAATAGGCTAAAGTGAGACCTGTACGAGACATTTCAGTTCTCTGACCGCTCGCCTTGCGGGCTATTAGCTACCTGCGCTCTTTTTTCATCGCTTGAGAAGCTTCACGTTTGGCGTCTTTTTCTTTCTCCGTAGCGCGCTTGTCATGCTGCTTCTTGCCTTTGGCCAGGCCGATCTCGAGTTTGACGCGGCCACCCTTGTAGTGCATGTCGAGCGGCATGAGGGTGTAGCCGGCGCGCTGCACCTTGCCGATGAGCTTGTCGATCTGGTGGGTGTGCAGCAGCAGCTTGCGCGTGCGCACCGGGTCGGGGTGGATGTGCGTGGAAGCGTTCAGCAGCGGGCTGATGTGCGAACCGAACAGGTACAGTGCGCCGTCCTTGGCGGTGACGTAGGCTTCCTTGAGTTGCGCCCGTCCGGCGCGGATGGCCTTGACTTCCCAGCCTTCCAGTACGATGCCGGCCTCGTATCTTTCCTCGATGAAGTAGTCGTGGAAGGCCTTTTTATTTTGAACGATACTCATTAACAGGTGAGTTTTGCGGTGTGTTCGGCTATTCTACCAGCCTTTGGTTTTGCTTCTTCAGACTGTCGATGGCGTTAGTGGAAAAAACGGTGCTGGTCCCGCACAGCGCGGAGCAGATGTTCAACCTGGTGGATCGCGTGGAGGAATACCCGGAGTTCCTGCCCTGGTGCGGCGGGGCCAGCGTTTCCGAGCTGGAGGGGGCGACGGTGCATGCGACGGTGCACATCGATTACCACCATATCCGGCAGCGTTTCACCACCGAGAACGTGCGCATGCCGCCGCACCGGATCGACATGACTCTGCAGCACGGGCCGTTCCGGCATCTGGACGGCCATTGGCGGTTCATCCCGCTGGGCGACTCGGCCTGCAAGATAGAGTTTCGCCTGCACTACGAGTTTTCCAGCAGGCTGCTGGAGAAGCTGGTCGGTCCGGTGTTCCATTACATCGCCAACAGTTTTGTGGATGCCTTCATCCATCGCGCGGAAAAGGTCTATACGAACCCATGAGCGGCAAGATCGATATCGAAGTGGTGTATGCCCTGCCCGATGAGCAGACACTGTTCAGGCGATCCGTGCCGGAAGGCACGACGGTTGCGGAAGCCGTCAGGGGTTGCGGCATACTCGGAAAATATCCCGGGATCGATCCGGCCACCAGCAAGCTGGGCATCTTCGGCAAGCCGGCCAGCGCCGATACCGTGCTGCGCGACAGGGACCGCATCGAGATCTACCGCCCGCTGCGCGCCGATCCGAAGGAGGTGCGCCGCAGGCGCGCCGTGGAGGGGAAGGTAATGAAAAAAGGCGGCGGGAAATGATGCTTGACTACGATCTGCATTGCCATTCGAGCATCTCCGACGGCACGCTCACCCCGGCCGAGTTGGTGGCGCGTGCCGCCGGGCGCGGCGTGAAGGTGCTGGCGCTGACCGACCATGACGACGTGGACGGGCTGGATGAGGCGCGCGCCGCTGCCTTACGGCACGGCATGACCTTTGTCAACGGCGTGGAGATCTCCGTGACCTGGCGCAGCCATACCGTGCATATCGTCGGCCTGGGCATCGACCCGGCCTATCCGCCGCTGGTGGAGGGATTGCGCAGCGTGCGCAGCGGGCGCGGCGAGCGTGCCGGGCGCATGGCCGAGGCGCTGGCGAAGGCCGGCATCGGCGGCGCGCTGCAAGGCGCATACCGCCATGCGGGCAACCCCAACATGATCGGACGCACCCACTTTGCGCGCTACCTGGTCGAAGCCGGGCACTGCAAGGACATGAAGAGCGTGTTCGGCCGTTATCTGGCGAACGGCAAGACCGGCTATGTGCCGCACCAATGGGCGGCGCTGGCGGACGCGGTGAGCTGGGTGCGTGGCAGCGGCGGCGTGGCGGTGCTGGCGCATCCCGGTCGCTACATGGTCGGGCGCAACAGCATGGGCAAGAAGACCATGCATGAATTGCTGACCGCGTTCGTCGAATGCGGCGGACAGGCGATCGAAGTGGTGAGCGGCAGCCACACGCCGGCGCAGTATGCCGAGTTCGCGCGTTATGCCGGGGAATTCGGCCTGTGGTGTTCGTGCGGTTCGGATTTTCACGGCCCGGACGAGAGCTACCGGGACATGGGGCGGCTGCCGGATCTTCCGCTGGGTTGCAGGCCGGTGTGGCAGCTCTGGGAGCATGATGCCGCTCCGAAGGTGGCCTGATGTCGCAATTCTTTGCCATCCACCCGGATAACCCCAATCCGCGGCTGATCCGCCAGGCGGCGGTGATGCTGCGCGATGGCGGCATCGTGGCCTATCCCACCGATTCCTGCTACGCGCTGGGCTGTCACCTGGGCGACAAGGATGCCGTGGCGCGCATCCGCCAGATCCGCCGACTGGACGAGCACCACCACCTGACCCTGATGTGCCGCGACCTGTCCGAGATCTCGCGCTATGCGCGCGTCGATAATAACAAGTTCCGTTTGTTGAAGAACAATACGCCGGGCGGCTACACGTTCATTCTGGAAGCGACCAGGGAGGTGCCGAAACGCCTTCAGCATCCCAGGCGCAGCACCATCGGCATCCGCGTTCCCGATCATCCGGTGGCATTGGCGCTGCTGGAAGAGTTGGGTGAGCCGATCCTGAGTTCCACGCTGATGTTGCCGGATGAGGAGTGGCCGCTCAACGATGTCGAGCGGATCCGCGAACTGCTGGAAAAGAAAGTCGACCTGGTGATCGACGGCGGAGCGGTGGGCGCGGACTTCACCACGGTGATCGATCTGACCGGCGACCGACCGGCATTGCTGCGCCGCGGCATGGGTGACATCACGCCTTTCGGGATCGGGGAATGATGCAGGCCGACCAGATTATCCAGACCATCACCCTCGCCGCGATCCCGGTGCTGTTCGCCATCACGTTGCACGAGGCGGCGCACGGCTATGTGGCGCGCCATTTCGGCGACATGACCGCATGGCAGGAGGGGCGCATCAGCCTGAACCCG
>JBGARW010000030.1:0-34995 GCA_044230015.1 Gallionella sp. | reverse complement strand
CTGTCCCCGCTACGCCTGCGGTACTTCGGCTCAACGCCTTCCGGCGTATTGAGCCACTTCCTCACCGTCTTGCGCGTCAGCCCCGTGCGCCGCTCAATTTCCGATAACGACAGCCTGTCGCGGTAATACAAACGCCTTACTTTACCCAGTAGATTCATGGTGATCATCTCCTTGTTTTCTCCACTCCAAAATTGGAGCAGAGGAGGTTAATCACCTGGGTAGTTTTCAGCGCGCAGAACCTACAATTTCTGGGTAATATTCATCGCGTACCAACAACAACATTCAAAATGTCGTTTTGCTATCCTGAATGACATTATATACACCGAAATAACATTTAGCAAGTTTTTTTGCTATTTAGAGTGTAATTTTTTTATGGGGGGCGAAATGATCAGATGCTATCTCTCGCGCATGATGGGCGAGCGCAAAATGAAAATTGCCGATGTTGCTAGGGAAACTGGGTTGCACCGGAACACGATAACGCTACTCTACAATGAGACAGCAAACCGGGTGGACATGGAAACAATAGAAAGCCTGTGCAAGCTTTTTCAATGTGGCGTTGGAGATCTTTTCGAGCTCATCCCGGATGACGCCAGTTAATTAGGGCACGGAGAGCGATACTCAAAATGTTTGGTCAACACGATATGTCTTTATTGTGATGGGCACGAGCTGAGCACAATTTGGGCACGGAATGGGCACGGGGATTATTGCAGAGAAACTTGTGACCTAAAGTCACATGACCACAAGTCTGTATTTGGCGCGCCCGGCGGGAGTCGAACCCACTACCTACAGCTTCGGAAACTGTCACTCTATCCAAATGAGCTACGGGCGCTGCGGAGAAAACTACTAAAGGAGAGCGATGGTCATTTTACAGTATCTCGCCCAAATGACCCCAAGCTTCGGAAACCAATACTCTATCCAACTGAGCTACGGGCGCGTTCTTGTGAAGGCGCGCAGCATAACGGTTTTTGGCCGTACCGTCCACGCCACGGCATGCCGGAAAGATGCTATCGTGCCGCTTCCCATGATCGACACCCAGAGCGCGCCATGACTTTCAGCAACCCGGAACCGGAGCGTATCCGCCGGTTGCTGCATGGCGCGCATACCATCGCCGTGGTGGGCCTGTCACCGAACCCCTCGCGCCCCAGTTTCCGGGTGGCGAGCGGCCTGCAGAGCCTCGGGTATCGCATCATTCCCGTGCGGCCCGGGATCGGGGAGGTGCTCGGCGAGAAAGCGTTCCCGGATCTGGAGAGCCTGCCGCTCCTGCCGGATATCGTGGACGTGTTCCGCGCACCGGAGCATGTGCCCGCCATCGTGGAAGACTGTATCAGGCTCGGCATCAGCGCCCTCTGGCTGCAAGAGGGCGCCGCCCATGAGGAGGCCGCCCGGCGAGCCGGGGAAATGGGCATCACCGTGGTGATGGACCGTTGCATATGGCGCGAGGCGGCAAGATCCGGCGCGCACCCGCGCACGGCCGCGACCGGCACGGGTGCGGCATCATGAACAACAGCACGCGTTGCGCCTGGGCGGGCGGCGATGCGCTGTATCAGGCCTATCACGACCGCGAATGGGGCGTGCCGCTGCACGACGACCGGCGCCTGTTCGAATTCCTGGTGCTGGAGGGCGCGCAGGCGGGTCTGAGCTGGCTCACCATCCTGCGCAAGCGCGAGAATTACCGCGCCGCCCTGGACGATTTCGACGCGGCGCGCATTGCCCGTTACGGCGCGGATAAAATAGAATCGCTGCTGCAGGATACGGGCATCGTGCGCAACCGTTCAAAACTGGAGGCCACCGTCGTCAACGCACAAAGGTTCCTGGAGGTGCAGGAAGCATGGGGCAGCTTCGACGCGTTCATCTGGCAATTCGTCGGGGGGCGGCCCAGGCAGAATGCATGGCGCGGTCCCGCCGATGTGCCGGCCAGCACGCCGCAGTCGGACGCGATGAGCAGTGAGCTGAAGCGGCGCGGCTTCAAGTTCGCCGGCACAACGATCTGCTATGCCCTGATGCAGGCCACCGGCATGGTCAACGACCATACCGCCAATTGTTTCCGGCATAAAGAATTGCAAGGATGATACTCAAGTTCACAAAGATGCACGGTGCCGGCAACGATTTCGTGGTGCTGGACGGTGTGCGCCAGAAGATAGATCTGTCGCCGGAACAGTTGCGCCTGCTCGCCGACCGCCATTTCGGCGTGGGTTGCGACCAGGTCCTGCTGGTCGAGAAGGCGCAACATCCCGGGGCGGATTTCCGCTACCGCATCTTCAATGCCGACGGCGGCGAGGTGGAACAATGCGGCAACGGCGCACGCTGCTTCGTGCGTTTCGTGCATGACCAGAAACTCACCCCAAAGCACGAGATCGTGGTGGAAACCAGGAGCGGCCTGATCAGTCCGCGACTCGAAAATGACGGGCGCGTGACGGTGAACATGGGCGCGCCGGTCTTCGATGCGGCGCGCATCCCGTTCGATGGCGGCAGCGGCGCGGTGAGCGAGGCGCTGGAGGTGGCGGGCGAAATGCTCGAGATCAGCGCACTGTCGATGGGCAACCCGCACGCGGTACAGGTGGTGGCGGATGTCGAGCACGCGGCGGTGGCGGAACTGGGACCGCTCATCGAACATCACCCGCGCTTCCCCAGGCGCGTCAATGCCGGCTTCATGCAGGTCATGGACCGCCGGCATATCCGGTTGCGCGTGCATGAGCGCGGTTCGGGCGAAACGCTGTCCTGCGGCACCGGCGCCTGTGCGGCAGTGGTGGCGGGCATCCGGCGCGGCCTGCTGGACAGTCCGGTGAGCGTCGCCACGCGCGGCGGGCTGCTGACCATCGCCTGGGACGGCGATGGCGCGCCGGTGCTGATGACCGGCCCGGCGATCTCCGTTTTTGAAGGCGAGATGAGTTTATAGGGAGTCATGATGAGAGCTGAAGAAGTCGCACAATACCTGCAGGACAACCCGCAATTCTTCGAGAGCCACACCGACCTGCTGGCGCAGATCGCCCTGCCCCACCCGCACGGCGGACGCACCATCTCGCTGGGCGAGCGGCAGCTGGTCGCGCTGCGCGAAAAGAACAGGGAACTCGAGAAGAAGCTGCAGGAACTGCTCGGGTTCGCCAGGGAGAACGATGCGCTGCAGCACAAGGTGCATGAGTTCGTCGTCGCGCTGTTCGCCGCGCGCGACATGGCCACCCTGCAGGAAATGATCCCGCACCTGTTGCGCGAGATCTTTGCGGTGCCGCATGCGGTGCTGCGCCTGTGGCAGGCCGATCCGCCCAGCGCGGAAGTGCTGGCGTTCGCCGATAAGCAGGCGCAGCCGGTCTGCCTGCATCATGCCGCGCATGACACCGCCGGCTGGTTCGGGGAGGCTGCCGCGCAGCTGCACTCGTTCGCCTATCTGCCGCTGCATGCGGGCAGCGAGACCGTCGGCCTGCTGGTGCTGGCCAGCGAGGACCGGCAGCGCTTCTACCCGGAGATGGGCACGGTGTTCCTGCAGCGCATCGCCGAAGCGGCAAGCAGCGCATTGCACCCCCATCTGGCGCAGGCATGACCGATGCCGCCGCAACCAACCGGGAATACCTGCGGGGCTACCTGGCCTGGTTGCGCAACGAGAGGCGATATTCCCCATTGACCGCCGAGAATTACGCGCGCGACCTCGGGCGCCTGTTCGAGCTGGCCGCCGCAACGCCGCTGGCCGACCTTAGAATCAACCATATCCGCCGCTTCATCGCGCAGCTGCACGGCAGGGGCATGGGCGGCCGTTCGCTGGCGCGCATGCTGTCGGCGTGGCGCGGCTTCTTCACCTACCTGATGCGCGACCATGGCATGGCCGACAACCCCTGCACCGGCCTGCGCGCGCCCAGATCGCCGAAGACCCTGCCGCAGGCCCTGTCACCCGACGAGGCGGCACGCATGGTCGACCTGCCGGCCGACACGCCGGAAGCGACCCGCGACAAGGCGATGTTCGAATTGTTCTATTCCTCCGGCCTGCGCCTGGCGGAACTGGTCGATCTCGACCCGGCGCAACTCGACATGGACGCCGGCGAGGTGCGCGTCACCGGCAAGGGCAGCAAGACGCGCATCGTGCCGCTCGGGACTTTCGCCATCGCCGCATTGCGGGCGTGGCTGGCGGTGCGCGGCCAACTCGCCAATACCGATGAACCAGCGCTGTTCGTCGGCAGGCGCGGCAGCCGCATCTCGCCGCGCGTGGTGCAACTGCGCATGAAACAGTGGGGCATCAGACAGGGCATCGCCAGCAACGTGCATCCGCATCTGCTGCGCCATTCCTTCGCCACCCATGTGCTGCAATCTTCCGGCGACCTGCGCGCGGTACAGGAGATGCTCGGCCACGCCAGCATCTCCACCACGCAGGTCTACACGCACCTCGATTTCCAGTACCTGAGCAAGATCTACGACGCGGCGCACCCGCGCGCCAGGAAGAAGCCCGGGGGAAAGACATGACCCGCCAGAGACCCGGGTCACCCTCCACACCGCGCCGCCCCGTGCAGGGCAAGCAGGATTTCCGCAACCGGACCAAACGCGGCGGCAAGCAGCCTGGTGAGCAGGGGGATATCCCGCGCAGCGCAGCGCAACCGCCCACCGGCAATGCGGCCGCGCGACCCGCCATCATCCTCAAGGCGGGACGCGAGAAGTCGTTGCTGCGCCGCCACCCCTGGGTGTTCTCCGGCGCGGTCGAGCGCATCGATGGGGCGCCGCTCAGCGGCGATACGCTGCCGGTGCGCGACGCTTCGGGAGATTTCCTCGCCTGGGCTGCCTGCAACCCGGGCTCGCAGATCACCGCGCGCGTCTGGTCGTGGCGCGAAGAGGAAAGTATCGGTGCGGGGTTCTTCCGTCGCCGCATTGCCGATGCGCTGGCTGCGCGGCGCGAGCTGAAGCTGGCCGACCAGAGCAGCGGGATGCGCCTGGTCCATGGCGAATCCGACGGCCTGCCGGGATTGGTCGTCGACCGGTACGGCGATACGCTGGTGATGCAGGTCGGCAGCGCCGGCGCGGAACGCTGGCGCGACACCATCGCAGACATCCTGCAGGAGCTGTGCGGCCCGGCGTGCATCTACGAGCGCTCCGATTCGGACTCGCGCGGGCTGGAAGGACTGGAGCCGCGCAACGGCGTGCTGCGCGGCGCGTTGCCGGAGAGCGTCGAAGTGGTGGAACATGGCCTGCGCTTCAGGGTGGACGTGGCGGCGGGACAGAAGACCGGCTTCTATCTCGACCAGCGCGACAACCGCGCGCTGACCGGAACGCTGGCCGCCGGCCGCGACGTGCTGAATTGCTTCTGCTACACCGGCGGCTTCTCGCTGTATGCGCTGCGCGGCGGCGCAAGATCGGTGCTGTCGATCGACGCGTCGGGCGACGCGTTGCGCATCGCCGCAGAAAATTCAAGGACGAACGGGCTGGATGGATCGCGCGCGGAATGGCAGGAAGCGGATGTGTTCCAGGCACTGCGCAAGCTGCGCGACCAGGGGCGCAGCTTCGACCTCATCATCCTCGACCCGCCCAAGTTCGCCCCCACCGCCGCGTTCGCCGAGAAGGCCGCGCGCGGCTACAAGGACATCAACCTGCTCGGCTTCAAACTGCTCAGGCCGGGCGGACTGCTCGCCACCTACTCCTGTTCCGGCGGCATCGGCGCAGACCTGTTCCAGAAGATCGTCGCCGGCGCGGCGCTCGATGCCGGCGTGGATGCGCAGATCGTGCATCACCTGCATGCCAGCGCGGATCATCCGGTGCTGCTCAGCTTCCCGGAAGGCGCTTATCTGAAGGGGTTGGTATTGCGGGTGGGATCGTGACCCAGAAAGCATCCACCATCAGAAATCCCCCCACAGCGTTTGCAGGGCAGCCAGCCCGGCGACCGCCGCGGTTTCGGTGCGCAGCACGCGCGCGCCCATGCGGACCGGTGTGAAACCGCAACGCAATGCGCTGTCGCTTTCTGCCTGTGTGAATCCGCCCTCCGCACCGACCAGCAACACGACCCCACCCTGCGGTGCGGCCTGTGCGTGCAGCGAGTCCGTGCCCTGCGGCAGCAGGATGAGTCTCGTGCCGGACAGCCTGTCCGTTCCCTGCAGCCACGCCATGATGTCGAGCGGCGCGTGGATCTCCGGCAGCATGTTGCGCCCGCATTGCTCGCAGGCGGAGATGGCGACCTGCCGCCAGTGCCCGAGGCGCTTCGCGGCGCGCTCGGGGGTCAGCCGCGCCACGCTGCGCCCGGTGTCGAGCGGCTGGATCTCCGTGACGCCCAGCTCGGTGGCCTTCTGGATCACCCAATCCATCTTCTCGCTGCTCGATAGCGCCTGCGCCAGCATCACCCGCAACGGCGACTCACGGTCGGCGTTGCCGGCGGCGATCCCGCCGACGACCACGCGCCTGCCGCCGAGTTCGGCGATCACGCCGCTGCATTCATTGCCCAGGCCGTCGAACATCTCCACGCGATCCCCCTCGCGCAAACGCAATACGCGCGCGGCGTGATGCGCCGCCTCCGGCGGCAACTCGAAAGTGCCGCTGGACGGCAGCGGCGGCGGACAATAGAAGCGCGGCATGGTCAGGATGCAAGTGAACAAGGGCGGCGTGATGATATAATGCCGCACAAGATCTTGTCAGGGATATGAAATGGTCAGCCTGCAACCCCCGCTGTGCGATTTCGGCCGGAAAGCCCGCGATTTCGACCTGCCGGGCGTGGACGGCAAACGCTACGACCTCGCCGGTGCGCGCGGCAGCAACGGCCTGCTGGTGATGTTCATCTGCAACCACTGCCCCTATGTGAAATCGATCCGCGACCGCATCGTGCGCGACGCGCGCGAGCTGCGACAGCACGGCATCAACAGCATCGCCATCATGTCCAACGACCCCGCCGAATACCCCGAAGACTCGTTCGACAACATGAAACTGGTGGCGCGACAATACGACTACCCTTTCCCCTACGTGTGGGACGAGACCCAGCAGGTCGCAAAGGATTACGGCGCGGTATGCACGCCGGATTTCTTCGGCTTCAACGCCGACCTGGAACTGCAATACCGCGGCCGGCTGGATGCGTCGCGCAAGGAAGCCGTGCCGGATGCGCCGCGCGACCTGTTCGACGCGATGCTGCAGGTCGCCCGCACCGGGCGGGGGCCGCGCGAGCAGCTTGTCAGCATGGGCTGTTCCATCAAATGGAAGAGCGAAGCATGAGCGGCAAATGGAAGGGCACGGCATGACGCGCGGCACCACACGCGGCATGAGCGCCACGCTCAAGGCGGTGGTCGCGGCAGTCAAGCTGGTTGCGGCGGAAGAGATCATGCCGCGCTATCTCAAGGTGGCGCACCAGCGCAAGAGCGACGGCAGCCTGTGCACCGAGGCGGACACCGCCGCGCAGGCCGCCCTGACGAAGAAGTTACAGGCCATCCTCAACGTGCCGGTGCTGGGCGAGGAGATGCCCGCCGCGGAACAGCATGCGATATGGCAGTCCGGCAACGACGGCCTGTGGTGCATCGACCCGATCGACGGAACATCCAACTTCGTGCGCGGCCTGCCCTATTTCGCGGTGTCCGTCGCGCTGCTGCG
The DNA here is from genome assembly GCA_044230015.1 of Gallionella sp. GTDB lineage: Bacteria > Pseudomonadota > Gammaproteobacteria > Burkholderiales > Gallionellaceae > Gallionella. The sequence goes on along the minus strand of JBGARW010000030.1, from coordinate 27,459 downwards.
TGAAGGCAGAAGCCAGTTGGGCGTGGTGTACGACCCGGTGGCCGACGAAGTGTTTGCCGCCGAAGCGGGCAAGGGCGCGTTCCTCAACGGCGAAGCGCTGGTGAAGCGCGCAACGGCGGAATCGCTGCAGCGTGCCCTGGCGAATGTCGACCTGAAGCGCCTGAACGCCAAACTGGTCATACAACTGGCCTCCGATCCGCCCTATGCCTCGCAGCGCAACTTCGGCGCCAGCGCGCTGGACTGGTGCTACACCGCGGCCGGGCGCTTTGACGTGTACCTGCACGGCGGGCAGAAGCTCTGGGATTACGCCGCCGGCCTGCTGGTCCTGCTGGAAGCGGGCGGCCATGCCTGCTGCATCGAGAACGACGATTTCGCCCGGGGCGACGTCTGGCAACACTCGGTGATCGCCGCCAGCGACAAGAAGATGTTCGACGAATGGAAGAACTGGATACTCGCGCAGAAGTGAATCGGGAGATGCCGTGAAGATATTGATACTCGGTGCAGGACAGGTCGGCTCCACGGTGGCGGAAAGCCTGGTGAGCGAGGCGAACGACATCACCGTCGTGGATTCAGACGGCGACAAGCTGCGCCAGTTGCAGGACCGGCTGGACCTGCGCACGCTGGCCGGCAACGCGGCGCATCCTTCCACGCTCGAGCAGGCGGGCATCGCCGACACCGACATGCTGCTCGCGGTCACGCAGAGCGACGAGGTCAACCTGGTGGCCTGCAAGCTGGCCGCCAGCCTTTACAACACGCCGACGCGCATCGCCCGCATCCGGTCCACCGACTACCTGGCGCGCCAGGAGGTGTTCAGTGCGGACAACTTCTGCGTGGATTTCTCGATCTGCCCGGAGCAGATCCTCACCGAATACATCGTCAAGCTGATCGAGTTCCCCGAGGCGCTGCAGGTGCTGGAATTCGCCGACGGCAAGGCCTCGCTGGTCGCGGTGCGCGCCTTCGAGGGCGGGCCGCTGGTGGGCAAGCCGCTGAATTTCCTGCGCAGCCACATGCCGCAGGTCGAGACCCGCGTCGCGGCGATCTTCCGCAAGGACCGGCCGCTCATCCCGGAAGGCAGCACCGTGATCGAGGATGGCGACGAGATCTTCTTCATCGCCGCGACCAACAACATCCGCAGCGTGCTCAACGAGATGCGCCGCATGGACAAGCCCAGCAAGCGCGTGATGATCGTCGGCGGCGGCAACATCGGGCGCCGCCTGGCCAAGGCCCTGGAACGCGACTATCAGGTCAAACTGATCGAATACAACAAGAAATCCTGCGAGAGGCTGGCCGGGGAGCTGGCAAACACGCTGGTGCTGAACGGCGACGGCACGGACGAGAAACTGATGCAGCAGGAGCATGTCGACGAGGTCGATGTGTTCTGCGCGCTGACCAACGACGACGAGAACAACATCATGTCCGCCCTGCTCGCCAAGCAGGCCGGCGCGCGCAAGGTGGTCGCGCTGATCAACCGCAGCGCCTATGTCGGCCTGGTGCAGGGCGGCAAGATCGACATCGCCCTGTCGCCGGCGCATGTCACCATCGGCTCGCTGCTCGCCTATGTGCGCCAGGGTGACGTCGCGGCGGTGCATTCGCTGCGGCGCGGCGCGGCCGAGGCGCTGGAGCTGGTGGCGCACGGCGACCGCCAGTCCTCCAGAGTGGTCGGGCGGCGCATCGACGAGATCGACCTGCCGAAAGGCGCGACCATCGGCGCGATCGTGCGCGGCGACCGGGTCATCATGGGGCATCACGACACGCTGATCGAGGCGGAGGACCATGTCATCGTATTCGTCATCGACAAGCGCATGGTGAAAAAGGTCGAGAAACTGTTCCAGGTCAGCATCGGGTTCTTCTGATGGGACGCTTGCTGACCGTCGTCCATGCGCTGGGCCTGCTGCTGGCGGTATTCAGCGCAGCCTATGTCCTGCCGGTGGCCACCGCGCTGCTCTACGCCGACTACACCATGCTGCTGGACTTCCTGCTGGCGATGGTGTGGACCGCGGCCGCCGGGATACTGATGTGGATGCTGACGCGCCGCTACAAGGGCGAGCTGTCGATCCGCCACGGCTACCTGCTGGTGGTGGCGATGTGGGCGGCGATGCCGACCTTCGGCACGATCCCGCTGCTGCTGATGATCCCCGGCCTGTCGTTCACCGACGCCTATTTCGAGACCCTGTCCGGCATGACCACCACCGGCGCGACCGTGCTGACCGGACTGGACACCCTGCCCCCGGCGATCAACGTGTGGCGCCACGAGCTGAACTGGCTGGGCGGCATGGGCATCATCGTGCTGGCGGTCGCGGTGCTGCCGCTGCTCGGCATCGGCGGACGCCAGCTGTTCAAGGCGGAGACGCCGGGGCCGATGAAGGAGTCCGCACTGACGCCGCGCATCGCCGACACGGCGCGCAACCTGTGGGCAGTCTATCTGGGTATCACGCTGGCCTGCATCGGCGCCCTCAAATGGGCGGGGATGAACTGGCTGGATGCGATCTGTCATGCTTTTGCAGCATTGTCGCTGGGCGGGTTCTCAACCCACGATGCCAGTATCGGCTATTTCGATTCGCCGCTGATCGAGTTCGTGCTGATCATATTCATGCTGGTCGCGGCAATCAATTTTGCCTCGCATTTCCTGGCATGGCGCGGCAAGAGCCTGCGCGTCTACCTGCACGATGCCGAGGCGGTGGCGACAGTTATCCTGATTCTGTGCAGTTGTGTCGGCATCGGGACGTTCTTGTGGTGGCAAAACATCTACCCAAGTTTCGGGACGGCATTGCGCCATGCCAGTTTCAATCTGGTGTCCATGGCGACCGACTGCGGTTTCGCCAGCGTGGACTTCAACCAGTGGCCGATCTTCGCGCCGCTGTGGATGTTATTCCTGAGCTGTATCGCGGTGAGCTCCGGCTCCACGGGCGGCGGCATCAAGATGATCCGCACGCTGGTGCTGGTAAAACAGGCCGGGAGGGAATTCCTCAGGCTGCTGCATCCGGCAGTGGTGAACCCGATGAAGATCGGCGGACATGTGGTGGCCAACAACATCGTGTTCGCCGTGCTGGGCTTCATCTTCCTGTATTTCATGACCATCGCCACGCTGACCTTCGTGCTGCTGATCAGCGGGCTGGACTTCATCTCCGCATTCTCCGCGATCATTGCTTGCATCAACAATGCCGGCCCGGGTTTGAACCAGGTCGGGCCAGCCGGCAACTACCAGGGACTGACAGGGACTGACCGATTTCCAGACCTGGGTGTGCGCCTTTGCCATGCTGGTCGGACGGCTGGAGATCTTCACCGTGCTGATCCTGTTCACGCCGCACTTCTGGCGGCGCTAAATACGCCATGACAGCGGTGGCGGGATACGTTAGCATTGCCGCCGAACCGCCCTGAACCACACGACGGGCGCCTGATGCGACACTGGGGGATGTGAATTGAGCGAGAGTCTGCCGTTATCGGGAATGAAGGCCGTGCTGATCGATGACAGCAATACCATCCGGCGCAGCGGCGAGATATTCCTGTCGCAGGCGGGATGCCAGACGGTATTGGCCGAGGACGGCTTTGACGGTCTGTCCAAGGTGGTCGACCAGCGGCCCGACATCATCTTCGTGGACGTGATGATGCCGCGCCTGGATGGCTACCAGACCTGCGCGCTGATCAAGAACCACCCGCATCTCGGGAATACCCCCGTGGTCATGCTGACCAGCAAGGACACGCTGCTCGACCGCGCGCGCGCCAGGCTGGCCGGCGCGGACCAGTACCTGATCAAACCCTTCAACAAGAAGAGCCTGGTAGATGCCGTCATTGCCCACGCAAGGCAGCCGGGGGAACAGCGCGATGGCGATTAAGAAGATACTGGTGGTCGACGACTCCGCGACCGAGCGCTACGTCATGGGCGATATATTGGCCAAGCGGGGATTCGAGGTCAGCTTTGCCGAGGATGGCGAAAAGGGCGTGGCGCAGGCCAAACTCGGCAAACCGGACCTGGTCATCATGGATGTGGTGATGCCCGGGCTGAACGGTTTCCAGGCGACCCGCGCGATCACCAAGGACGCCGAGACGCAGCATATCCCGGTGCTCATTTGCACCACCAAGGGACAGGAGACCGACAAGATCTGGGGGTTGCGCCAGGGCGCGAAGGATTTTGTGGTCAAGCCGATCGACGCGGCGGAATTGCTGGGCAAGATCGCCGCGCTCGGCTGACACGGATTGACGGACGAACGGACCAGTAGAGGCCTCCATGTCTAAACGGCTTAATCTGCGCGAATTCCAACAGGGCGTGATCGACCGCTTGCAAGCCAAGGACCGCGCCGACGATCAGGCGGCCACGCTGGGCGTGGAGATAGCGGGGCAGAACTGGCTGGTCGACATGTCCGATATCGGCGAGGTGTTGGCGCCGCCGCCGCTGACCCCGGTTCCGCTGACCAAACCGTGGTTCCTTGGCGTGGCCAATGTGCGCGGCATCCTCTACGGCGTGTCGGACATGGCGGCTTACCAGCAGAAAGGCGCGGCATCGGGAACGGCTGCCAACCGGGTGCTGCTGGTCGCCGAGCGGCATGCGTTCAATGCGGCGCTATTGGTGGATCGCGTGCTGGGACTGCGCAATGCGCGCGCCTGGACGCAGAGCGAGGTCGACGGGCAGGTCCGGTATCGCGACGGTCAGGGAAACTCCTGGCGCAAACTCGACATAACCGGCCTGCTGAGGCATCCGGATTTTTTGCACATAGGCATCTAGCTATTCCGGCCGGCGATCCGGCACCGGGGAAGGGAATCACATGGCTTTCAGGCTGGCATTACCAAAATTCAAGAAGGGCGCGGGAAGCGCGACGCCTCCCGCCCCGCCGGTAGCGGGACGGTTCTCGGCCACCCAGAAGATCCGCTTGCTGAGCGGCTCGCTGGTGGTGTTCTTCGTCATCGCGGCCGCGGCAGCTTACGTCAACAACCGCGAGGCGGCCTATGCCGCGCGCTATCTGACGCAGTCCGGCAAGTTGCTGGTACTGTCACAGCGCCTTGCCAAGGATGCGCAATTGAGCACGCTGGGAGATGCATCGGCATTCCAGGCGCTGGCCCAGAGCAAGGAGAACTTTGCCGGCATCCTGCATTTGCTGGACAAGGGGGACAGCGGTCTGCCCGCTACCGGGGGTGTGGCGCGCAGCGTGCTGGATGAACTGATGGTCAGCGCGAACAAGACCCTGTCCGACGTGCAGGCCCTGGAGGACGGCCTTTCCAGTCTCGCGATGCTGAAGGACACCGTGACCGGGATCGAGGCCGCGAGCGTCGAGTTCCGCGGCCTGACGCAACAACTGGTCGAATCCGCAAGCGGCGCACAAAAGGAACAGGCGGTACGCTTCGCCCTGTCCACGGAACGGATCGCCAAGAATGCCGCAAGGGCGCTGGCATCGGACGTCTCCCCGGAGCAACTGGCTGCGCTGAACGCCGATGTGACCACCGCCGAAGAGAGCTTGGCGGCGCTGCCCGCGACGAACCCGGCAGTGCAGCGACTGGCGGAGCTGTTCGGACCGTATCGCGACAATATCAGGATACTGCACGCGCAATCAAACAGGCTGGTGAAGGCGAAAGAGTCCGCCAGGTCGATCTCGGGGAATATCGACCTGGTGCTGGCAAAGAGCCAGCGCCTGATCGACACCTACCAGTCGGGCTGGGCCGCGCGCATCTCCGGGCCGGTCGCCATACTGGCGGGGATGCTGGTGCTGTTGCAGCTGCTCGTCCTGGCAAAGGTCTACCTCAATGACTCGCGCCAGCGCGCCGAGGAGGCGGAAAACTCCAACCGGCGCAACCAGGAAGCGATCCTGCGCCTGATGAACGAATTGAGCGAGTTGGCGGAAGGCGACCTGACCGTGCGTGCCACGGTATCCGAGGAGATCACCGGCGCGATTGCCGACTCGGTGAACTACACCGCCGAAGAGCTGCGCAAACTGGTGGTGCGGATCACGGTCGCGGCCGACCAGATGGGGCGCGCAACGCGGCAGGCCGAGCAGATCTCCAAGGGATTGCTTGAGGCGACGCAGAAACAGGCGGAAGAGATCAGGGAAGCCGGCGAGTCGGTGCAGCTGATGGCCAAGTCGATCCAGGAAGTGGACAGCAGCGCCGCCAGGGCGACCGAGGTCGGGCAGCGCACCCTGGCGGCCACCGAGCTGGGCGGTCAGGCGGTGCGCAACACGATCGCCGGCATGGATGGCATCCGCGAGCAGATACAGGAGACCTCGAAGCGCATCAAGCGACTCGGCGAAAGTTCGCAGGAGATCGGCGAGATCGTGGACCTGATCTCCGACATCACCGAGCAGACCAACGTGCTGGCGTTGAACGCGGCGATCCAGGCGGCTTCTGCCGGTGAAGCGGGGCGCGGCTTCTCGGTCGTGGCAGAAGAGGTGCAGCGTCTTGCGGAACGTTCCGCCGGGGCGACCAAGCAGATCGGCGCGCTGGTGAAGACCATCCAGAGCGACACCCAGGATGCCGTGGCGGCGATGGAGAAGAGCACCTTTGGCGTGGTGGAAGGGGCGAAGCTGTCCGACGTGGCCGGCCAGTCGCTGAAGGAGATCGAGCAGGTGTCCAACGAGCTGGCGAGCCTGATCAACAGCATCTCGGTGTCCACCCAGGTGCAGACCGACATGGCCGGCGAACTGGCGAACGCCATGCTGCATATCCTGCAGATCACCCAGCAGACCACCGACGGCACCCGGCTGACGGCCAACTCGATCGCGCAGCTCACCAGCCTGTCCACCGACCTGAAGGGCTCGGTAGCGGGCTTCAAACTGTGATGCCGGGCAAGACCGCAAATGACCGATAGCAGCGCGCCATTCGACCCCGATGCGCCTGACGGCGCAAGACCCGGCCTGGACAGCGCGCTGGCCGAGCTCGGCGCCAGCCTCGAACAATACCTTGACGCGCCTGCCGGCAACGCCGCGGACCTGGAGGCGGCACATGACGCATCGCGCCGTTTGCTCGGGATGCTGAAAGCGGCCGGCCTGGACGGCGTGGCCGCGTTCTGCTCCGAACTGGAGACGGTGCTGGCAGGACTTGCGGCGGACCCGCAGCAGGTCTCCGCGCTGCATCGCAATGTATTGCGCCATGCCGTGCTCGGCCTCGTGCACTATTTCGACGCGCTGGCCATTGGCGCGGATAACGCCGCATTGCGCCTGTTCCCGCAATATCAGGAGCTGCAGCAACTGCGCGGGCTGGAGATGTCGTTCGAACTGGACCTGTTCTATCCCGACCTTGCCGTGCAACTGCCCCAAGAAGCGCTCAGCGGACCGCCGGAAGGCGATGCCCTGTCGCGCCTGAAGGCATTGCGCAGCCAATACCAGCAAGGCCTGCTGCATTGGCTTCGCCAGGATGACGTCCCCGCGGCATCGCAGTTGATGCGGCAGGCCCTGGACGGGGTGATGCATTGCACACCGCAGGATGACGGGCGCGCGTTCTGGTGGGTCGCCGGCGGCCTGCTCGATTGCCTGAAGTTCGACGGCCTGCCTCCGGAATTCAGCCCCCGCAAATTGCTGGGCCGCATAGACCAGCAGATGCGCATCGTCAGCTCCGTCGCGGACGGGACGGCTGCCGGGGGCGGTGCGGCGGATACGCGGCAGGTCATGAACGAGATGCTCTACCTGATCGGGCACAGCCACACCGTGAGCAGCCTGGTGGAAGAGATCAAGCGTGTCTACGCGCTGGATCGCTACCTGCCCGAGATGTCGCCGCTGCAGCCGGACGAAGTGGCGCAGGTGCTGGATGCCATGCGCGACGAATTGCGTGCTGCCCAGGAAAGCTGGGAACAGTGCGCCCAGGGCGACAGGGGTGCATGCGGGGTATTCATCAAACATACCGGCCGGCTCGCACTGCAGAGCAAGGGACTCGATCGCGACACCCTGCAATATCTCGCCAGACAGATCCAGGTGTCATCGCAGCAGGCGAGCGCGGCCGAGCACGTGCGGCTCATCGGCGTGGATATGGCGATGGCGCTGCTGCTGCTGGGTAGCGGCATCAGGCATTACAGCAGACTGGACGGCAGCTTCCAGGAACAGGCGCGCATCCTGTCCGGACGCATGCAGGCCGCGATACGCCGGCAACCGGAGGACCTGCAGCAGCTGTCCGAGCTGGTCCGCCTGCATTGCCGGATGGGGCAGGAAGATGTGCTGGTCCATCTGTTCAACGAGATACTGGCGAACCTCCAGTATGTCGAGCAGGGGTTGAGCGCCTTCTTCAGCGATACAGCCATGCGCGCGGAGCTGGACGGCCTGTTGCGCCTGCTGAGCCAGATCCAGGGAGGCCTGCACATCTCATCCCTGGAACAGGCGGAACGGTTGCTGGCTGCCATCCAGGACCATGTCCGCCGTTTTGCCCAGGGGGACGACGCCCCGGACCCCCTGGAGTGCCACGCGATCACGGGCGGTGTGACCGCGCTGGGGGATTATCTGCAACATCTCGCGCATGGGCAGGCGGGGGACATCTCGTCGCTGCAGGCCGCATCCGCCGTGATGGACAAGCTGCGGCAGGCAACGGCGCAAACGGCAGTTGTCCCCGCCGAACAGCCCAGCGTCATCCCGGAGGCCCGGCGCCCGGCAGGCGAAGACCAGGAATTGCTCGAAGTATTCCTGGAAGAAGCGCAAGAGGTGTTGCATGTCATGCGCAACAATCTGGAGGTCTGCCAGCTGCACCCCGACAGTCGCGAGCCGCTGGTGACCATCAGGCGCGGTTTCCATACCCTCAAGGGCAGCGGACGCATGGTGGGCCTGACCGACCTGGGAGAGGTCGCATGGTGCGTCGAGCGCGCGCTGAACAAATGGCTGCAGGACAACAAACCGGCCACCCCCGGGCTGCTGCACTTCATCAGCCGCGCCGCACAATCCTTTTCCGACTGGGTGGACGCCCTCAACAGCCAGGGCGGGACGGACATCGAAGCGGGCGATCTGGTGGCCGCCGCGCAGCAGATCGAGAACGGCATCGAGCCCGACGGGGTCACGGAGACCGGCGGACAGGCTGCGGAGATCGCCGGGCAGGGAACAAGCGCCGTACCGTCCGCCGCACCCGCGGAAGAGACGGTGACGGTAGGCGGGACCACGCTGCCCGCGGCATTGTTCAATATCGCCAGCACCGAGGCCGCGCAGAATGCGGCCCTCCTGCACAAGCAGTTTGACGCATTGCGCACGGCACCGGCGGCGGTGCCCTACGATTTCATGCGCGCCGCACACACGCTGGCCGGCGTGAACCGCACCATGGGTTTCACTGCGGTGGCGGAACTGGCTTACGCCCTGGACGGCTGGTCGCAGGCATATATCGACAAGGCGCTCACGCCGGGCGAGGCGCAACTGGGTCTGCTGGAGCAAACGGTCGCCGCACTCGATGCGATGACGCAGGACATCTGCCAGAAGCAGGTCCCGCAGGCACGGGCCGACCTGGTCGGCCGGTTGGTCGCCGACAGGGAGAATCCCGGTGGCGGAGCCGGCGCGGTACAGGTCGCCCCGGAACAGGCGCAGGCAGTCGCGGCGCCTGCCCGGCCCGCCATGCCCGCCCAGAGGACGGGCGAGGATTCTGCCCGGCCCGCGAAACCCCAGGTCCGCGACGACGTGGATGTGCAGTTGCTGCCGGTGTTCCTCGAGGAGGCCGACGAACTGTGCCCCGGGATAGGGGCAGGACTCCGCGCCTGGCGCGAACAACCGGGCGATGAGCAGCAACCGCAGCTGCTGAAGCGCCTGTTGCACACGCTCAAGGGCAGCGCACGCATGGCCGGCGCGATGCGCATCGGCGATCTGGCGCATGGCATGGAAGAACGCGTGCTGTCCGCGGCACCGGCAGACCGGCAGGCGGCATTCTGGGAGTCCCTGGAAAGCGACCTCGATGACATCTTTGCCAAGCTGGAGGATCTGCGCGGCGGCGGGACCGGGGAAGAAGCCGCGGCCGGACAGCAGCGTGCGGACGACCATGAGGCGGGCGCCGTGCACGGTGTGGAACGTGGCCTGTCCGGCAACATGTTGCGCGTACGCTCCGAGGTGGTGGACCGGCTGGTGAACGAGGCCGGAGAGATCAGTGTGGCACGCTCGCGCATGGAAGCAGAGTTGCGCGCCTTCAAGGAAGGACTGCTGGAGCTGACCGACAGCGTGGCGCGCCTGCGCAAGCAGTTGCGCGAGGTCGAGATCCAGGCGGAGAGCCAGATGCAGGCGCGCGTCTCCCTGTCCAAGGACAGTGCGGAACAGTTCGATCCGCTGGAATTCGACCGTTTCACGCGTTTACAGGAACTGACGCGCTTCATGAACGAGAGCGTCCATGACGTGCAGACCGTGCAGCAGGCGCTGCTGAAGAACATGGACGAGACGGCGGCGGCGATATCGGCGCAGACGCGCCTCAACCGCGAACTGCAGCAGAGCCTGATGGGTATCCGCATGGTGCCGTTCGCCGGCATCAGCGAGCGTCTGTATCGCATCGTGCGGCAAACGGGAAAGGAGATGGGCAAGCGCGCCCACCTTGACCTGCTTGGCACGGGCGTGGAGCTGGACCGCAGCGTGCTGGAGAAGATGACCGCGCCGTTCGAGCACCTGTTGCGCAATGCGCTGGCGCACGGCCTCGAGAACGAACAGCTGCGCGTGCGGAACGGCAAGAACCCCATTGGCGAGATCCGCCTGAGCCTGCGCCAGGAAAGCAACGAGGTGGTATTCGACCTCAGCGATGACGGTGCGGGACTCGACCTGGCGGCGCTGCGCGGGAAGGCCGAGGCGAACGGGTTGCTGCAGCCGGGCGAAACGGTCAGCGACGACCAGTTGGCGCAACTGATCTTCGTGTCCGGCATCTCCACCGCAGCCAGGGTGACGGAAGTGGCGGGGCGGGGCATCGGCATGGATGTGGTGCGCAGCGAGATCGCCGCGCTGGGCGGGCGCATCGACGTGAGCTCAAGGAAAGGCCTGGGGACGCATTTCATCATCCACCTGCCGCTCACGCTGGCTGTCACGCATGCCTTGATGGTACGTTCCGGCGAGGCGATCTATGCGATCCCCTCCACGATGGTCGAACAGGTGCGCAAGGTGAAGTCGACAGAACTGGCCCAGCTTTACCGCGATCGCCAGGTCGAGTGGCAAGGCAGGCTATACCCGTTCCATTACCTGCCGCGCTTGCTGGGGGACGCCGAACGCATCCCGGAGAACCTGCCGCACAACCCGGTATTGCTGTTGCGCAGCGGCGAGCAGCGGATCGCCCTGCATGTCGATGAATTGCAGGGCAACCACGAGGCGGTGGTGAAGAACATCGGCCCGCAACTGGCGCGGCAGCCCGGGATCGCCGGCGCGACCGTGCTGGGCGACGGGACGGTGGTGCTGATCCTGAATCCGGCACAACTGGCGCAGCGCATCGTCACGATGACGCACAAGGCCGGCAAGGCCGCGCCGGAGACGCTGCGTATCCAGCCGCTGGTCATGGTGGTGGACGACTCGCTGACCGTGCGCAAGATCACCACCCGCCTGCTGACACGCGCCGGATACCAGGTCGCCACCGCCAGGGACGGCGTGGATGCGCTGGAACAGCTCGGCGAGATCAGCCCGGTCGTGATGCTGCTGGACATCGAGATGCCGCGCATGGACGGCTTCGAACTGGCCAAGCATCTGCGCCGCGATGCCAGAACACAAAACCTGCCGATCATCATGATCACGTCACGCACCGCGGACAAGCACCGCGACTACGCGATGCAACTGGGCGTGAACGCCTACCTCGGCAAGCCCTACCAGGAAGAAGCGCTGCTGCAACTGATCGCCGGGTTCGCCGCCACGCCCGAGACCGCTTCGGCGGTTCAGCCCCCGACACACCAGTGATGGTTGCGCATTAGCGCACATGGCGAGATGGTTAGCCAGTCAAGTAAGCATATTGAAAAGGTTGCGACCAGTTTCAAGGGCGTTACCGATGATGTATTCGATTATATTTACCGCTACTGAATTGTCATGATTCATGGCACTGCCAAATAGCCTGGATGCGCAGTCAGAAAATCATGCCGTGATGGGCCAGATAGGCCTGCCCGGCTTGCAGGAGCTTCCATGAGGCCGTGTCTCCGCCGGGTTCGCAGTCCTTGACCATGCCGGCTTTCTTCAGCTCGCCGAGATGTAACAGGGAAAACCTGACCCCGGTTCGCATGAGTGAGGAAATCTGCCCGGCATCCAGCCGGTCATGCTGGGCGAGCAGGATGAGGATCTTTTCCTGGACGTTATCCAGGCATGCGTCATGGGGCAGTTCTTCTTGCATTGCGCTTCTCCGTAGTATTCCTGCCTGCGGGGGTCTTCTCCGCGTGCTTGGGTCGTGCGTCTCCGCTCCTGGCGACGCGCCCGAGGCCGGCGAGGGAAAAGTCCGCGACATGGTCGGCCAGAGCCTCGATCTCCTTGCGGCTGTAGTGCAGCTTCGGGTGCAGCCTCAGCAACACCGGGTGGGAGTGGCGGTAATACAGGCATTGGCCGAGGATGCTGTGCACGCAACGGCGCAACTCTGCTTCGCCGGTCTTTCTTCCGGCGATCTCCCTCACCAGTTCGCCCAGGTATTTGTGCAGCGGGGCCACGGCTTCGCGCACGATCCTGTCCAGCGCGGGTGTGGGATCGGCCAGTTCGCGCGCCATGATGCGGCATTGCGAGGAAGGATCGTCCTCGTCCAGCAGCATCAGCATGAAATCGCGGACAAACAGGCGCAGCCGCATCTCCGGGCATCTGTCGGCCTTAGCGTTGGCGAGCTGCATGGCTTCCAGTGCCGCGAAATTCAACGCTTCGGCGAGCAGGCTGTCCTTGCTGCCGAAGTGGTAATTCACCGCCGCGACGTTCGCCCCGGCGCGGCGGCATATCTCGCGCACCGTCGCCCCCTGGAAACCCTGCTGCGAAAACGCCTCGCGTGCCGCATTCAGCAGGCGCGCGCGGGTCTGCCCGGTCGCGGTCCCGTGCGTCACTTGCCGTCCTCATTCGGCTTGCCGTCCTGTCCGGCAAGCGCCTTGTAGAGCTGTGCGGCGGCCGACAGCAGGGTGCGCCGCACCTGCAAGCTGCCCTGCTGCGCGGCGAACGATTCGCGCTGCGCGTCGAGTACCTCGAGGTGGCTGGCGACACCCGCCCCGTAGCGCGCCTCGACGAGCTTCAGGCGCCGGCCTTGCGCCTCGGCGTTGGCCTGCTGCGCAGCGAGCTGTTCGGCGAGTTTCTCGCGTGCATTCAGCAGGTCCGCCACTTCGCGGAACGCCTGCTGGATGGTCTTCTCGTACTCGGCGACCGCGATGACCTTGCGCGCCTCGGCGACATCCACGCTGGCCGAGGTGCGTCCCGCATCGAACAGCGGCAGGGTCAGCGCGGGCTGGAAGCTCCATGCGCCGCTGCCCGCGTCGAACAGGCCGGACAGCGTGCGGCTCGCAGTGCCGACACTGCCGGTCAGCGTGATGCGCGGCAGGAAGGCGGCGCGCGCCGCGCCGATGTCGGCATTCGCCGCGATCAGCTTCTGCTCTGCGGCCAGCACGTCGGGGCGCTGCAACAGCACCTCGGCGGGCAGCCCGGCGATCAGGTCGGGGGCGATACCCTGTTCCGCGAGGCTGCGCGCGGCGGGCAAGTCTTTCATCTGCGCCGCCGGCTGCCCGACCAGCACGTCGAGCAGATTCGCGGCGGCGGCCTGTTGCCGCTCAAGGTTGGCGCGCTCGGCGACGGCTGCCTGGTACGCGCCATCCGCCTGCAGGAGATCCAGGTCGCCGGCCACGCCCACGTCACGGCGGCGCAGGGTCAGCGCGCGGGTCTCGCTGCGCGTCTCCGCGGTCAGCGCGGCGAGTTGCGCACGCTCGCGCAACTCCAGCAGCGACAGGTAGGCGTTCGCCACGTCGGCGATCAGCGACAGACGGAAGGCGCGCTGCGCGGCCTCGGTGGCGAGGTAGCCGGCCTTGGCGGCCTCGCTCAGGCTCGCGACGCGCCCCCAGAAATCAAGCTCGAACGACACCAGGCTGATGCCCACGTCATAGCGCTGCGAATGTATGGCATTGGCGGTGAACGACGATGCGCCCGCCGGGGTCAGTGACGCGTTGCGCCCGGCAGTGAGGTTCAGGTTCGGCAGCCGGTCGGCCTGCTGGATGCCGTATTGCGCGCGCGCCTCGGCGATGCGCGCGGTGGCGATGCGCAGGTCGCGGTTGTTCTCCAGCGCGGCGCTTATCAATGCCTGCAGGCGCGGGTCGGGGTAATAGCGCTGCCAGCCGGTGTCCGCGACGCGGCGCGCACCGTCCGGTCTTGCGGAATCCGGCCAGCTCGCGGCGACCGGCGCGGCGGGCCGCTGGTAGTCCGGCATCATCGAACAACCCGCCAGTGCAACCGCCGATGCGGCGGCCAACAAGGTCTTATTCATGCGGCTTCTCCTCCTGCCCGGCGTGCTGGCGCGCATGTCCCGGGAAGATGCGCCGCACCGCCATGAAGAACACCGGCACCAGGAAGATCGCGAACACGGTCGCGGCAACCATGCCGCCGATGACGCCGGTGCCGATGGCGTGGCGGCTCTCGGCGCCCGCGCCGGCGGAGATGGCCAGCGGGAACACGCCGGCGACGAAGGCGATGGAGGTCATCAGGATCGGCCGCAGGCGCAGGCGGCAGGCTTCCAGCACGGCATCGAGGCGCTCGCGCCCCTCATCCTCGAGACGGCGCGCGAATTCGACGATCAGGATGGCGTTCTTGGCGGCCAGGCCGATGATGGCGATCAGCCCGACCTTGAAATAGACATCGTTGGGCAGCCCGCGCAGCTCCACCGCGACCAGCGCGCCGAACACGCCGAGCGGCACGGCCAGCATCACCGCGAGCGGGATCGACCAGCTCTCGTACAGCGCGGCGAGCACCAGGAACACCACCAGCAGCGACACGCCGAACAGCAGCGGCGCCTGCTGGCCGGAGATCTTTTCCTCGGACGAGATGCCCGACCATTCGAAGCCGATGCCCGGCGGCAATTTTTGCGCGATGGCTTCCATCGCGGCGAGCGCCTCGCCGCTGGACACGCCCGGTGCGGTCGCCCCGGAGATCTTCATCGCCGCCAGGCCGTTGTAGCGGTCGAGCTTGGTCGCTCCCGCCACCCATTTGGTGCGCACGAACTCCGACAGGCGCACCATACTTCCGGTGCTGTTGCGCACCGCCGTGCGCAGCAGGTCGGCTTCGCTCCTGCGCGTCGCCTCCTCGGCTTGCATCTGCACGCGCAGCACCCGCCCCTGGCGCACGAAGTCGTTGATGTAGGACACGCCGAACAGCGATTGCAGCGTGTCGTTGAGGTCGGTGGCATTGATGCCCAGCGTCTCCGCCTTGTCGCGGTCGATGTCGAGGAAAAGCTGCGGCGCGGGTTCCTGGCCTTCGGGGCGCACGGCGGCGAGGCGTTTGTCGCCCATCGCCATGCCCAGCACCTGGTTGCGCGCCTCGAGAAGTTTTTCGCGCCCGACCCCGCCGCGATCCTGCAGACGGAAATCGAAGCCGCCCGCCGAGGCGAGTTCCGGTATCGGCGGCGGATTGATGGCGAACAGCATCGCCTGCTTCATGCGGAAGAACTCCATGTTGGCGCGCTTGATCAAAGCCTGCACCGAGTTTTCCCTGCCCGGCCGGTCGTCCCAGTCCTTGAGCCTGACGAAGGCGAGCGCCATGTTCTGGCCGCGGCCGAAGAAGGAAAAGCCCAGCACGCCGACCACCTTGTCCACCTGCGGCTGTTTCAGATAGAACTGCTCGACCGATTCCAGCACGGCCTGCGATCTTTCGCGCGTCGCGGCGGGCGGCAACTGGATCGCGGTGACGAGGTAGCCCTGGTCCTCCTCCGGCAGAAAGCTGCCCGGCAGCTTCATGTAGGTCCACGCGGCGATCACGACGATCACCGCGTAGATCAGGAAGGAGCGCAGCAGCCGGCGCGTGGCGTGACCGACCCCGCCGACATAGCTTGCCGTCACGCGCCCGAAGAAACGGTTGAAGCGGCCGTGGAAGCCGCGCTCCAGATCTTCCGGGTCATGCTTGAGCAGGCTCGCGCACAGCGCCGGGGTCAGCGACAGCGCGAGGAAGGCGGAGAACGCCATGGTCACCACCAGCGTGACGGCGAACTGGCGGTAGATCGCGCCGGTGGAACCGCCGAAGAATGCCATCGGCACGAACACCGCCATCAGCACCAGCGTGATCGCGACGATCGCGCCGGTGATCTCCTTCATCGCCTGCCGGGTCGCCGCGCGCGGGTCGAGATGGTTGGCGCGCATGTTGCGCTCGACGTTCTCCACCACCACGATGGCGTCGTCCACGACGATGCCGATCGCCAGCACCATCGCGAACAGCGTCAGCACGTTGATCGAAAAACCGAAGACATACAGCCCCAGTATCCCGCCCAGCAGCGACACCGGCACGACGATCGCGGGAATGAGCGTGGTGCGCCAGTTGCCGAGGAAGATGAACATCACCAGCACCACCAGCGCCGCCGCTTCCAGCAGGGTGATTATCACTTCGCGGATGGACAGTTCGATGAAGCGCGTGGTGTCGTAGGGCACCGCCCAGTCCACGCCCTGCGGGAAGTAGCGTGACAGATCCTGCATCCTGGCACGCACGCCCTGCGCGGTCGCGAGCGCGTTCGCTCCCGGCGTGATGCGTATCGCCATGCCGGCGATGGGCTGGCCGTTGAGGCGTGCCGAGCGGCCATAGTCCTGCGCACCCAGCTCGATGTTGGCGATGTCCTTGAGCCGCACGGATGAGCCATCCGGCTTGGCGCGCACCACAATGTCGGCGAATTCCTCAGGGGTGGCGAGGCGCCCCCGGCTGCCGAGCACGGCGTTGATCTCCTGCCCCGGCGCGGCCGGTAACTGCCCCACTTCACCGAGCGGCAGCAGCGCGTTCTGCGCGCGCACCGCGCGGCTCACGTCGGCGGGTGAGAGCGCGTAGGCTTCGAGCCGGTCCGGTTTGAGCCAGATGCGCATCGAATATTCGGTACCGAACAGCAGCACCTCGCCCACGCCGGGCACGCGCAACAGCGACTCCATCACGCTGGCAGTGGCGTAGCTGCCGAGGTCGACGGCGTTCAAACGGCCATCCGGCGAAGCCAGCGCGACCACCATGATGAAGTTGCGCCCGGCGCGGGTCACCGTCACCCCGAGCCGCCGCACGTCGTCCGGCAGGCGCGCCTCGACGCGCTTGATGCGGTTCTGAGCCTCGACCGACGCAAACTGGATGTCGGTGCCGGGTTTGAAGGTGAGCGTCACCTGGCCGGATCCGACCTGCGAACTGGAATCCATGTAGAGCAGGTTCTCGATGCCGTTCATCTCCTGCTCGACCAGCTGCACCGCACTCTGCTCGACCACCTGCGCCGATGCGCCGGGGTAGGTGACGGAGATGTCCAGCGCGGGCGGCGCCACCGACGGGTATTGCGATACCGGCAAGGCGCGCAGCGCCAGTGTCCCGGCAAAGGTGATGAGGATCGCGATGACCCAGGCGAAGATCGGGCGGTCGATGAAGAAATTGGCGAACATGGCGCGGTCTTACGGTTTGCCGTTCGCTGCGGACGGTTCCGCCTTCGGCGCGCCGTTCAGCGGCACGGGTTTGACAGGTGCGCCGGGGCGCGCCTTCTGCAGGCCGTTCACGATGACCTGCTCGCCGCCCTTCAGTCCTTCGGCGATGATGAAGTCGGTGCCGGCCATGCCGCCGGTCTTCACCGGCAAGGGGGCGGCTTTGCCGTCCGGGGTCACGACCATCACGAACTGTCCCTGCGGGTTGGCCTGCACGGCGCGTTGCGGCACACGGATGGCATGATCCATGAGCGCCTGCGGGAAGCGCAGGCGCACGAACATGCCGGGCAAAAGTTCGCGCTGCGGATTGGGGAATTCGGCGCGCAGGCTGACTGCGCCGGTGGTCGGATCGACCGACATGTCGGTGAAGAATATCCTGCCTGTCTTCGGATAGACGCTGCCGTCTTCCAGCAGCATCTCCACGCTGGCAGATTCGGCGCGCCTGAGCTTGCCCGCCTTGATGGCCCGCCTCAGGCGCAACACATCCGCGCCGGGCTGGGTGAAGTTGACGTGGATCGGGTCGATCTGCTCGATGGTCGCCAGCAGTGTGGCCTCCCCCCTGCCGACCAGCGCGCCCTCGGTCACCAGTGTGCGGCCGATGCGCCCGGAGATCGGCGCCGGAACGCTGGCGTTCTCGAGGTCCTCATCGGCGCGGGTCAGCGCGGCTTCGGCCTGCTTGGCCTGGGCGGCGGCCAGATCATATTCCTGCTGGCTGACCGCCTTGATCTCGAGCAGCGGTCGGTAGCGCTCGACGGTCTGGCGCGCGATCGCAAGGTCTGCCCTGGCGGCCTCGGCCGCCGCGCGATAGGTGCGCGCGTCGATCCGGAACAGCGGCATGCCCGCCTGCACGTCGCTGCCTTCCTCGAACAGGCGCTTCTCGACCACGCCTTCGACGCGTGCGCGCACCTGCGCCGTGCGGTAGGCCTGCAAACGTCCGGGCAGGTCCTGCGTGAGCGTCGCGCCGCCCGCGGCGACCGTGATCACGTCCACTTCGGGCGGCGGCATCCCGGCGCCGGGCGCACCGGGCGGGGCGGCCTTGTCGCCTCCGCCACAAGAGGCCAGCAGCACAAGCAAGGAAAGGGAAAAAGCGGCTTTGCCAGCAGGATGGGTCATAGGGAACTCGCTATCCGGAACAAGGGTTATGCAAAGAAGGGGCTTTCACCGCGAAGGGCACGAAGGTTCATCCACGGGCCTGGTGGCGCAATGATTCAGCCGCGCCCGGCGGCGAACCGTGCGGCAACACGGGCCACGCGCATGCCGAATTGCCGCGCGGTCTCCAGGTCGCCGGGCAGCATCTCTTCGGGCGAGGCATCGGAAGGCGAAGTGGACATCGCGCCGCAGAACGAGCCGACATAGTTGATGTCGTTGCGCTGTGCGGCCTTCGTATTGGAAGGCATCATCCCGGTGCCCGCCCACACCATGCCGTGCTGCATCGCCAGCGTGAACATGTAGTGCAGCGTGGAGAGCTTGTCGCCGTTCATCGTGGCGGAATTGGTGAAACCGGCGGCGATCTTGTCCTTCCACTTTTGCGCGAACCACGGCTTGGAGGAGGCATCGGCGAACTTCTTGAACTGCCAGCTTGCCATGCCCATATAGGTCGGGGAACCGAAGATGATGGCATCGGCGGCTTCCAGCGCCGCCCAGTCCGCCCCGGTGATGTCGCCTTCCGCGCTGATGGCGATCAGCGCCGCTTCCGCGCCCTGCGCGACAGCCTCGGCCTGCTTTCTGGTATGCCCGTAACCGCTGTGATAAACGACGACGACATCAGCCATGACGATCCCCCTGGGTTGTGAAGTGAATGCCGAACAGGAATGCGCGGCCAGAATATCAAACACCTGTTTGAATGTAAAGCGCCGGGTTGCCGGAGCGGGTCCCTGGCGCTATTCGGATCCCTTGAGTTGCAGCGCCAGTTGATACAGCTCGTTGCGGCCGGCTCCGCTGAGCCGGGTGGCGAGTTGCACCGCCTGCTTGAGCGGCAACTCCCCGAGCAGCGTCTCAAGGATGCGCCTCGCTTCGGCAGGCAAGCCCGGTTGCGGTATCGCGCCGGAGACCAGCACGACGAATTCGCCGCGCTGCCGGTTGCTGTCGGCCATCAGCCATGCACCGGCATCGCGCAACGGGCAGGCGTGTATCGTCTCGAACAGTTTGGTGATCTCGCGCGCCAGCACGACCTGCCGCTCCCCGCCCAATACCGCGCACAGGTCGGCGACACATTCGACGATGCGGTGCGGGGCTTCGTAAAATACCAGCGTGCAGGTCTGGCTGCGCAGGGCTTCGAGGGCGGTGCGGCGCGCGGCGGATTTGTTGGGCAGGAACCCGCAGAACAGGAAATGCGGATCCGCCGAGCCGTCCACCGACAAGGTTCCGGCCGCCGACAACGCGGCCATCGCCGCGCTCGCGCCGGGAACCGGGATGACACGCAGTCCCGCCGCGCGCACCGCCCGCACCAGCAATGCGCCGGGGTCGCTGACGGCGGGCGTGCCGGCGTCGCTGACGAACGCCACGCTCTGCCCCGCCTGGAGCAGCGCGACGATCTTTTCCGCAGCCCCCTTCTCGTTGTGCTGGTGCACCGCCATCAGCCGGTTCGCGCCGATGCCGTGATGCGTCAGCAGATGCGCGCTGTTGCGTGTGTCCTCCGCCGCGACCACGTCCGCCGCCGCCAGCACGTCCAGGGCGCGCAGGGTGATGTCGCGCAGATTACCAATCGGGGTGGCAACTACATATAATGCGGGTTCCAATCTTTGCGGATGTTCGCTATGCAACGTGTGTTCCTCCGGCTGTCGGCGCTGCTTGCACTATACGTGAGCGGTTTTGCTTGCGCCACCGCCGCGCCGCTGCCGCCCGGCGATGAAAGACCCGTGCCGCATATCGCACTGTTGCTGCCGCTGGAGTCGGACATCTTCGGCGCTGCCGCCGAGGCGGTGCAGCTCGGTTTCCAGGCGGCGGCCGGCGCGGAGACACACCCGCCGGGAGGATTGCCGGTACGGGTGTACAGCTGCCCCGACGAGGGCAGGGACATCACCGCGCTGTATCGCCGGGCCATCGCTGCCGGCGCGCGCGCCGTGGTGGGGCCGCTGACGCGCAACGGTGTGGGTGCGCTGGCGGCGGAACAGGATATTGCGGTACCGACCCTGGCATTGAATGTGCTGGAAGACATGCCTGCCGGGCGGTTGTATTTCTTCGGCATGGCGGTGGAAGCGGAAGCGCGCCAGGTCGCGCAACTGGCCAGGCAGCAGGACCTGCACCTGGCCATCGTCATCACCACCCGGGCGCAACTGGCCAAGCGGCTGCAGTTCGCCTTCGAGGAGGAATGGCACCGCTCGGGCGGCACGATATCGCGCGAGATCGAATTCGACAGCGACCCGTCGGTGTTCGCGGACATCGCCGATGCGCCCGGCACGGCGGTGTTCCTCGCCGCCGACGCCAGGACGGCGCAGCTGATCCGGCCCTATCTGCCGAACAGGCTGCCGATCTACGCCACCTCGCAGATCTTCGCCGGCAATAGCGATACCCTGCTCAATTATGACCTGAACGGCATACGCTTCGTCGATATGCCGTGGCTGCTGCAGGCCGACCATCCGGCGGTGATGGTCTATCCGCGTTCCGTTCCGCCGCTCTCCGCCGATCATGAGCGGCTCTATGCGCTGGGCATAGACGCGTTCCGCCTGATCCAGTCGCTGCTGGCCGACCAGCTGGACACCGCCCTGCCGCTGGACGGGGTAAGCGGGCGCATAGAGCTGGACGGCCATGTTTTCCAGCGCAGGGCGGTCGAGGCGGCCTTTGTGCAGGGCCAGGCGCTGGCTCGCAACGTGCAGGCCTCCCCCGCCGCGCCGGTATTCCCCGACCGGTCCCAGGCAGGCCATGAATGACGGCGGCGCGCAGGCCGAACAGCAGGCGGCGCAATACCTGCAGCGGCAGGGGCTGGAGCCGGTGGCGCGGAACTATCGCTGCCGCTTCGGCGAGATCGACCTGATCATGCGGGACGGCGCGACACTGGTATTCGTCGAGGTGCGCCTGCGGCGCAGCGCCGGTTTCGGCGGAGCGGCAGCCAGCATCGATGCGCGCAAGCAGCAGCGCATCATCCGCACCGCGCAGCAATACCTTGCCGGCCTCGCGCATACCCCGCCGTGCCGCTTCGATGCCGTGCTGCTGGATGACAACGGCATGCAGTGGCTCAGAAATGCGTTCGAGACCTGATTCGGTTAATATTCGCGCTCATCGAATGGGCAGCAACCGCGAGCCCCTTAAAAATTCATTTTGCGGGATGAAGCGCAAGGAGCCGCGCAGCGAATGACGAGGCATATCGAATTGATAGACGAGGAATGAGCGAGTACGCGACACAGTGATTCGCCCGGAAAATGGATCTTATGGACATCGGCAAGCGCATCATCAAGCATTTCAAGGACAGCGCCGACCTCAAGCTGAAGGTCAAGGACGCGCTGGCGAAACCCATCGCCGACGGCGCGCAGGTCTTTTTCGACTGTGTCGCCAATGACGGCAAGATCCTGTGCTGCGGCAATGGCGGCTCGGCAGCCGATGCGCAACACTTCGCGGCGGAATTGCTGAACCGCTTCGAGAAGGAGCGCCCCGGCCTGGCGGCCGTCGCGCTGACCACCGACAGTTCGGTGCTGACTTCCATCGCCAACGATTACGATTTCAACCAGGTGTTCTCCAAACAGGTGCGCGCCCTCGGCCTGCCCGGCGACAGCCTGCTGGCGATCTCCACCAGCGGCAATTCGCCGAACGTGGTCGCGGCGATCCACGCGGCGCATGAGCGCAGCATGCGCGTGGTCGCGCTGACCGGGCACGACGGCGGCGAGATGGCCGGCGTGCTGCGCGCCGACGACATACTGATCTGCGTGGATGCGAAGAGCACCGCGCGCATCCAGGAAGTCCATCTGCTCGCCCTGCATTGCCTGTGCGATGTGATCGATTATCTACTGTTAGGAGAATGATGATGCGAATAGCCCCCCTGTTGTTGCTCGTGCTTTTGTCCGGATCGCTGCAAGGCTGTTTTCCGGTGGCTGCCGTCGGCGTCGGAGCCGGCGTGATGATGGCGCAGGATCGCCGCACCAGCGGGGCCTATGTGGAGGACGAGGCGATCGAGGCCAAGGCATCGGACCGCATCGGCAAGCAGTACAAGGACAAGGCGCATGTGAACGTCACCAGTTTCAACCGTAACGTGCTGATCAGCGGCGAGGTTCCAGGCGAAACGGTGAAGGCCGAGATCGGCAGGCTCGTTTCCGGCATCGAGAACGTGCGCAACGTGAGCAACGAACTGGTCGTTTCCGGTCCCAGCTCGCTGACCTCGCGCAGCAGCGACAGCCTGGTCACCTCGGATGTGAAGCTGCGCTTCATGAGCGACAAGCGCTTCAATGGCGAGCACGTCAAGGTGGTCACGGAAAACGGCACGGTGTTCCTGATGGGCATCGTCAAGCGCGCCGAAGCCGATGCCGCCACCGAGGTCGCCAGCACCACCGGCGGCGTGCAGCGCGTGGTCAGGCTGTTCGAATACCTTGACTAGGGATGTACCCCGCACCCGCCTTTGAAAACAAGCTGTGCCGGCCAGACGAACTCGCCGCGCGCGTGGCCGCGCTGCCGCGCCCGCTGGTGTTCACCAACGGCTGCTTCGACGTGCTGCACCGCGGCCATGTGACCTACCTCGCCCAAGCGCGCGCGCTGGGTGCGGCGCTGGTGGTCGGCGTGAACAGCGACGCCTCGGTGAAGCGCCTCGGCAAAGGCGACGACCGGCCGATCAACAGCCAGCACGACCGCATGGCGGTGCTCGCCGCGCTGGAATCGGTCAGCCTGCTGGTGCCGTTCGACGAGGACACGCCGCTGAACCTGATCCTCGCCTGCCGCCCCGACATGCTGGTGAAGGGTGGCGACTGGCAGGTCGAAAACATCGTCGGCGCGCGCGAGGTACAGGGTTGGGGCGGCAGGGTGCACAGCATCCCGTTCCTGCACGAACGTTCCACCACCGCGCTATTGAACAAGATCCGCGCACTGTGAACGCGGGAATTGGAGGCGTGGGTTCATTCGCGCCTACCGGTAATAGAGGAGCATAGACATGGCCGATACCCATTTCGGATTTGAGACCGTCCCCGAGGAAGAAAAGGCCAAACGCGTCGCGGGCGTGTTCGACTCGGTCGCCGGCAAGTACGACATCATGAACGACCTGATGTCGGTCGGGCTGCACCGCCTGTGGAAGCGCTTCGCGGTCGGTGTCAGTGGCGTGCGCAAGGGACAGCGCGTGCTGGACGTGGCGGGCGGCTCGGCGGATCTGTCGCGGCTGTTCCTGAAAAAGGTCGGCGCCAGCGGCCAGGTGGTGCTCACCGACATCAACAACGCCATGCTGCGCGTCGGCCGCAACCGCCTGCTCGACGAAGGCATCGCCACGCCGACCGCGCAATGCGACGCCGAGCACCTGCCGTTCCCTGACGATTACTTCGACTGCGCCAACATCGCCTTCGGCCTGCGCAACGTCACGCACAAGGATGCCGCGCTGCGCGAGATGCACCGCGTGATCCGGCCGGGCGGGCGCGTCATCGTGCTGGAATTCTCCAGGATATGGAAACCGCTGGAGCCGGCCTACGACGCCTATTCGTTCAAGCTTCTGCCGAAGATCGGCGAG
Organism: Gallionella sp.; assembly: GCA_044230015.1. Taxonomy (GTDB): domain Bacteria; phylum Pseudomonadota; class Gammaproteobacteria; order Burkholderiales; family Gallionellaceae; genus Gallionella. Next base: position 3,352 of record JBGARW010000030.1, on the reverse strand, counting down.
CTCGTCACCCAAGATGCCGACAGCTACCGCTACCTCGCCGAATCCATCCGCATGCACCCCGGCCAGGAGGAGCTGAAGAAGATGATGGAGGAGGCCGGGCTGGAACGCGTCGAATACTTCAACCTGACCGGCGGAGTGGTCGCGGTGCACCGTGGTTATAAGCTGTAAGTCTGAACTCTTTGAAGCTTGCTTAAATGGAACCTAAATCAGGATTTGTTTATCTGATTCGAGCAGAATCGCTTGACCGTTTTAAAATTGGTTGCGCATCTGATGTTGATAAGCGGTTCTCTACATTGCAAACCGCATCTCCGCTTCGACTTCGGCTAATCGCTACGAAACAAGCTAGTGATATGTATTCTGAAGAAAGTAAGTGGCATGAATTATTTGCGCCAAATCGTATTAAGGGAGAGTGGTTTGACCTTGAGCCAAAGCAATTTTTGAAAATTGCCCAAGCATTTCGAGCTGAATTTCGCATTAGTGTACGAGAGCGTAAACCTGAAAACCTAATAGTTGGAAATATCTATTACATTTCCTTGGATGGAATTGGGGTTAATAAAGTAAAGCTGGTTGAACTCAAGCAGTTCAATGCACCAGACAAATTTGATCATGCGCTAGTCAGTGAAATAGAGGGATGGCAAAGTTGGAGACTCTTTCCCGATGAGGTACGGTCAACTCCTATATCCGCATTAATGAACCACGTAATTTAGCCAACAGCCATGAACAACCTACCCAAATGTCCCAAATGCAATTCTGAATTCACCTACGAGGACGGCAGCAACTACGTCTGCCCCGAGTGCGCGCACGAGTGGGCCAAGGATGCACCCGCCGATGCCGGCGAGCAGGCCAAGGTATTCAAGGATGCGTTCGGCAACGTACTGGCCGACGGCGATACGGTCACGGTGATCAAGGACCTGAAGGTCAAGGGCTCGTCCTCCGTGGTGAAGGTCGGCACCAAGGTGAAGAACATCCGTTTGGTGGACGGCGACCACGACATCGACTGCAAGATCGACGGCATCGGCGCGATGCAGTTGAAGACCGAGTTCGTGAAGAAAGCCTGATGCGTTTCATTCTCCTCACCCTGATGCTGCTGGCGCAAAACGCACTGGCCGCCGATGCGCTGCCGCGCCCCGACCACATCGTCATCGTGGTGGAGGAGAACAGGTCGTTCTCGCAGATCATCGGCAACCGCGAGGCACCCTACATCAATGACCTCGCCAAACGCGGCGTGCTGTTCACCGACTCGCGCGGCGTCACGCACCCCAGCCAGCCGAACTATCTCGCGCTGTTCTCCGGCACCACGCGCGGCATCGGCAGCAATGCCTGCCCGCTGGAACTGGGCGGCGAGAACCTCGCCGGCGCCCTGATCGCGCGCGGGCTGAACTTCGTCAGCTACTCGGAGTCCATGCCTGAAGCGGGGTTCGAGGGCTGCATCTATGGCGCGTACCGGCGCAAGCACAACCCGGTGGCGAACTGGAAGGAGCTGGCGGCGTTCAACCAGCCGTTCAGCGCGTTCCCGCAGGACTTCGCGCAGTTGCCCACCGTGGCATTCGTGATGCCCGACCAGCGCAACGACATGCATGACGGCAGCATCGCGCAGGGCGATGCGTGGCTGGCGCAGAACATCGAGGCCTATGCGCGATGGGCGATGACGCACAACAGCCTGCTGATCGTGACCTGGGACGAGGACGACGGTTCGGAGGACAACCGCGTCGCCACGATCTTTGTCGGCGCGATGGTCAAACCCGGCAGGTCCGCGCAGCGCATCAGCCATTACACCCTGCTGCGCACCATCGCCGGAATGTACGGGTTGCCCCCTCCCGGGGAGAGTGCGTGGGAAAAACCGATCACCGGCATATGGCACACAAGGTAGTCGAATCCGACAGAAAGATGAAAGGCTCATGAGCTCTTGGGGATGTCCGCACGAACACGACGGCAAATGCCAGAAGGTGAACGACCTGCCCTGCGATCCGGGGATGAAGGGCTGCGTGCTGTTCGGCCGTTTCGTCTGGGCCGATCCGGGCAAGAACCGCCCCTCCGGGGGATGGGGCGGCGGTCAACCCGAGCAACCGCCGCAAGAAGATAACAAGCCACAAGAACCTTCCGGAAAAGATTGATGTCCCTTCCGGAAGCCGGTATGCGCGGCCTCGACATCGTCCATCTGGACGGATCCCTGATCGCGGCGAACAAACCCGCCGGGCTGCTCGCGGTGCCGGGGCGCGGCGCGGACAAGCAGGATTGCCTCGCAAGCCGAGTGCAGGCGGAATCTCCCGACGCGCTGGTCGTGCACCGCCTGGACATGGCGACGTCCGGCCTGCTGCTGTTCGCGCGCGGTATCGCGATGCAGCGCCGCCTGTCACGGATGTTCCGCGAGCGGCTCGTGGCGAAACGCTATATGGCGGTGGTGGCCGGCAGGCTGGAACTGCCGTCCGGCGAGATCGACCTGCCGCTGGCCGGTGACTGGCCGAACCGCCCGAAACAGAAGGTGGATTTCGCGGGTGGCAAGCCCGCACTGACACGCTACCGGACATCGGGATACGACTCGTTCACGGATACCACCCGCGTGGAACTTGAACCCGTCACCGGCCGCACCCACCAGTTGCGCGTGCACCTGGCGGCCATCGGACACCCGATCCTGGGCGACTCGCTGTATGGAAGCGAGGGTAGTGCCGGAAGGTTGCTGCTGCATGCCAGCGCGCTGGGTCTTGCACATCCGCTCAGTGGCGAACCGCTGGCGCTGACAAGCGAACCGCCGTTCTAGATATTCAGCCGCCGGTACTGCACCGCCTCGGCGATATGCCTGGTCTCGATCCCGTCCGCCCCTTCCAGATCGGCGATGCTGCGCGCGACCTTGAGCACGCGGTGATAGGCGCGCGCGGAGAGGTTGAGGCGGCCGATGGCCTGCTGCAGCAGCGCGGCGCCCTGCGCGTCCGGCGCGCATAACGCGTCGACCTCGCTCACCGAAAGCCGCGCATTGGCCTTGTCCTGGCGCGCGTGGAGGTTGCGCGACAGCGCCAGCAAGTCGGCGCTGGCCTCGCCGTCCGCCTTGTTGAGCAGGTCGTCCTGTGCCACGGCCGGCACCTCGATCTGGATGTCGATGCGGTCGAGCAAAGGTCCGGAGATCTTGCTGCGGTAGCGCGCGACCTGGTCGGGGGTGCAGCGGCACTTGCCGTTGTAGTGCCCCAGATAACCGCAGGGGCACGGGTTCATCGCGGCGATGAGCTGGAACTGCGCGGGAAAGTCGGCGCGCCGCGCGGCGCGCGAGATGGTGATGCGCCCCGATTCCAGCGGTTCGCGCAACACCTCCAGCACGCTGCGCTCGAACTCCGGCAGCTCGTCGAGGAACAGCACGCCG
>JBGARW010000029.1:0-30513 GCA_044230015.1 Gallionella sp. | reverse complement strand
TGCGTTTCGCTCCCCATGCCATTCGGCGGCGATCTCCGGATAAATCGCCCCAAACGATGCGCCGTCAGGTGGTGAAGGCAGATTCGCGATGATCTTCCGATAGTCTGCATCCGCCACTAAATGATTTCTATTGAGATAGCCCTCTGCGATCTTGCTGACAAGATCATCGCCAGTAACCATGGATATCGCTGATACGAGCCGCTGAATTACCGATAAATCTGTGTCAGAACGTAGATATTCGATGTCACAAGAACTGAGCTTTTTCAACGGATGCTGGCGCAGTCGAATTAGTCTTACTCCATGTTTCTCGCAGGTTGCATTCTTTCGGAGATCTGCTTCGACCTTTTCGGCATGCCAATAATGTCCATCAACTTCGACACCAATTCCAAACGTCGGCAGAAATACATCAACTTGCACACCCATGGTGCTGCTGTGCCAGACAACGTCATGGAAGAGGTGCTTCAGTTCCGTGAAAACACGCGCTTCAAGAGCGGACGTTCCGCCACCGCAAAATGGGCATCGAGACCCATTCTGACGATGGTTAATAGTGGCAGACCATTCATGCCCTCTAAAACAACGCCACCATGCCTTGAAACCCGATTTTGCAGTGAACTGACTCGGTTCTTTGTTGCCGTTCCGAGTCGGATGCCACTCGGCAGCCAGTCCTGGATTTACGGCAAGAAGTGATGTCGTCGGGGATGCTTGCTTACCGGTGCAATACGGGCAACCAGACCCTGCCGATGTGCGATTGGCGATTGTCGCTTGCCATTCGTGCCCAGATGGGCATTTCCACCAAACTTTCTTGTGTGAATTTGGAGATACTTCCACAGGTGCTAACGGAAAGTTCTTATCGAAATGCCATTGTGCGGACAGTTCAGGGCATTTAGCGGCAAAACTTGTCGACTCGATGACTCTGTTGCCAGAACATATCGGGCAACCCCTGCCGATCGTTCGCCCAGAAATAGGCGACTGATATGAATGACCGCTAGGGCATATCCACCAAGCTTTGTGGCCTGACTTTGGAAGGAACTGGTCAGGTTTTTGCACACCGTTCTTTTCGATGTCCCATTGCTCTGCAATGTCAGGATATAGAGCGCCAAATGACTTTGAGGGCGATACTCGTTTTCCCGCACAGTATCCGCACCCCGATTTCCTACCCGAGGTTCGCGAAGCAACGGGTGCAGGCCAGCTTTCCCCACATTTATCGCACTTCCACCAGACCTTTTTATGTGCGAATGCTTTGACATCCGCCGGAGTCAGACCTCCATTGCGGTCATAGTCCCAGCTATTTGCTATGTCAGGAAATGCTTGAGCAAGTGAAGCTCCATGATATTTCATCGTATGAAATGTACCGGAGTCAATTTGTATTGGCTACCTGTAGAAAATCAAGCGATTACTTCAGTTCGGGATTTTCCTTATCTGTTTCGCTACGCTTGCTGTCATCGGGGTAGTCCATCATGTCCTCATCGTCGTCGAGCAGGATGCGGCTGGCGTTGCCTTCCATGTCCTCGTACTGTCCCTTTTTCACCGCCCAGATCAGCACGACGAGGAAGATCAGGCCGAAGAACATCATGCCGGGTATCAAGCTGTAGATCACGTCCATGGCTGTCTCTAATGTTCTGTCCGCTTCGCGGAGTCATTGTTCTTGCTGGATTCCGGCCTTCGCCGGAATGACGGGCTGGTTTTGAATAAAGTTCGTATGCGCGCTGCATTGCCGATCACCACCAGCGAGCTGATCGGCATGGTGATCGCCGCGACCAGCGGCGTCACCATCGCCAGCATCGCCAGCGGCACCATGATCGCATTGTAAACAAAGGACAGCCCGATGTTCTGCCGGATGGTGCGCAACGTCCGGCGCGACAGCAGGGTGGCCAGCCGCACCTTGTCCAGTTCGTTGTGCATCAGCACGATGTCGGCGCTCTCCACCGACACGTCGGTGCCCGAGCCGAGCGCGATACCGACGTCGGCGCGGATCAGCGCGGGCGCGTCGTTGATGCCGTCGCCCACCATGGCGACCACCGCACCCTGCTGTTGCAACTGGCGGATCACCTGATCCTTGTCCTGCGGCAGCACCTCGGCGATGACTTCCATGCCGCCGAGTTGCTTCGCGATGGCCTCGGCGACCGGTCGGCGGTCGCCGGAGAGCAGGGTCATCGCGATGCCTGCCGCGCGCAGTTCATTCACCAATTGCTGTGCGTCGCCGCGCAGCCGGTCGGCCAGCGCGAACACCGCCAAGTGCGCGCTGTCCAGCGCGACATGCACGCAGCTCATCGCCTGCGCTTCCAGCTCGTGTGCCTGTGTTTGCAGTCCTTCGTCGAGCGCGATGCCGCGCTGTCTCAGCCATTCGGCGCTGCCGAGCAGGACGGTTCTCCTGTCTGCCACTGCCTCCACGCCCAGCCCGGCCGTCGCCTGGAACCCGGCCACGGCAATGTCGCGGTAGCTTAACTGCTGCGCTTCCGCCTCCGCGACGATGGCCCTGGCCGTGCTGTGCTCGCTGTAGCGTTCCACCGCCGCCGCAGGGCGCAATATGTCCTCCTGCACCACGCCGGGCGCGACATGCAGTTGCGCGACGCTCATCCTGCCCTCGGTCAGCGTGCCGGTCTTGTCGAGCACGAAATGGTTCACTTTCGACAGGGTCTCCAGCACCAGCCCGTTCTTGATGAGGATGCCGTGCTTCGCGCCGAGGCCGGAGGCCACCGCGATCGACATCGGCGTCGCCATGCCCAGCGCGCACGGGCAGGTGATGATCAGCACCGAGGTGGCCGCCATCAGCGCGACCTCGAAGTTCTCGCGGTTCCAGATGAGGAAGGTCAGCGTCGCGCACACCAGCGTGACCAGTACGAACCACGGCACGACGGTGTCGGCGAGGCGCTGGATGGGCGCCTTGGAGGATTGCGCCTCCTCGACAAGGCGGATGATCTTCGCCAGTGTCGTGTCCTGCAGCAGGGTGCGCACTTCCACCAGCAATGCGCCGGTCGTGTTGACCGTGCCTGCGGAAACCGGCGCGCCTGCCGATTTGCTCACCGGCGCGGATTCGCCGCTCAACATGGATTCGTCCACCGAGCTGTGCCCCTCGATCACCACGCCGTCCACCGGCACCTTGTAGCCGGGCTTGATCAGCACCCGGTCGCCGGGTTTGACGCCGCGTATCGGCGTCATCTGTTCCTGCCCGTCGCGCATCACGATCGCCACGCGCGGCTGCAATTCCATCAACCGCCTGGTGGCGGAGACCGCCTGATGGCGGAACATGCCTTCCAGGTAGCGGCCGATCAGGATCACGAAGATCAGGTTGGTGACCGTGTCGAAATACACCTCGCCGACCCGGCTGGTGCCGACCGTGACATACAGCGAATAGGCGTAGGTGACGGAGAGGCCGATGGCGATCGGCAGGTCCATGGTCAGGCGGGCGGCGCGCAATCCGCCGAATGCGCCGCGATAGAACGGGTAACCCGCATACAGCAGGGTCGGCGTGGCGAGGATCAGGCCGATCCAGTGGAAGAAGTCGCGGAATTCGTCGCGGTTCGCGCCGCTGTACAGCGCGATCGAGACCCACAGCATGTTCATCATCGCGAAGCCGGCGAAGAACAGGCGGAAGAGCATCGCGCGATTGGCCTTCCTGATGACGCCCTCGGCGCTCTCCGGATCGTAGGGCACGGCGGCATAGCCGATCCTGGCCAGCGCGCGCAGCACGTCGGACAGCTTGCTGCGACTGTTGTCCCAGCGCAGGTGCAGCCGTTTTGCGGCCAGGTTGACGTTGGCCGACTGCACGCCCGGCACGCGCTGCAGGCCGCGCTCGATCAGCCACACGCAGGCGGCGCAGTGGATGCCCTCGACGAGCAGGTGGATGTCGCGCGTCTCGCCGGAACAGGTGGTGAATTCCTGCTGCACCTCGTCGAAGTCGTAGATCTCGATGTCCTTGGGCGGCTCGGGCGGCGGGGCGAGCAGCGCGCCTTCCGGGGTGCGCTGGTAATAGCCCTGCAGGCCCGCTTCGAAGATGGCGCTGCATACCGACTGGCAGCCGAAGCAGCAGAAGCGCCGCTCCGCGCCGTCCATCCGGGCGTGATAATCCGCCCCGGCGGCGATGGGCAGGCCGCAGTGGAAGCAATTGCCGGTATCGTGGGTGTTGTCCATGCGGGCGCCAGCTTACAATAAAAGTGCCGCCGGGGAATACGGACGCACGGGCCATCCCTGTCCGGAGTTTATGATAAGCTGCGCGCCATTGTTGAGCCCACTCGTTTATTGAGCGATTCATTCCATGCCTTCCGCTGCTTCCCTCGCAAGCTCATTGCTGCGCCGCGAGATCCTCGATTTGCATGCCTACCATGTGCCGGACAGCGCGGGTTACATCAAGCTGGACGCGATGGAGAACCCTTATCCCGTCCCGTCCGCGTTGCGCGACGAGATCGCCGGGGCGGTCGCGGCCGCCGCCATCAACCGCTATCCCGACCCCTCCGCTGCTGCGCTCAAGGACAAGATCCGCGGCGTGCTCGGCCTGCCGGACGGGATGGGGGTGCTGCTCGGCAACGGCTCGGACGAGCTGATCCAGTTGCTGGCGCTGGCGCTCAACAAGCCCGGCGCGACATTGCTCGGCGTGGAGCCGTCGTTCGTGATGTACCGGATGATCGCGACCTTCACCGGGATGCGCTATGTGGGCGTGCCGCTCGCGGAGGATTTTTCGCTGGACCTGCCGGCGACCCTCGCCGCGATCCGCCGCGAGCAGCCCGCACTGGTCTTCCTGGCCTACCCGAACAATCCCACCGGCAACCTGTTCCCGGCGGATGCCGTGATGCAGATCATCGAGGCGGCGCAGGGGCTGGTCGTCGTGGACGAGGCCTATTACGCCTTTGCCAGCGACAGCTTCATTCCGCATCTGGCGCGCTACCCGAACCTGCTGGTGATGCGCACCTTCTCCAAGCTCGGCATGGCCGGGTTGCGCCTGGGTTTTCTGGCGGGCAGCGCGGCGTGGCTGGAGCAGCTGGAAAAACTGCGCTTGCCGTATAATGTCGGCGTCTTGCCGCAGGTGGTCGCCGAAAGATTGCTGGAGCATCACGAGGTGCTGGTGCAGCAGGCGGAACAGATCAGACGGGATCGTGCCACGCTGCACCGGCAGCTGGGCGGGATCGCCGGAGTGCGGGTCTATCCCAGCGAGGCGAACTTCCTGCTGTTCCGCGTGGCGAACGCCACCGGGGTGTTTGGCGGCCTGAAGCGGCGCGGCGTGCTGATCAAGAACCTGGACGGCGGGCATCCGGCGTTGAATGGCTGTCTGCGCGTGACCGTCGGCACGCCCGATGAAAACGAGCGATTCATGCTGGCGTTGCAAGAGAGCTTGCATCATGAGTAGCGAGTTTCGGTGGAGACTAACCTTCAGGTTATGTCGTAACCAAAACGAGCGATTCATGCTGGCGTTGCAAGAGAGCTTGCATCATGAGTAGCGAGTTTCGGTGGAGACTGACCTTCAGGTTATGTCGTAACCAAAACGAGCGATTCATGGCGGCATTGCAGGACACCCTTAACCAACTCGCATAAGGCGAATCATGCGTAGCGCAAAGGTTTCACGCAACACTCTGGAGACCCGGATCACCGTCGAGTTGGATCTGGACGGCAGCGGCAAGTCCCGGTTCGATACAGGCCTGCCGTTCCTCGAGCACATGCTCGACCAGGTCGCCCGGCACGGTTTGCTGGACATCGATATTCTTGCCAAGGGCGACCTGCACATCGATGCGCACCACACGGTGGAAGACATCGGCATCACGCTCGGCCAGGCGTTCAACCAGGCGGTCGGCGACAAGAAAGGCCTGCGCCGCTACGGCCATGCCTACGTGCCGCTGGATGAGTCCCTGTCGCGCGCGGTGCTGGACATCTCGGGGCGCCCCGGCCTGGTGTTCAACTGCGAGTTCGTGCGCGACAGCGTCGGCGAGTTCGACGTGGACCTGATCAACGAATTCTTCCAGGGCTTCGTCAACCACGCCCTGGTCACGCTGCATATCGACAACCTGGCAGGCAACAATGCCCACCATCAGGCCGAGACCATCTTCAAGGCCTTTGGCCGCGCGCTGCGCATGGCGCTGGAGCTCGATCCGCGCATGGCCGGCGTGATGCCTTCCACCAAGGGAACGCTATAAGTTGAAATGGTCGATGTCGCCGTTGTAGATTACGGGATGGGCAACCTGCGCTCGGTCGAACAGGCTTTGCGCAAGGTCGCAGGCCGCGCACAACAAGCCTTTCCTCGGTATCTGCATCGGTCTGCAGATGCTCTTCGAGCACAGCAGCGAGGGCGATGTGGCGGGCCTGGGCATCCTGCGCGGCGAGGTGGTGCGTTTCGCTTCCGACATGAAGGATGCGCAGGGCGACCGGCTCAAGGTGCCGCACATGGGCTGGAACCGGGTGCATCATGGCGACCACGCGTTGTGGGATGGCATCGGCCAGGATGCGCGTTTCTACTTCGTGCACAGCTATTACGTGTGCCCGCGGGATGCGGCGCTGGCGCAGGCAACCAGCGACTATCCGCAGCCTTTCGTCTGCGCGGTGGCGCGGGACAAGCTGTTTGCGGTGCAGTTTCATCCGGAAAAGAGCCAAACAGCGGGGCTGAAACTGCTGCAGAACTTTGTGCAATGGAACCCTTAACCTCTGACGTGCTGCCATGCTGATTATTCCCGCGATTGATTTGAAAGACGGTCATTGTGTGCGCCTCAAACAGGGCGTGATGGAAGATGCCACGGTGTTTTCCGAAGATCCCGCCGCCACGGCGCGACATTGGCTGGAGCAGGGCGCGCGCCGCCTGCATCTGGTGGACCTGAACGGCGCGTTCGCCGGCAAGCCCAAAAACGAGGACGCGGTGCGCAGCATCATCGAGGCGATGGGCGACAGCGAGGTGCCGGTGCAGCTGGGCGGCGGCATACGCGATTTGGAGACCATCGAGCGCTATCTCGATATCGGCGTGACATACATCATCATCGGCACGGCGGCGGTAAAAGTGCCGGGATTCCTGCACGAGGCCTGCGACGCCTTTCCCGGCCACATCATGGTCGGACTGGACGCCAAGGGCGGCAAGGTGGCGGTGGACGGCTGGTCGAAGCTGACCGGGCACGACGTGGCGGATCTGGCGCAACGCTTCGAGGGTTACGGTGTGGAAGCGATCATCTATACCGACATCGGCCGCGACGGCATGCTGTCCGGCGTGAACATCCCCGCGACCGTCGAGCTGGCCCGCCCGCTGCATGTGCCGGTGGTCGCCAGCGGCGGCATCACCAATCTGGACGATGTGCGCGCGCTGTGCGCGGTGCAGTCCGAGGGCATCACCGGCGCGATCACCGGACGGGCGATCTACGAAGGCACGCTGGATTTCCGCGCGGCGCAGGTGCTGGCCGACGAGCTGAGCGGAGCCGGGCAGTAATTCATGCTGGCCAAGCGCATCATTCCCTGTCTCGATGTCACGGCGGGGCGCGTGGTCAAGGGCGTCAGCTTCGTCGAACTGCGCGATGCGGGCGACCCGGTGGAGATCGCGCGCCGCTATGACGAGCAGGGCGCGGACGAGCTGACCTTTCTGGACATCACCGCCAGCTCGGACGACCGGGGGATCATCTTCCGCATCATCGAGGAGGTCGCCTCGCAGGTGTTCATCCCGCTGACCGTCGGCGGCGGGGTGCGCGAAGTCGGTGATGTGCGCAATCTGTTGAACGCAGGAGCCGACAAGGTCAGCATCAATACTTCCGCCGTACTGAACCCGCAGCTGGTCGCGGACGCGGCCGGACGTTACGGTTCGCAGTGTATCGTGGTGGCGATCGACGCCAAGCAGAGCGGAGCGAACCGCTGGGAAGTGTTCACTCACGGCGGGCGCAAGGCGACCGGACTGGATGCGGTGGAGTGGGCAAAGAACATGCAGGGTCTGGGTGCGGGTGAGATCCTGCTGACCAGCATGGACCGCGACGGGCAGAAGAACGGTTTCGACCTGGCGCTGACGCGCGCGGTGGCCGATGCGCTGGAGATCCCGGTGATCGCCAGCGGCGGCGTCGGCAACCTGCAGCACCTGGCCGACGGCGTGAGACTCGGCGGGGCGGATGCGGTGCTGGCGGCGAGCATCTTTCATTTTGGCGAGTACACTGTGCAGCAGGCCAAGGAATTCATGGCGCAGCAGGGTATAGAGGTCAGGCTGTGAACCTGGAACCGTTCGGCCACAGGGTGGGTCTGTCGAGCCGAAGCGCAGGTGGCTTTCTCTGTGGTCTCTGTGTACCCTGTGGCGGCTTCTTATTCTTATGAGCGAAAACTGGTTGAACAAGGTGAACTGGTCGGCAGACGGGCTGGTGGCGGCTATCGCGCAGGATGCAGCGAGCGGGCGGGTGCTGATGGTGGCCTGGATGAACCGTGAGGCATTGAAGCTGACCTGGCAGAAGGGTGAGGCGGTGTACTGGTCGCGCTCGCGCAAGAAGCTGTGGCACAAGGGCGAGGAGTCCGGGCATGTCCAGAAAGTAAAGGAGATCAGGCTGGATTGCGATGGCGACGCGATCCTGCTGCAGATCGAACAACAGGGCGGCATCGCCTGTCATACCGGGCGCGCGAGCTGCTTCTACAGCCGTCTGGAAAAAGGGCGGTGGGTGGAAACGGATGCGGTGCTGAAGTCCCCCGACGAGATATACAAAAAATGAGCAATGACATTCTGCAAAGGCTGACCGAAACGCTGGAGGCGCGCAAGCAGGCGTCGCCGGAGAGTTCCTATGTCGCCAGGCTGTTCAGCAAGGGCGAGGACGCCATTCTGAAGAAGATCGGCGAGGAGGCGACGGAGACGATCCTCGCCGCCAAGGGGGGCGACAAATCGCATCTGGTGTATGAGACCGCCGACCTGTGGTTCCATTGCCTGGTGCTGCTGGCGAGGCACGGCCTGAGCGCGGACGACGTGCTGAACGAGCTGGCGCGCCGCGAGGGGCTGTCCGGTATCGCCGAGAAGGAAAGCAGGGGCAGGGAATGAGCATGGGCGACTGCATCTTCTGCAGGATCGCGCGCGGCGAGATCCCGTGCCGCAAGGTGTATGAAGACGATGAGATGCTGGCGTTCCACGACATCAATCCGGTCGCGCCGGTGCATTTCATGCTGATCCCGAAGCTGCATCTGGCCTCGCTGGCGGAGGCCGGGGAGGATCATGCCGCCTTGCTTGGCAGGATGCTGGTATTGGCTCCCAGGCTGGCGCGCGAACAGGGGCTGGAGAACGGCTTCCGCACCGTGATCAACACCGGCAAGGGCGGCGGGCAGGAAGTGTTGCATTTCCATGTGCATATCATCGGCGGCGGCGACATCCCGCCCATGGTTCGGCGCGGTTAACGGTCAATTATCTGGGGGAGGACGTGATGGGCGGATTGAGTATTTGGCATTGGCTGATCGTATTGCTGGTCGTCGTGTTGGTGTTCGGCACCAAGAAACTGCGCAACCTCGGCAGCGACCTGGGCGGCGCGGTAAAGGGCTTCAAGGAAGGCATGCGCGACGATGGATCCGGGCAGGCGCAAAAGGATGGGCAGGACGCGCAGGCCATCGAAGGCGAAGTGACATCGAAAACGCAGGCGAAAGACAAATCAGATACGCATGTTTGACTTCGCATTCTCGGAGCTGGTGATCGTTCTGCTGGTGGCGCTCATCGTCATCGGTCCGGAGCGGTTGCCGAAAGTGGCGCGCACCACGGGGCATTTGTGGGGGCGGATGCAGCGCTATGTGCATAACATCAGGAACGACATCGCCAATGACATGGCGATTGAAGAGGCGGGCCGATTGCGCGACAGTATCGGCAAGGAGGTCGCCGCCATCGGGCAGTCCGCGCTGGACGCCAAGCTGACTGTGGAGCAGCAGATATTGCAGGCGCGGCACGGCGGATCACCCGACGCACCCGATGAACAGAGCGCATCCGCCGCGCAACCTCCCGCCGTGCCAGGCAAGCCGGTTTGATGGGCACCAGTGAAAGCTTCATCGCGCACCTGATCGAATTGCGCGCGCGCCTGCTGAACATCGCCGTGGCCCTGTTGCTGGTGTTCATCTGCCTGTTCCCGTGGGCATCCGACCTCTACACCCTCATGGCGAAGCCGCTGCTGGCGAAGCTGCCGCCGGGCGGGCAGATGATCGCCACCGATGTCACCGCGCCGTTCTTCGTGCCGCTCAAGGTCGCGATGATGGCCGCCTTGCTGGTCGCGCTGCCTTACGTCCTTCACCAGATATGGCGGTTCGTCGCGCCCGGTCTGTATGAGCACGAGAAGCGCCTGGTCATACCGCTCATCGTCGCCAGCACGCTGCTGTTCTTCTGCGGCATGGCGTTCGCCTACTTCGCGGTGTTCCCGGTGGTGTTCGGCTTCATCACCGCCTCCGCGCCGCAGGGCGTGGCGGTGATGACCGACATCGACAAATACCTCAGCTTCGTGCTCGGCATGTTCGTGGCGTTCGGGGTCACTTTCCAGGTTCCGGTGGCGGTGGTGCTGCTGGTGCGCATCGGCATCGTCGGGGTCGAAAAACTGCGGGAGATACGCTCCTACGTGATCGTCGGCGCATTCGTCATCGGCGCGATCTTCACCCCGCCGGACGTGGTGTCGCAATTCATGCTGGCGATCCCGCTGTGGCTGCTCTACGAGGCGGGCATCGTGGTCGCCGCATGGGTGGGCAAAGGCAAGGCGCGGGAGGCAGGGCCCTAGGTCGCTAACGCACGGCCGGTTTGGGCCGTTTGCCGATCTTCACCGTCAAGCTCGTCGCCGTTCCGTTGCGCATCAGCCTGGCCGTGACGATCTTGCCGGGCGGCAGATCGGCCACCGTTTCCAGCATGGTGTTCCAGTCGTCGATTGCCTTGTCGTCCATCGCAACCAGGATGTCGCCGGTCCTGATGCCGGCCTGTTCCGCCGGGCTGTTGCGTATGACCTCGGTGATCAGCACACCCCTGACGCTGCCCAGCTTGAAGGACTCGGCCAGTTCCGGAGTCAGTTCCTGCACTCCCGCGCCGATCCAGCCGCGCGTCACGGAGCCGCTCTGGATGATCTGTTCCATGGTCTTCTTGGCGATGCTGGCGGGAATGGCGAAACCGATGCCGAGCGAGCCGCCGTTCGGCGAATAGATCGCGCTGTTGACGCCGATCAGGTTGCCGTCCACATCGACCAGCGCGCCGCCGGAATTGCCCGGATTGATCGCGGCGTCGGTCTGGATGAAATTCTCGAAGGTGTTCAACCCCAGATGGCTGCGCTTTAGCGCGCTGATGATGCCCATCGTGACGGTCTGTCCCACGCCGAACGGGTTGCCGATGGCGACCACGATGTCGCCCACCCGCGCCTGCTCCGGGTGGCCGAAGGTGATGGCGGGGAGTTTGCCGGGCAATTCGACCTTGATGACGGCGAGATCGGTCTCCGGGTCGGAGCCGACCACATGCGCCCTGGTCTTGCGGCCGTCCGCCAGCGCGACCTCGATCTGGTCGGCGGCCTCCACGACATGGTGGTTGGTGAGGATGTAGCCGTCCGGACTGACGATCACGCCGGAACCCAGGCTGGAGCTGCTTTGCGGTTCCATGTCGCGCGGGTCGCCGAAGAAGAAGCGGAAGCGCGGATCGTCCATGAAGGGATGGAACGGGGTCTTGATGACGGTGCTGGTGAATATGTTCACCACGCTGGGCATGGCCTTTTGTGCGGCGGCGCTCACGCCTGCGGCGGGGGTCTTGCCCTCTGTCGCTTGCGGCGTGCTTTCCAGCAGCGTGACCACCCCGCTGCGCGCCGCATTCGGCAGCAGTTCCGGTTTGAGGGTCTGGACGATGAACAGCAGCGCCAGCGCAACGGTGACCGCCTGGGTGAATAAGAGCCAGTGTTTACGCATGGTATGATCGGTTCGCCTGTTTCATGTCGAGGGGAGATTCATGCTGCTCAATGAGTTGCGCGATTATAACGCAAGCCTGTTGCAGACCGGTTCGTTCAGGGACCACTGTCCGAACGGCCTGCAGGTGGAGGGGCGCGCGGAAGTGCGGCGCATCGCCACCGGGGTGACGGCCTCGCAACAGGTGCTGGATGAGGCGATCGCGTGGGGCGCGGATGCGATCCTGGTGCACCATGGCTATTTCTGGCGCAACGAGGAGGCCGTGATCACCGGCATCCGGAAGCGCCGCATCGCCCAGCTGCTGCGCAACGACGTGAGCCTGCTGGCCTATCACCTGCCGCTCGATGCGCATCCCGAGCTGGGCAACAACGCGTGCCTCGGCAGGCTGCTCGGGATCGCGGAACAGGGCCGGTTCGGCGAACAGGACATCGCGTGCCTCGGCGAACTGGCTTCTCCCCAGGCGCTCGCGCAGTTCGCCGCGCGGATCGGGCAAGCGCTGCGGCGCACCCCGCAGGTCATCGGCAATGGAACCGCGAACATCAGCAAGGTGGCATGGTGCAGCGGCGGGGCACAGGGCTACTTCGAGGCGGCCATCGCGCAAGGGGTAGACGCCTTCATCAGCGGCGAGGTTTCCGAGCAGAGCTTCCATCTCGCGCAGGAAAGCGGCGTGGCCTTCATCGCCGCCGGGCACCATGCCACCGAGCGGCTCGGCATCCGGGCGCTCGGCGAGCACCTGGCGGAGCGCTTCGACCTGGAGCATCGCTTCTTCGATCAGGACAATCCGGTTTAGCGCGCGGCCCGACCAGGTTCGCCATCCGACATTCCCAAGTACAGCCTGAAGAGCGTTGTTGTTGGCTTTGTTTGCAACCCCGCCTTTTGGGATGGATAATGCCATCTGCCGGGGATATGGCAGCCTCCCCGCTTCAAGACGGTTCATCGTCCAAGGCCTGCTCTGAGATTGGATATTCCAGGGAGGAGTCATGGACACATCGCAGCAGCCGATCCCGCACGACACGCAGCCCCCTGAATCGGTGACTCTGGCACAAGCCTTCTGGTATTGGCTCAAGTTGGGGTTCGTCAGCTTCGGCGGTCCGGCCGGACAGATTTCCATCATGCATCAGGACCTGGTCGAGCGTAAGCGCTGGATCTCTGAACGGCGTTTCCTGCATGCACTCAACTACTGCATGGTGCTGCCCGGGCCGGAGGCGCAGCAGCTCGCTGCCTATATCGGCTGGATGATGCATCGCAGCTGGGGCGGCATCATCGCCGGGACACTGTTCGTGCTCCCCTCGCTGTTCATCCTGATCGCGCTGTCATGGGTCTATATCGCCTTTGGCGATGTGCCGCTGGTGGCCGGGTTGTTCTATGGCATCAAGCCGGCGGTGACGGCCATCGTGGTGCAGGCAGCGCACCGCATCGGCTCGCGGGCGCTCAGGAACGGTGTGCTATGGGCGATCGCGGCGGCTTCGTTCGCGGCGATCTTCGCGTTGAACGTGCCGTTCCCGGCCATCGTCGCCAGTGCCGCGTTGATCGGTTATGTCGGCGGGCGCATGGCGCCGGACAAGTTCGAGGTCGGTGGCGCGCACCACAAGGCAGGCAAGTCGTTCGGCGCGGCGTTGATCGACGATGACACGCCGGCGCCGGAACATGCGCGCTTCCGCTGGCCTGGGTTGGTCAGGGTGGCCGTGATCGGCGGCCTATTATGGCTGTTGCCGATGGCGATGTTGACGGCCAGTTACGGATGGGACCATACCCTGACGCAGATGGGCTGGTTCTTTACCAAGGCCGCGCTGGTGACCTTTGGCGGCGCTTATGCCGTATTGCCGTATGTCTATCAGGGTGCGGTCGGGCATTACGGATGGCTCACACCGGCGCAGATGATCGATGGCCTGGCGCTCGGCGAGACCACGCCGGGACCGCTCATCATGGTGGTGGCTTTTGTCGGCTTCATCGGCGGCTACGTGCAGGCGTTGTTCGGGCCGGACATGCTGTTTCTTGCCGGTGCGACGGCCGCGATGCTGGTGACATGGTTCACCTTTCTGCCGTCCTTCATCTTCATCCTGGCGGGTGGGCCGCTGGTGGAATCCACTCATGGCGATCTGAAGTTCACCGCGCCACTGACCGCAATCACCGCAGCGGTGGTCGGTGTGATCCTGAATCTGGCCTTGTTCTTCGGTTACCACGTACTGTGGCCGCAAGGGTTCACTGCAGCGTTCGATGGGTTGTCCGCACTGATCACACTGGCGGCGGCTGTCGCATTGTTCAGGTTCAAGCGCGGTGTCATCGAGGTGATCGCGGCCTGTGCCGTGACCGGGTTGGTTCTGAAAGTCATCCTGTGAGGTGAAGCCATGAGATGCCGGAGCATGGCCTTGATGCCCTGACCGGAACCAGCCGTTCGCCGGCTTCCGCTCCCGGCGCGCGGCCGGCGGTCAGCCTTGGTGCATGGAATAACCACAAGACGTTTCCGGTTGAACAAGCCAGTGGGAAATGCTAGTCTCCCCGCCATAGATCATGGCACTCTCCGATTACATCCACACCTTCGGCCAATACCTGCTTGAACGGCATGGCGAACGGATCCACAAGATTGCTCTCGATGCCGGTTTCACCTGTCCCAACCGGGACGGGGCGAAAGGCATCGGCGGCTGCACGTTCTGCAACAATAGCTCGTTCAGTCCCAACGGACCCGAACAGAAGGCGCTGGAGACGCAGCTGGACAGCGGACGGCGCGCCATCACGAAACGGACCGGGGCGAAGAAGTACCTCGCCTATTTCCAGGCCTATACCAATACCTACGCGGATGTGGCAGAGCTGGACGCCCTGTATCGTCGCGCCATGACCCAGCACGATATCGTCGGCCTTTCGGTCGGCACGCGCCCGGACTGCGTGTCCGGCGAGGTGCTGGACCTGCTCGACGGCTACCGCAAGGAAGGCCGCATCGTGTGGCTGGAGCTCGGCCTGCAATCGGCCTTCGACGAGACGCTGCGCCGCGTCAACCGCGGCCACGGTCTGGAGGAATACCGCGAGGTGGCTGTCGAGGCGCGGCGGCGCGGCATCCCGCTGTGTACCCACCTGATCCTCGGCCTGCCGG
Organism: Gallionella sp.; assembly: GCA_044230015.1. Classification (GTDB taxonomy): domain Bacteria; phylum Pseudomonadota; class Gammaproteobacteria; order Burkholderiales; family Gallionellaceae; genus Gallionella. The sequence continues at coordinate 15,608 of JBGARW010000029.1, read as the reverse complement.
GAGAGGACGAGTCGCATTACCACGCCAGCCTCGACACCGTGCTGGATATCGGTGTGGATGGCCTCAAGCTGCACCCGCTGCATGTGGTGAAACACACCGTGCTGGCCAATCAGTGGCGGCGCGGCGAATACCGGCCGCTGCAGCGCGAGGAATACATCCGCCACGCCTGCGACCTGATCGAGCGCACTCCGGAGCACATCGTGTTCCACCGCGTGACCGGCACCGCGTCGAAGGACATCCTGCTGGCGCCGGAATGGTGCTCGCAGAAATGGAACCTGCTCAACGGCATCGAGCTGGAGCTGGCGCGGCGCGGCCACCGCCAGGGATGCCTGGCCGGAACACCCTGGGTCAACAAGGGGGTCGCCGAGAGAGCAGCCGCAGCGGCACCGCAGCATCCCGGATCCACCGTGTCCGCGTATCCCATGATCCCGGTGATCCGCACATCCTGTGCATCTGCCCCGTCGGTTCCCGCGGTGGCTCTCAAGGAGAAGATCCTCAATGCAGCCTGACAGGATCGAACTGGTCTGTCCGGCGGGCAGCCTGCCGGCGTTGAAGACGGCGATCGACAACGGCGCCGATTGCGTCTACATGGGCTTCCGCGACGATACCAACGCGCGCAATTTCACCGGCCTCAATTTCAGCTTCGACAACGCCAAGGAAGGCGTGCGCTACGCGCACGCGAAGGGCAAAAAGGTGCTGCTCGCGCTGAACACCTACCCGCAGGCGGACGGTTGGCAGCGCTGGACCTCGGCCATCGACCATGCCGCCGAACTGGGGCTGGACGCGGTGATCCTCGCCGATCCCGGCCTGATGCAATATGCCGCGAAGACCCATCCGGATCTGCGCCTGCACCTCTCCGTGCAGGGCTCGGCGACCAACCACGAGGCGATCAACTTCTACCACGAGATGTTCGGCATCCAGCGCGCCGTGGTGCCGCGCGTGCTGGCGCTGGCGCAGGTCGAGCAGTTGATGGCCGGCACAAAGGTGGAGATCGAGCTGTTCGGCTTCGGCGGCCTGTGCGTCATGGTGGAGGGACGCTGCGCGCTGTCCTCCTACGCCACCGGCGACTCCCCCAACACGCGCGGCGTGTGCTCGCCGCCCAAGGCGGTGCGCTGGGAGGATACGCCCAAGGGGCTGGAGTCGCGCCTGAACGGCATTCTCATCGACCGCTACGACGCCGGCGAGAACGCCGGTTATCCGACCCTGTGCAAGGGGCGCTTCGACGTGGAGGGCGAGACCTACTATGCCATCGAGGAGCCCGCCAGCCTCAACACCCTGGAGTTGCTGCCGGAACTGATCCGCATGGGCATCGCCGCGATCAAGATCGAGGGGCGCCAGCGCAGCCCCGCCTATGTCGAGCAGGTCACCAGGGTGTGGCGCCAGGCCATCGACAACTGCCTGCGCGACACCGGAAGTTTTGCCGTCAAGCCGTCATGGACGGCGGAACTCGGCAAGGTCTCGGAAGGCCAGCAGCATACGCTGGGCGCCTACTACCGCCCTTGGAAATAGCACACGGAAAGATCCAGATGAAGTTAGCCCTCGGCCCCGTCCTGTACTACTGGGATCGCGACACCATGCTCCGCTTCTACGAGGAGATGGCCGGCGCGCCGGTGGACATCGTCTACCTCGGCGAGACGGTCTGCTCGCGCCGCTACCTGCTGCGCCTGCAGGACTATCTGGACATGGCGCAACGGCTCGCGGACGCGGGCAAGGAAGTGGTGATCTCGACCCAGACGCTGATCGAGTCCGAGAACGACGTCAGGACGCTGCGCAGGATCGCCGAGAACGGGAACTTCCGCGTCGAGGCGAACGACATGGGCGCGGTGCGGCTGCTGGCGAACCGGGTGCCGTTCGTCGCCGGGCCGTTCCTGAACATCTACAATCCGCAGACGCTCGACCTGATCGCCGGGCTGGGCGCGACGCGCTGGGTGATGCCGGTGGAGATGTCGCGCGAGGCGCTGGTCACGATCAACCAGGACCGGCAGACCGCGCCGGAGACCGAGGTGTTCTCCTACGGCCGCCTGCCGCTCGCCTTCTCGGCGCGCTGCTTCACCGCGCGCCACCATAACCTGCAGAAGGACGACTGCCAGTTCAAGTGCCTCGAATACGAGGACGGCATCGCGCTGAAGACCCGCGAGGGACAGCCGTTCCTGAACCTGAACGGCATCCAGACCCAGTCGGCGCTGGTGCACAACCTGATCGGGGAACTCGATTCGCTGGAAGAGGCCGGGGTGGATGTGCTGCGGGTCAGCCCACAGGCGCACCACACCGGCGAGATACTGCGCCTGTTCCGCGACAGCCTGGAGCGGCGCCTTGCGCCGGCGCAGGCGCTGGCGCAGATCGGGGGGCTGATGCCGGCCGCCTCCTGCAACGGCTACTGGCACGGCAGGCCCGGCCTGGAATTCATCGGCAACAACCCCTGACGCGAGGTGATCGCATGAAATCCTTCCTGATCCCGCAACCCGTCGGCAGCCTGGTCTCGCTGCTGCCGCGCTATCCTCATTCGCTGGTCTTCGTGCGCGCCATCAACCTCGCGCTGGGCGACGGGCTGCGCGGCGAAGTCTGGGAGCCGCTGTACGGCAAGCAGGTCTGCATTCGCGTCAAGGATGCCGGCCTTACCTTCCACTTCACCGTCGGCGCGAACGGCCTGATCGCCCGTCAGGCGGTGCACCGGCCCGACCTGACGATCAGCGCCAGCGCCCAGGATTTCTTCCTGCTGGCGCTGCGCAAGGAAGACCCTGACACCCTGTTCTTCAGCCGCCGGCTGTTGATGGAAGGCGATACGGAACTGGGGTTGCTGGTGAAGAACACGCTGGATGCCATGGAGCTGCCCCCGCTCGATTTCCGCGCCCTGCTGCCGGCGCGCTTGCTCGGCAGGCTGCGCGCGCGCCTGACGGCGTGACCCCTGAACCGCGAGGAGAGGGGGCTCCTGTCAGGTGTTCTGTACCACCACCTTCGGGAATACCGCGCTCCGGTCCTGTGCCATCTGCGCAACCTTGACCGCGATGCGGCGCGCGATCTGTTTGTAGACTTTCGCGATCTGACCGTCGGGATCGGCCACTACCGTCGGCTTGCCGGAATCGGTCTGTTCGCGGATGCGGATGTCCAGCGGCAGGCTGCCGAGCAGCTCGGTGTTGTAATCGGCGCACATCCTCTCGCCGCCGCCCGCCCCGAAGATGTGTTCCTCATGGCCGCACTTGGAGCAGATGTGGGTGCTCATGTTCTCCACGATGCCGACGATCTTGACGCCGACCTTTTCGAACATCTTGAGCCCCTTGCGCGCATCCATCAGCGCGATGTCCTGCGGCGTGGTCACGATCACCGCGCCGGTGACCGGTACTTGCTGGGCCAGGGAAAGCTGGATGTCGCCGGTGCCGGGGGGCAGGTCGATGACCAGATAGTCCAGGTCATCCCAGCGCGTCTGGCGCAGCAGTTGGTTAAGCGCCTGCACGACCATCGGGCCGCGCCAGATCATCGGCGTGTCCTCGCTGCCGATGAGGAAGCCGATGGACATCGCCTGCAATCCGTGATTGGTCATCGGCTGCATGAGATTGTCGCCTACCGTATCGGGCTGGCCGGAGATGCCCAGCATGGTCGGCTGTGAGGGCCCGTAGATATCCGCATCCAGCATGCCGACCCGCGCGCCTTCGGCGGCCAGGGCCAACGCGATGTTCACCGCGGTGGTGGACTTGCCCACCCCGCCCTTGCCGCTCGCCACCGCGATGATGTTCTTCACGCCATCCACCAGTTTCGCGCCGTGCTGCACCGTGTGTTGCACCACTTTGCTGGTCACGTTGGCGCTGACGTTGCCGACACCCGGCAGGGCCGCCTTCAGGTGCGCCTCGACCATGGCGCGGATCTCGCCCCATACGCTCTGCGCGGGATAGCCGAGCACGATATCCAGCGACACGTCGTTGCCGCTGACCCTGATGTTCTTCACGGATTTGCCGCTGACGAAATCCTTCCTGGTGTTCGGGTCTGCCAGATTCTTCAATGTGTCCTGTACGCCGGTCTCGCTAATACTCATCACTTGCTCCTGAAATCGTTTGAAAACCAAAAACCGCCAAATCCACCCTGCCATTCTAACTCAATGGCTGCAGCCCCCGCCCCCGCAGCCGCCCTTCCTGGGTTCGGGCGCGCCGTCAGGCTCGCGGCTGCCGCCCGCAGCGGCCAACCGCTCCAGGTATTCCTGCCACAATTCGGCCTGGTGCGCGCCCAGGTTATAGAGATACTCCCAGGTATAGAGGCCGGAGTCGTGACCGTCATCGAACACGATCTTCATGGCATAAGTGCCGACCGGGAGGACTTCGAGCACGTCCACATTCTTCTTGCCCAGCTGCAACACTTCCTGGCCATAGCCATGCCCCCGCACCTCGGCGGACGGCGAATACACGCGCAGGAACTCGTATGGCAGCCGATAACCGGCACCGTCGTCGAACGTGATCTCGAGCAAGCGTGATTGCTGATGTAATTTAATTTCCGTAGGGTGTCCTGACATGATTCCGGATTCGCTCCTGATTCGTTTAATGCGGCCCATTCGCCGCCGGCAGTGAAGATGCCCCTGCATCAGGCGCCAATCGACCTGGCAATGCAGTTTCTGCGGCGGGGAAGGGATTCCTGTTGCGGTCAGCCGTGGCCAGCCAAACCGGCCAGACGAAAAACACAGGCGGACACTATACGGAACTCGCGCGGGGGCATCAAGGCCGGGTTCCCATGCTCATGGAAGTGTTATGCCGGGCCCCATCGATCCGGCGCCTTCCAGCCGATGGCCATGATCCCGGGTGACTGCAGCCGCGTTTTAATGCGGTGCGGGGGGTGCGTGGTGTTAAAATCGCGCTCCAGATTTTTCAGAACCCGGGTTTTACATGCTTTCCACCGCCAACATCACCATGCAATTCGGCGCCAAGCCGCTGTTCGAGAATGTCTCCGTGAAGTTCGGCGACGGCAACCGCTACGGCCTGATCGGCGCGAACGGCTGCGGCAAATCCACCTTCATGAAGATCCTCGGCGGCGACCTGGAGCCGTCTTCCGGCAACGTGATGCTGGACCGCGATGAGCGGCTCGGCAAGCTGCGCCAGGACCAGTTCGCCTACGAGGACATGCGCGTGCTGGACGTGGTGATGATGGGACATGCCGAGATGTGGGAGGCGATGTCGGAGCGCGATGCGATCTACGCCAACCCGGACGCCTCGGAAGAAGACTACATGCGCGCCGCCGACCTGGAAGCGCAGTTCGCCGAATACGACGGCTATACCGCCGAGCCGCGCGCCGGGGAACTGCTGCTCGGCGTGGGCATCCCGATCGAGCTGCATAACGGGCCGATGCGCGAAGTCGCACCCGGCTTCAAGCTGCGCGTGCTGCTCGCGCAGGCGCTGTTCTCCAACCCGGACATCCTGCTGCTCGACGAGCCGACCAACAACCTCGACATCAACACCATCCGCTGGCTCGAAGACATCCTGAACGCGCGCAACTCGACGATGGTCATCATCTCGCATGACCGCCACTTCCTGAACAGCGTGTGCACCCACATGGCCGATCTGGACTACGGCAAGATCACCACTTACCCCGGCACTTACGACGAGTACATGCTGGCGGCCACGCAGGCGCGTGAACAGCAGTCTGCGGACAATGCGAAAGCGAAAGAAAAGGTCGCCGAGCTGAAGGCCTTCGTGGCGCGCTTCTCGGCGAACGCCTCCAAGGCGCGCCAGGCCACCTCGCGCGCGCGCCAGATCGACAAGATCAAGATCGAGGACATCAAGCCGTCCAGCCGCCAGTATCCGTTCATCCGCTTCGAATACGACGAGCGTGAAAAGCTGCACCGCACCGCGGTGGAAGTGCAGAAGATGGCCAAGGGCTTCGACCGGATGTTGTTCTCCAATGTGAACTTCCGCATCGACGCCGGCGAGAAGGTCGCCATCATCGGGCCGAACGGCATCGGCAAGACCACGCTGCTGCGCTGCCTGGCCGGCGACCTCGCACCGGACACCGGCATCATCAAGTGGACGGACAAGGCCAAACTCGGCTACTACGCGCAGGATCATGCGCACGAATTCGCCGAGGACAGGACCCTGACCGACTGGATGACCTATTGGCGCGGCCCGCATGACGACGACCAGGTGGTGCGCGGCACTTTGGGTCGCCTGCTGTTCTCCGGCGACGAAGTGAAGAAGAATGTGAAGGTGCTGTCCGGCGGCGAGAAGGGGCGCATGATGTTCGGCAAACTGATGCTGCAAAAGCCGAACGTCCTGCTGATGGACGAGCCGACCAACCACATGGACATGGAGTCCATCGAGTCGCTCAACACCGCGCTGCTGGAATACAAGGGCACGCTGCTGTTCGTCAGCCATGACCGCGAGTTCGTCTCGTCGCTGGCGACGCGCATCATCGAGATCTCCGCCAGGGGCGTGACCGACTACCACGGCAACTACGAGGAATATCTGCGCGACCAGGGGATGGCGCTCTAGGAGCCCGCATCCGCGCCTGCGCTGCATGAACTGATGGGGAACCGATATGGCCGAGCACCGTTACACATTGACACTCTCCTGCCCTGACCGGGTAGGCATCGTCGCGGCGGTGAGCGGCTTTGTCGCGCAGCATGGCGGTTTCATCGTGGAGGCCAGCTACCACACCGACCAGGAGACGCAGCGCTTCTTCATGCGCCAGGAGATCCGCGCCGGTTCGCTGCCGTTCGATGCGGCGGGGCTGCGCGCGCGTTTCGCCGCATTGGCCCGGCAATTCGGCATGAGTTGGCAGGTCAGCGACTCCGCCGTGAAGAAGCGTATCGTGGTGCTGGTCAGCAAGCAGGACCACTGCCTCAACGACCTGCTGCACCGCTGGCGCAGCGGCGAACTGGAAGTGGATATCCCCTGCGTGATCTCCAACCATGAAGACCTGCGCGGCTTTGTCGAATGGCACGGCATCCCGTTCCACTGTGTGCCCGTGCAGGACAAGGCAGGACCGGACAAGGACGCGGCCTTTGCCGAGATCGCGCGGCGGTTCGACGAGGTGCGCGGCGACGTGATGGTGCTGGCGCGTTTCATGCAGATCGTGCCGCCGGAGCTGTGCGAACGCTATGCCGGGCGCATCATCAACATCCACCACAGCTTCCTGCCCTCCTTCGCGGGCGCCAAACCCTACCACCAGGCCTACCACCGCGGCGTGAAGCTGATCGGCGCGACCTGTCATTATGTTTCCGACGAGCTGGACGCCGGCCCGATCATCGAGCAGGACACCACGCGCATCGACCACGGCGACACCGTGGAAGACATGGTGCGCTACGGCAAGGACATCGAGAAAGCGGTGCTGGCGCGCGGCCTGCGCTATCACGTGGAAGACCGCGTGCTGGTGTGCGGCAACAAGACGATCGTGTTCCGCTAGGCGGTCGCGCCGCTTGCCCGTTCTCCGGGCCCGGCCCGCAGGATCCCGATCTCCACCGGCCTCATCTTTTCAATCGGCCGGCAATGCTTCGCCCCTTGTGCCTGCAACCACGCTTGCCGCGGACGGCCCCGAGGCGAACCAGTAGGCGGCGGCCATGAAGAGCGCGCCGCTGATCGTGTTGCCCAGGGTCACCCACAGCAGGTTGTGCCCCATGCCCGCCAGGCTGACGGTATCCGGATGCTCGCCCAGCAGGGCGATGGCGAAGAGGGTCATGTTGGCGACACAGTGTTCGTAGCCGCTGGCGATGAACGCGAACAGGCACCAGAAGATCATGCCCAGCTTTGCGGCGTCGCTGCTCGTGCGGCCTGCCATCCACAGCGCCAGGCACACCAGCCAGTTGCACAATATCCCGCGCATCACCAACTCAAGTGCGGGCGCATTCATCTTCACGCCGGCGACCTTGAACAGCAGCGGAGCGCCGTCGGAGAGCAGCGCACCACCGCCGCCCGCAACGAAGATCAGCGCCAGCAGGACTGCACCGGCCAGGTTGCCGGTCCAGCCTGCCGCCCAGACCCTGCCGAGGTCCGCAAACCCGACCTTGCGGTACAGCCAGCCGAGCGGCATGATCATGGTGTGGCCCGTGTAGAGCTCCGAGCCGGCGAAGACCACCAGCGTCAGGGCGATGCCGAAGGATGCGCCCATGACGAGCCTCTGCCAGGCCGGATCGACGCTGGCGCCGACGCTGAAGATGAGGATGATGCCCAGGCCGACATAGGCGCCTGCCATCATGGCGGCGACGAAGAATGCCGGCATGGAGGCGCGCACCGCGGCAGCCTTGGTTTCTGCCGCCGTCGCGAATTTCCGGATGGTATCGAGATACATGGCCATTCTCCCTTGCAAATGATTCGTCCTTCGGTTCCAGACCTCAGGAAAGATTGAGATACACCTCGCCCTTGTCTACGCGCGCGCGATAACGGTGCGTGCATCCCTGGTCGGGTGCGACGGCCTCCCCGCTGTCGAGCTGCACCGTCCATCCGTGTAGCGGGCAGGTCACCCTGCGCTCGAACACGATGCCCTGCGACAACGGCCCGCCCTTGTGCGGGCATCGGTCGCGCAGCGCGAAAACCTCATCCGAGCCGTTGCGGAACACGGCGATATCCCCCTTTTCGGTCTGCACCACCCGCGAGCCCAGCCTGGGGATCTCTTCCAGCGGGCATACCCTCATCCATTCACTCATGGTCGTCTCCTGTTTTCATGATTGAAGCCTGATCGGGATGAACTCCCGTACCGCCGCGCCGCGCACGCGCTCCTGCCAGGGGTCCTTCTCGTCGCGCAGCGCGTCCGCAAGCCGCTCATGGAGCGCCTTGCGCCCCGCGGCATCCTCCACGATGCGCTTCTTCACGTAGTCCATGCCGACACGCTGCACCCAGTGCACGGTGCGGTCGAGGTAGCGCGCTTCCTCGCGGTAGAGCTGGATGAATGCGCTGGTATATTCCATCACTTCCTCCGCGCTCTTCACCTTGACGAGGAACAGCGACACTTCCGCCTTGATGCCGCCGTTGCCGGCGACGTAGATCTCCCAGCCGGAGTCGACGCCGACGATGCCGACGTCCTTGATGGTGGCCTCGGCGCAGTTGCGCGGACAACCGGAGACGGCGAGCTTGACCTTGTGCGGCGCCCACATGCGGTCGAGCGCCTTCTCCAGGGCGATGCCCATGCCGGTCGAATCCTGCACGCCGAAGCGGCACCACTCCGAACCGACACATGTTTTAACTGTACGAATCGACTTGCCGTAAGCGTAGCCGGAGGGCATGTCGAGGTCGGCCCAGACCTTCGGCAGGTCTTCCTTCTTCACGCCCAGCATGTTGATGCGCTGGCCGCCGGTGCACCTCACCTCGCGGATGGCGTATTTCTCCGCGACATCCGCGATGCGCCTCAATTGCGCGGGAGTGGTCACGCCGCCGTAGATGCGCGGTATGACCGAATAGGTGCCGTCCTTCTGGATATTGGCGTGGGCGCGCTCATTGATGAAGCGCGACTGCGGGTCGTCGCGGTAGTCGTGCGGCCAGGCGCACAGCAGGTAGTAGTTGAGCGCCGGGCGGCAGGAAGCGCAGCCGTTGACGTTGCGCCATTCAAAGAATCCCATGGCCTCCGGGATCGATTTCAGCTTGCGCTCGACGATCGCCTTGCGTACCTCCTCGTGGGTGTAGTCGGTGCAGCCGCACAGGGGTTTCCTGCCGGCATCCGCGGGCTGGTAGGCGCCGCCTATGGTGGAGGCGAGGATCTGCTCCACCAGGCCGGTGCATGAGCCGCAGGAGGCGGAGGCCTTGGTGTGCTTGCGCACGTCATTCAGGGTGAACAGGCCCTTTTCCTTGATCGCCTTGACGATGGCGCCCTTGCTCACGCCGTTGCAGCCGCATACTTCCATGTCGTCCGGCATGGAGGCCGCATTGTTCTGGCCCTGGTGTCCGCTGTTGCCGAGATGGCTCTGGCCAGACATCAGGCGGTCGCGCAGCTCGCGGATGTTCTGGCCGTCGCGCAACAACTGGAAATACCATGAACCGTCCGCGGTATCGCCGTACAGCACGCTGCCGACGACCTTGTCGTCCCTGACCACCAGCTTCTTGTATACGCCCGCGGCCGGGTCGCTCAGCACGATCTCCTCGGCGCCCTCGCCGCCGGTGAAATCGCCGACCGAGAACAGGTCGATGCCGGTCACCTTGAGCTTGGTCGAGGTCACCGAGCCGGTATAGCGGCTGATGCCGAGCTGCGCCAGATGGTTGGCGCACACCTTGGCCTGCTCGAACAGCGGCGCCACCAGCCCGTAGGCGATGCCGCGGTGCGACACGCATTCGCCCACCGCGTAGATGCGCGGATCATAGGTCTGCAGGGTGTCATTCACCACCACGCCGCGCTCGCAATGCAGCCCGGCGGCTTCTGCCAGCCCGGTGTCGGGGCGGATGCCGACCGCCATCACCACCAGATCGGCAGGCAGCGTCTCGCCATCCTTGAACCTGATCGCGCAGACCCGCCCCGATTCCCCGGCGACCAGTTCCGCGGTCTGTTTTTCCAGCGCGAATCTGAGCCCCCTGGCTTCCAGCGATCTTTGCAGCAGGCCGGCGGCGGTGCGGTCGAGCTGGCGCTCCATCAGCCACGGCATCAGGTGCACCACGGTCACGTCCATGCCGCGCAGCTTGAGGCCGTTCGCCGCTTCCAGACCGAGCAGTCCGCCGCCGATCACCACCGCGTGACGGTGATGCGACGCAGCCTCGATCATCTCGTCGGTATCCCGGATGTCGCGGTAGGCGATCACGCCGGGCAGATCCCCGCCCGGCACCGGCAGCATGACCGGGTTGGAGCCGGTCGCCAGCAGCAGGCGGTCGTAGCCGGCTTCGGTGCCGTCGTCCGCGATCACCTTGCGCCGCACGCGGTCGATCTGCGTCACCTTCCTGCCCGTGTGCAGGGTGATGCCGTGCTGCGCGTACCAGTCGACATCGTTGAGCATGATGTCCCTGATCGTCATCTCACCGGCGAGCACCGGCGACAGCAGGATGCGGTTGTAATTGCCATGCGGTTCGGCGCCGAACACGGTGATGTCGTACATGTCCGGGGCGAGCTTGAGCAATTCCTCCAGCGTGCGTATCCCGGCCATGCCGTTGCCGATGACCACCAGCCTTGTTTTGTCTGTAACTGTCATGCCACTCTTTCAGTAAAGAACATCGTCCTGTCTCCAGGCCTGAGCGGAACCTTGCCCGACCCGGCCTCGTTGCACTGTTGCCGTTATTACACAGCAATAGTCATGCCAGGCATCCCGATCGCCATCCATCGCGCGCTTCAGGCGCCTGGCCACGCTTGCGGCAGCGTGACACCGGGATGATTCGCGCAGGTATGGTGCGTCTCATGCATGCAATCAGTGCGGCGGGCGTCGGCGAACCTGAAAAAAAGGGCACCTTGCGGTGCCCTTGATGAAGAAGCCGTGAGGCTCGGGAAGGCGGGGATGGCTTACAGGTTGTAAGCGCGTTCGCCGTGGCTGGTGGTGTCCAGCCCTTCGCGCTCCGCTTCTTCGGTCACACGCAGGCCGATGGTCAGGTCGACGATCTTGTAGCAGACGAACGCCACTGCGCCGGACCAGATGATGGTGGTCAGAACGGCCTGTGCCTGTATCCAGACTTGCGTGCCGATCTCGGTGTCGACGATCTTGTTGTTGACGTAATCGACGATGCCGGTGCCGCCCATGCTCCAGGTGTTGAACACACCGGTGAGCAGCGCGCCCAGAATGCCGCCGACGCCGTGGATGCCGAACACGTCCAGCGCATCGTCGGCGCCCAGCAGTTTCTTCAGCCCGGTGACACCCCAGAAACAGGCGACCCCGGCCAGCGCGCCGATCGCCAGGCCGCCGCCTATGCCCACCCAGCCACAAGCCGGCGTGATGGCGACCAGGCCGGCCACTGCGCCGGAAGCCGCACCAAGCAGACTGGGCTTGCCCTTCAGCAGCCATTCTGCGCCAACCCAGGTCAGCACCGCTGCGGCGGTGGCGACCAGCGTGTTGGCGAAGGCCAGTGTCGCCGTGCCGCCTGCTTCCAGCGCGGAGCCGGCATTGAAGCCGAACCAGCCCACCCACAGCAGCGCGGCGCCGATCATGGTCATCACCAGGTTGTGCGGCGCCATCGCTTCCCTGCCATAGCCGATGCGCTTGCCGACCAGGAACGCGCCCACCAGCCCGGCGATCGCGGCATTGATGTGCACCACCGTGCCGCCGGCGAAGTCCAGCGCACCCTTCTGGAACAGCCATCCTGCGGCAGCCGTCGCGCTATCGGCGGCAGCCTGCGAGGTGTAGGCGTCGGGCCCCATCCAGAACCACACCATGTGCGCGATCGGCAAGTAGGCGAAGGTGAACCACAGGACCGAGAACAGCAGCACGGCAGAGAACTTCATGCGCTCGGCGAACGCGCCCACGACCAGCGCCACGGTGATGGCGGCGAAGGTGGCCTGGAAGGCGACGAAGGCGAACTCGGGGATCACCACACCCTTGCTGAAGGTGGCCGCGTTGGCGACACTTCCGGTGAGCGGATCGAAGATCCCCTTCAGGAACAGCCGGTCGAATCCGCCGATGAACGCATTGCCCTGGGTGAACGCCAGCGAGTAACCGTAGATCGCCCAGAGCACCACGATCATGGCGAAGATGGCGAACACCTGCATCAGGACGGACAGCATGTTCTTGCTGCGCACCAGGCCGCCGTAGAACAGCGCGAGGCCGGGGATGGACATCATGATGACCAGCAGGGTGGAGGTCAGCATCCAGGACGTGTCGCCCTTGTCGGGCACGGGCGCGGCAACAGGCGCGGCCGCCGCTTCGGTGGCCTGGGCCGCGGCTGCCGCCGGCGTGGCCGCCTCGTCGGCAAATGCCGGCGCAGACAGTCCGCACAGCATCGCCAGCAGCATGAGGAACGCTAGAAGTTTTTGCATGGCATGGCTCCTTATAATGCGTCCGCGCCGGACTCGCCGGTGCGGATGCGGATCACCTGCTCGAGATCGGACACGAAGATCTTGCCGTCGCCGATCTTGCCGGTACGCGCGGATTTCTCGATGGCTTCCAGCACCTGGTCGAGCATGCCGGCCTGCACGGCGGCTTCCAGTTTTATCTTCGGCAGGAAATCCACCACATATTCGGCACCGCGGTACAGCTCGGTGTGCCCCTTCTGCCGCCCGAAGCCCTTGACTTCGGTGGCGGTGATGCCCTGCACGCCGATCGCGGAGAGCGCCTCGCGCACCTCGTCCAGCTTGAACGGCTTGATGATAGCGACGACCATTTTCATGACAACCTCCTATTCAGATGTGGGGCGCACCATCGCCCCGGGTTTATGTTCAGAACGCGCGGTTCACGGACAGCACCGCGGTACCCCTGCCCCAGTCACCGCCGGCCAGCGGGTAGGTGTAGAACGGACTGGCGTTGCTGTCGGTGTATGCCAGGCCGATCACGTAACCGCCGAAGTCCCTGGAGACGCTCAGCTTGTAGTCGGTATAGGTCGGCGTGTTGGCGAAAGCCGCTGCCGCCGTGCCCCGGTATGTCTGCTTGCCTATGTGCGCGCCGAAGGTGACGCCGGTATCGGCGACGGGAACGCTGGCGTTGATCTCAAGGTAGTTGGTGCCGGATGCGCCGGGGACCGTCAGGAACTGGCCAAGGCCGCGGGAATATTTGGCGGTGATCCACTTGTAGCCGATGGCGCCGTAGATCTCGTCGGTGTCGGCTTTCGCGAAACCGGCAGCGGCCGTGTAGCTGCCCAGGTAGTTGTAGCGGATGAAGCCGACATCATAGGTGAAGTCTTCGGCAAAGCCGTTCTTGAAACCGAAGTAGGTGTCCAGCTCCATCGTGACGCTGCCGGTCGCCACCGCGCCGCTGTCGGCGATCCAGCTCACATTGGAACCCCACATCCCCGCATACAGGCCGCTGGAATGCATGTAGTCGATGCCGCCCTGTACCGCCGGGTTGGTGGAGGTTTGCGAGATGCCGCGGAAAACGTAGTCGGTGGTGAAACCGACGTTCGCGGTGAACATGTGCGCCGGCATCTGGGCGTCCGCCGCCATTGCCGCACCGGGCGCTGCCAGCACCGCCAGCATCAGGGAATTCAACAGTCTGGTCCCGGCCTTGCTGAAACTCACTTCATTCGTCTTCATCATGATTCCTTTCTTTGGTTGAACGGGATAACGATATCCACACTGCTTCTCCAGCATGATGCGTGCCACAAATATTTTCCTTTCTGAAACAACCGATTGGATCGCGCACGGATTTTCCGCAGGGGATCCGCGCACCAATTGCAGGCATGCCGGCGGCCTTGCGCACCATTTGAATACAACATCCGGGCCGGATGAATTTTGCTACACTGGCCGGCATCGCCAAACGTCAGGAGTGTCGCCATGCAGAACGCAAAGATCTTCGATGACCTGTCCGCCAAGCTCAACGAACTGCTGAAAAACAGCCCGGCCAGGGACATCGAGAAGAACATCCGCGCGCTGCTCATGCAGGGCTTCGCCAAACTCGACCTGGTGACGCGTGAAGAATTCGACGTGCAAACAGAAGTGCTGGCGCGCACGCGCCAGCAGCTCGCCGCACTGGAAGCGCGCGTCACGGAACTGGAAGCGCAGCGCAAATAACAGGAACCCCGGAAAATTGTCGCGAGTTGCTTGAGGGCAAGGCGCACGGCGCACAGCGACCGAGGCCATACCAAGCTAGGCGAAGGAGCGAGCACCGTGCAACACCGCAATCGAGCCACGCAGCAGATTTGCCGGGGTTCCTGATGGGCCTCGCGGTTCTGTACAGCCGCGCCTTGTCCGGCATGGAGGCCGCGCAGGTCACCGTCGAGGTGCACATCGCCAACGGGCTGCCGAATTTCACGATCGTCGGCCTGCCGGAGACAGAGGTCAAGGAAAGCAAGGACCGCGTGCGCGCCGCGCTGCAGAACTGCAGCTTCGAGTTTCCCGCGCGCCGCATCACCGTCAACCTCGCGCCCGCCGACCTGCCCAAGGAAAGCGGGCGTTTCGATCTGCCCATCGCATTGGGCATCCTCGCCGCGACCGGACAGATCCCTGCCGACAAGCTCGCCGAATATGAATACGCCGGAGAACTCGCCCTGACCGGGGAACTACGCCCGATACGCGGCGCGCTGGCGATGACTTATCGCGCTTCCGGCAGCGGGCGCGCCTTCATCCTGCCGCAGGCGAATGCCGCTGAGGCGGCGCTGGTGGAAGAGGCGAGCGTCTATCCGGCGCAGACACTGTTGCAGGTCGCCGCGCACCTCGCCGGACGCGAGATCCTTGCGCCGTATGCCGGGCAGCCGCAGAGGGTCGCGCCGCACTACCCGGACATGCGCGAGGTGAAAGGGCAGGCGCAGGCCAAGCGCGCCCTGGAGATCGCCGCAGCCGGCGGGCACAGCGTGCTGATGGTCGGTCCGCCGGGCACCGGCAAATCCATGCTGGCGGCGCGTTTTCCCGGCATCCTGCCGCAGATGTCCGGGGAAGAGGCGTTGCAGAGCGCTGCGCTGCAATCGCTGGACGGCAGTTTCGACGTGGCGAAGTGGAAGACGCGCCCGTACCGCGCGCCGCACCATACCGCATCCGGCGTGGCGCTGGTCGGCGGCGGCAGCAATCCGCGCCCCGGCGAGATCTCGATGGCCCTGCACGGCGTGCTGTTCCTCGACGAGCTGCCGGAGTTCGAGCGCAGCGTGCTGGAGGTG
>JBGARW010000062.1:0-5390 GCA_044230015.1 Gallionella sp. | reverse complement strand
GAAGACGACAATGTGGACGGCGTGCTGGCGATCCTCACGCCACAGGCGATGACCAAGTCGCTGGAATCGGCGCAGACACTGATCGAACTGGCTGACGCCCACAGCAAGCCGCTGCTGACCTGCTGGATGGGTGATGCGCAAGTAGCGGAGGCACGTAATGCCTTCGCCAAGGCCCATAAGCCGCATTTTCGCACCCCGGAACCGGCGGTAGAGGTGTTTTCGCACCTGTCTGCCTATTACCGCAACCAGAAACTGCTGATGCAGATGCCCGGTCCGTTCTCGCACCATGTCGAGCCGGATGTGGAAAGTGCGCGTCTGATCATCGAGGGCGCGATGCAGGAACACCGCAAGGTGCTGACCGAGATGGAGTCCAAGGCGCTGCTGTCGGCCTTCAACATCCCCGTGGCGCGCACCATGGTCGCGCATTCGCCCAACGAGGCCCTGCTGATCGCGCAGCAACTCGGCTTCCCGGTGGCGATGAAGATCAACTCACCCGACATCACGCACAAGACCGATGCCGGCGGCGTGGTGCTCAACCTGAACAACGCCCATGAGGTACGCGCCGCCTATCAGCACATCATCGACAACGTGCAGCACAACCGCCCAAACGCAAAGGTGGACGGCATCTCCATCGAACCGATGATCGTCAAACCGAACGGACGCGAGCTGATGATCGGCGTGACCAGCGACCCGGTGTTCGGCCCGGTGATCACCTTCGGTGCAGGCGGCACGGCGGTGGAAATCATGGGTGACCGCGCTGTCGCACTGCCGCCGCTGAACAATTTCCTGGTGCGCGAACTGATCCAGGATACCCGCATCGCCAAGATGCTCGGCGCATTCCGTAACATGGCCCCGGCCAACATGGGCGCACTGGAGGACGTGCTGCTGCGTGTCTCGGAAATGGTCTGTGAGCTGCCGCTGCTCAAGGAGATGGACATCAATCCGCTGATCCTCGACGAGCGTGGCGCTCTGGCCGCCGATGCGCGCGTGGTGGTCGAATACCGCCAGCCCAGCGCCGACCGCTACGCGCATATGGCGATCTATCCCTACCCCACGCAACTGGTCAGCCAGTGGCAACTTGCCGACGGCACCGACATCACCATCCGCCCGATCCGCCCGGAAGACGCCGAACTGGTGCAGCGTTTCGTGCACGACCTGTCGCAAGAGTCCAAGTATTTCCGTTTCATGAACAGCATCCAGGAACTCACCGAGACCATGCTGGTGCGCTTCACCCAGATCGACTACAGCCGCGAAATGGCCCTGGTCGCCGTGGCCGGGGAACAGGGTCAGGAGGTCGAGCTCGGCGTGGCGCGCTATGCCACCAACCCGGATGGCGATACCTGCGAATTCGCGCTGGTGGTCGCGGACAGCATGCAGGGCAAAGGGCTGGGACAGAAACTCATGGTGGCGCTGATGGAAGCCGCACGCGCCAACGGGCTGTCGGTGATCGAGGGCGAAGTGCTGAGCAACAACCACAAGATGCTGAAGCTGATGGCCCGCCTCGGCTTCACCGTCGAGGCCACCGAAGAGGATCCGGGCATCGTGAAGGTGAACAAGCCGCTGTAGCCTGCAACGGCCTTGTGCGAATCGAATCGACCACGATCCACTCTTTCCCCCATGCGGGTATAATTCGCCCCCTCGTTCAAACAGCAAGGAAACATCTTGGAACTCTCGACTCGCGTACAGGCCATCAAGCCCTCCCCCACCCTCGCCGTCACCGCACGCGCGGCGAAGCTGAAAGCCGAAGGCAAGGACATCATCGGACTGGGCGCGGGCGAACCGGATTTCGACACGCCGCAACACATCAAGGATGCGGCCATCGCCGCGATCAATAAGGGCTTCACCAAATATACCGCCGTCGGCGGCACGCCGTCGCTCAAGGCAGCGATCATCGCCAAACTCAAGCGTGACAACGGACTGGACTACGCGGCAAGACAGATACTGGTTTCCTGCGGGGGAAAGCAGAGTTTTTTCAATCTCGCGCTGGCGGTGATCAACCCCGGCGACGAGGTCATCATCCCAGCCCCTTACTGGGTGTCATATCCGGACATCGTGCTCATCGCGGAAGGCAAGCCGGTGATCGTGCAGGCCGGCATCGAGCAGGGTTTCAGGATGAGCGCCGCACAACTCGCCGCCGCGATAACGCCGAAAACCAGAATGGTGGTGATCAACAGCCCGAGCAACCCGTCCGGCGCTGTGTACACCGTTGAGGAATTGCAGGCCCTGGGCGAGGTATTGCGCAAACACCCTGGCATCCTGATCGCCACCGACGACATGTATGAGCATATCGCGCTGACCGATGCGAAGTTCGCCAACATCCTGAACGCGTGTCCGGACCTGTATCCGCGCACCATGGTGCTGAACGGCGTATCGAAGGCCTACGCCATGACCGGCTGGCGCATCGGCTACGCGGCTGGACCGGAGAACATCATCACCGCGATGGAGAACGTGCAATCGCAAAGCACCTCCAACCCGACCTCCATCTCGCAGGTGGCGGCTGAGGCGGCGTTGAACGGCGATCAGGGTTGCATCACCCCGATGCTCAAGGCGTTCCGCGAGCGGCATACGTTCGTCGTGAATGAACTGAACAGGATACCCGGCGTGCAGTGCCTCATGGCGGGCGGGGCGTTCTACGCCTTCCCGGACATGCGTCCGGCGATCGCCCGGTTGCACCAGCGCGGCACGATCAAGGCAGCGACCGACATCGCACTATCCGAATATCTCCTGGAACAGGGCGGAGTCGCCGTGGTGCCTGGTTCGGCATTCGGCAGCGAGGGTTACATCCGTCTCTCCTTCGCGACCTCGATGGACAACCTGCAAAAAGCGCTGGGACGCCTCACCAAGGCGTTGCTGTGATTCCCCCATGACAACCGGGCAACAACAGACGATTGCCACCGAAGTCATCGCCGCATTGGAGAGTGGCAATCTGGACTTACCCACCCTGCCGGATATGGCGATCAGGATTCGTGAGGCCATCGACGATCCAAACGTTTCTGCAGAGGTGCTCATCCGCTTGCTTTCCACCGATCCTGTCATCTCCGCGCAGATCATCAAGACAGCAAACGGCGCAGCGTTTTCAAGCGGCAATCCGGTAAGCGATCTACGCGCCTCAATCTCCCGACTGGGCTATCGGATGCTGCACAATCTGGTGATCACCATCACGCTGAACAAGCTGTTCCAGGCCGACAGCCCGCTCATCAAACAGCAACTGAAAAAACTCTGGGAGCACAGCCGCGAAGTGGCGGTGAACAGTTACGTGCTGGCCCTGCATCAAAGACACCTCAAACCTGATCAAGCGATGTTGGCAGGATTAATCCATGATATTGGCGCGCTGCCACTGTATCTTTATGCTGACCACCATCATCTGCGCCTTGACCAAGAGGCACTGGAAGGATTAATACGCAAATCCGCTACGACAGTCGGCAGCAAGCTACTGCAAAGCTGGCGTTTTCCAGATGAACTGGTGGATGTCGTGGCGGGTCACGAGAATCTGCAACGCATCAACGATTCGGAGCTGGCGGATTATGTAGATGTCGTGACGGTGGCCAATCTACAACTGCAAGGTAGCGCAAAATTCGTTGCCTGGGAGAATGTCACGGCAGCGGTAAAATTGGGCTACAGCCCTGCCGAATGCCAGAATTTTCTATCCACCCATGCGGAACAACTGGCGGTAGTTCAAGGCATGATGGGTATGGAGGCAGCCAAACCACGTCAGCCTGCAAGTAGCGCAATAAAGCAACCGCAATCCATTCAGCCCGCATCCAGACCGGCAAAACCCGAATCAGGAAGGCGGGCGGGCTTGTTACGATTGTTTAAGTGATCTGCGTAGCCTAACGCGCCGCACGCAATGAGGGGTTGTCGATCGCCCCGCCGACTTGCAGCGCAACCGATCCCATCCCCGCACGCATGGTCAGATCCGCATTGAGGCGCCCGGATATCTGCTGCCTGGCGACATCAAGCGAACCTGTTGCGTTCAACACCCCGGCGTTCATCTTCACCTGCTTGAAGTGATATTCCCCGTTGGCATAATACAAATCGCCGCTCAGTTCATCAAAATGGGTGCGCCCGCCCGGCAGGCTCTCCTTGCTGCGCAGGCGGGCAGTCTCGACGACATCGACGCCATTGATGACGCCCTTCTTGATGATGAATGCGCCCTCCAGCGTCGCCGCTTCCGTGAGCCTGGATAAACTCGCCGCCTGCATCTGGAAACGCGCCGTGCCGTCCATATCGCCATTCATCACCTTGCTTATGTTCTGCAAGGTGATGGTCTTGGCCACCAGCGCTCCCTGCGCGCGCCAGCCGGAGCGCCAGTCGATGCGGGCATCGCCAAGCAGTACTCCGCCCATGATACGGCCGTCCAGGTCGGTGATCACCAGACTATCGCCGGTCAGTTCGCCCTTCGCGCTCAAATCGTCAAAGATCCAGTTCGGCAGCAACGGCAGCGCGCTGCCGCGTACCGTGATCGATATCTGCATCTTGTTTTCCGGCGTGGCGTTGATGTCCAGTGCAAGTTTGTCTCCGTCGGCATGCAATCTTGCCTGCATCAATCTTCCGGTCTGACTGAAATCCACTTCACCGCCTATGCCCGACAATTGCATGCCGTCCGCTTCCAGCTTGCCCTGGCTTATGGCCACGCGGGCAACCGGGTACTGCGGGTCGGCGGCGATCTTTTGCAGCCATGCGGATACTTGAGGCAAGGTCGCGCCATCGACCTGCACACCTTCCAGTTCGATACCGGTGACCGGCTTGTTAGAGGAAAATAACGCGGACAGCGCAAAATCGATCCGCACCTGCTGCACCTGAACCGGCTTCTTCTCGCCAATCGACACATCTTTCAGTTCCAAACGCGGGACAGGCAGCAATCGCCCCGCCAAATGCCCGACATGCACAGGCTGCTGCAACCTGGCGGCAAGCAGTTGTTCGATCCCGGTTGCGTAATCTTTCGTGGGCAACAGGTATGGAACGACAAACAATGCAACCAGCAACGACACGAACAACCCCGTACCGATCTTGCCCCAGGGTACCGGTTTGCGGCGAGCCTGGGCAGCCGGCGCCTCCTTTGCGACATGCGGCGTCTCGCGCGGCTGGGCGGCACGCTCCGCGCTGGCCTTCGCAGCCTCGGCACTGCGCCGCTCGGCCTCCGCCCAGGTCTTTGCCTGGGCTTCCGCAAGCTTCGCCACCTCTTCCGCGGAAGGCATGCGTGCCTCTGTGGCAGGTTTCGCTTCCACTCCCGGGGGCGGCGCTTCCGGCACGCTTGCCGGAGTGGGTGGCGACGATGCCGCCGATGGCGGTTGTTGCTGCAAGGTCTGCGCCGCCTTAACCGGTTTCTCCCCTTCCTCCGGAATTTTGAACTGCTCTATGCCCCCCACCAAGTCGGTGTCGTCTTGTTG
>JBGARW010000028.1:0-24479 GCA_044230015.1 Gallionella sp. | reverse complement strand
CTCACGATCCGTGCGTGTTCCGCGCCGGACGGGCATCCCCGGGCGCTGTCCCGTACCACCCAGATACCGGCCGCAACCCGCGCCAGAACTGGCATCCGCGACCGGATACGGCGCATCACCCCGAAGGCCGGCCAATATCTGGCACGGGAATTGCTGCAACTTCCTGTGCAATGTTTGCATATTAGGAGACTAACATAATGAAACGCAACCAATCCGGTTTTACCCTGATCGAGATCGCCATCGTGCTGGTGATCATCGGCCTACTGCTCGGCGGCGTGCTGAAGGGGCAGGAGCTGATCAACAGCGCGAAGGTCAAGAATTTTGCGACCGACTTCAAGAACATCCCGGTGTTCATCTACGGCTATCAGGACAAGTTCAAGGCTTTGCCGGGCGATGATGCCCGAGCCACCAGCCATATAGGCGCGACTTGCGTTGCCCCCTGCCAGAACAGCACTGGCTCCAATGGCGTAATAGGAGGGTTGACCGGGACCGACACATGGGACTCGACGACAGCAACTGATGAGACACAGCAATTCTGGATCCATGTCCGCCTTGCCGGACTCGCTCCCGGCCCGACCAGCGGTGATACCGATTACCGTCCCACCAATTCCGCGGATGGAAGGATCGGCATCCAGAGCAACATCCAGTCCGGCAACGGGCAATTCACCACGATCGTTCAAAATGCTCTCGGCAGTGCTGCACTGATGACCGGGTCTTACATCATCTGTTCCAAGAGCATATTGGGCAAGTTCGCGAAACAACTGGACACCACCATGGATAACGGCGACACCGACACGGGTTCAATGAGGGTAGCCGATGGCGCTACCGGCAAGTCTATGGCTACTGCCAGTATCGATGATGCCGCCAGCTACACCGTCTGCATGGGCATCTGATACAGAATCACCCGGCGTGACTTCAAAGCCCGCTTCGGCGGGCTTTTTTATCGCCGCCTTTCCGGCACAGGGTCACCTCCTCAAATCCAAACCTATCCTTTGCGCAGCCTTTCCTCCGCGTCCTGCAACGCTTCCGGCAGTCCCAGCAGCACCAGCACGTCGCCCGCCTGCAGCAGCATCTCCTCGCTTGGCTGCGCGCCGCGCACGCCGCGGCGGCGCACCGCGCTCACTTCGACGCCCAGGACATCCAGCCCGACCTCGCGCAGCCGCTTGCCCGCCGCGGCGGAGCTTTCCCTGAGCAGCACACTCAGGAAGCGCGGCTGCAGGCTGTCCGCTGTCTCGCCGATCTCATACTGGGCGGTGCGCAAATAGCCGCTGAACACCGCATAGCGGCGCGCGCGGCTCTCCTGGACGCGGCGGATCACGCGGTTGAGCGGCACACCGGCCATCAGCAACGCCTGCGAGGCGAGCATCACGCTGCCCTCCAGCACTTCGGCGACCACTTCCGCCGCGCCGGCCTCCTTCAGCGCCTCCACATGCGTGTCGTCGTTGGTGCGCACCACGACCGGCAGGTCCGGGCGCAGCTCCTTGACATGGCGCAGGATCGCCAGCGCGGAATGTTTGTCCTTGTAGGAGACGACCAGCACCCTGGCGCGCATCAGCCCGGCGGCCATCAATACCTCGCGCTTGGCGGCGTCGCCGTACACCACGCTCTTCCTGGCGGCGATGGCTTCGCGCACGCGGCGCGAATCGAGGTCCAGCGCGATGAAGTTCAGCTTCTCTTCCTCCAGGAAGCTTGCCAGCGTGTGCCCGCTGCGCCCGTAGCCGCAGATGATGACGTGCCCGCTGCTGCCCATGCTCTGGATGGCGATCTGGTGCATCTGCATCGCGCGGTTGGTCCATTCGGCGGCCGAGAAGCGCCGCGCGATGGCCTCGCCGTGCTGGATCAGGAACGGCGCCGCGAGCATGGAAAGCAGCATCGCCGCCAGCGTGATCTGCATGGCCGCATCATTGAGCAGGTGCGCGCCGTCCGCCAGCGTCAGCAGCACGAAGCCGAATTCGCCGGCCTGCGCCAGGCCGATCGCGCTGCGCAGCGCCACGCCCCAGTCCCCCTCGAAGGCGCGCACCAGCAGGGCCACGATCAGCGCCTTGAACAGGATCAGCGCCAGCAATGCCAGCAGTATCCAGCCGAGGCCGCCCACCACGCCGCCCAGGTCGAGCCTCATGCCGATGGTGACGAAGAACAGGCCGAGCAGCACGTCGCGGAACGGCTTGATGTCCTCCTCCACCTGGTAGCGGTATTCGGTCTCGGAGATCAGCATGCCCGCGACGAACGCGCCCAGCGCCAGCGACAAGCCCGCCATCTCGGTGAAATAGGCCAGCCCCAGCGTGATGAGCAGCACGTTGAGCATGAACAGTTCCGAGGATTTCTGCCGCGCCACGACGTGGAACCAGGGCCGCATGACGTGCTGCCCGAACACCAGCAGCAGCAGCAGCACCGCTGCCGCCTTGAGCGTCGCATAGGCCAGCATGGCAGGAAGGTCGTCCGGATTGGAGGCCAGTGCGGGGATGATGATCAGCAGCGGCACCACGGCGAGGTCCTGGAACAGCAGCACGCCCATCATCTGCTGGCCGTAGGGCAGGTTCAGTTCGGCGCGCTCGACCAGCATCTTGCTGACGATGGCGGTGGAAGACATCGCCAATATGCCGCCCAAAGCCAGGCCGGCGCGCCAGTCCAACCCGGACACGGCAACCGCCGCCATGACCAGCAGCATGGTCGCGGCCACCTGCGCGCCGCCCAGGCCGAACACCGTGCGCTTCATCGCCTTCAGGCGCGTCAGACTGAATTCCAGACCGATGCTGAACATCAGGAACACCACGCCGAACTCGGCAAGATGCCGTGTTCCCGCCGCATCGGGTATCCACGCGAGGGCATGCGGCCCGATCAGGATGCCGACCACCAGATAGCCGAGCATCACCGGCAGATGCAGGATGCGGCACAGCACCACCACCAGTACGGCGGTGGCAAGCAGGATGAGGACCAGCGAGAGCGTGCTTTCCATCGGCGGCTTCAGGCTCCAAATGCGAAACGTGCAGCATCGCGCTGCGGCGAACACGGGTCACCTGTCAGGCGCAGGCCGGCCTGAACAAGGCGCTGCGCCGGTTGACGGGCGATCCGGAACAGATGAGAGACTATCAGAATACGCGACAGAAAAGCCGGACTGCAGCGACTTTTTCGGGTACCGCCCCGGCGGTTCGGTGCAGGCCTATTTCGCCAGACCGAGGATGAAGCCTGCCAGCATGCCCGCATCCGCTTCGCTGAGCTTTGGGTTGCCGGGCATCGGCATGGCGCCCCACACGCCGCCCCCGCCATTCATTATCTTGGCGGTCAGCCTGGCCTTCGCGGTGGCATCGCCCTTGTATCTTCTGGCGATGTCCGTCCATGCCGGACCGACCACTTTCTTGTCGATCGCATGGCAGGCGTTGCATTCGTTCTTTTTGGCGATGTCAGGCATACCGGCCGCCATCGCGCTGCCCGCGAACATCAGGCCGGCCGCGATCGCGCCCATGGCGATAGGTTTCATGTCTTTCTCTCCCTTGTGCGGTTGAAGCGTCCCAATCCGGAGGGGGCTTTCCATCCCCTTGTCTCCGGGCGGGAACATTATCGCAACAAAAAAGCCGGCACAGGCCGGCTTTTTCGAGGGTCGTTCCGGAGCTTATTTTGCCAGGCCCAGGATGAAATCCACCAGCGCCTTGCGGTCTGCTTCGCTGACCTTGCCCATGGCAGGCATCGGGCTCGGACCCCATACGCCCTTGCCGCCCTTGGCGATCACGGTGTCCAGATGAGCTGCGGCACCCGCGTCACCCTTGTATTTCTTGGCAACGTCCGCCCAGCCCGGACCGACCACTTTCTTGTCGATCGCGTGGCAAGCCGTGCAACCGCTCTTCTTGGCGACGTCCGGCATATCGGCCGCCATCGCGCTACCCGCAACCATCAGACCTGCTGCTGCAACCATGCCTACGATAATAGATTTCATGTTCTCTCCGTTTCGTGATTAAAAACCCAATGATGCGAAGGACTCGCCTTCGCCGTCGATTCTAAACAACTCCGCCCGCTTTGCCAACCAACTCCGGCGGCAGGGGAATAACGCAATGCCGCCGCCCGGCGTTGACAGCCTATTGCAGGGACAGCACGAATCTCGCCAGAGTCTTGCGGTCCGCCTCGCTGACCTGCGGGCTGGGCGGCATCACCATGACACCCCATACGCCGCTGCCGCCCCTGGCGATCTTTTCCATCATCCTGGCCTCGGCGCCCGCGTCACCGCGATATTTCGCGGTCACGTCCTTCCATGACGGCCCGATCACCTTCTTGCCGATCGCGTGGCAGGCGAGGCAATTGCTCTTCTTCGCCAGCTGCATGGCATCCGCCTCGGATACCACGGGTTCGGCCTTTGATTCCGGTCCGGCCGCAGGCGCTGCCGGCGCCGGCTTCGCGGCAGCCACGGGTGCAGCCTGCTGAACCGGAGCGGACCCCTCCACCCCGCTCGCGGCAGGCTGAACCGCATGGCCGGCATGTTCGTCGTGCCCGGCATGCTCCGTCGCGACAGGTTCCTGCATGGCGGCGGGTGCCTGCGGTGCGGCGGGCTGCTGCACGGGCGCTTCGGGCTGACAGCCATACAAGGCCAACAGCAATGAAACCAGCAGGATATTTTGTTTGCGCATGATTCTCTCCTTCGTTCAGATGTTATAAAAAAATCACAATGATTCGACCCGGTATTCGGTTATCAGGGTATGGCTGGTCCCTGCCGCGACATGCACCGCATCATCGATCGCATTGGCCGATTCCACGCACAGCATCTCGCGCCAGCCGTCCGGCTGCCCCAGATCGCCCATCCTGTCCGCCTTCGCCGTCCATGGTGTCCATACCACCGTGGAAAGGCTGCCGGACTTGGCGACACGGATGCGCCGCTGCAGCCTGTCGTCCTCGATCACGCACTCTGCGGCGGTGTCGATGTACACGCGATCGGTCTCATCCGTGAACCGGATCGCGTCATCCTGCTGCCTCTTGAGCGTCGAGCCGCCCACCTTGTCCCAGTAATCGCAGCCTGCCAGACCGGTGACGCGCACCGCGCCGATGTCACCGATGCGGAAATAGGTGTGCAGTGCCTCGCTGATCACGAAACCGGATTCCCCGGTATTCTCGGTGCACAGCTCCATGCGCAGCGTCTCGCCGACGATCACGGTCAGTCGAAGCATGCAGGGATGTGGCCACTGCGCCCGGGTCCTTTCGCTTTCCACCAGGCGCAGCGTCAGGCGCGTCGCGCCGTCCGGCTCGCTGCCGGATTCGACCACTTGCCACGGTGTGGTGCGTGCATAGCCATGCGCGGGAAAACGAGGTGCAGCCGAAGTTTCGCCGGAGGCAAAAGCGGGCTCGGCAGGATGCGCGCCGAACCACGGCCAGCAGACCGGCACGCCGCCGCGCAGCGACTTGCCCGCCGCCGGTTTCGCGTCGCGTGACAACCAAACCACCGGCACAGATTGGCTCCGGGGTTGCCAGGTCATCAGGTGCGCGCCCTGCAGACACAACGCTGCGGTCGCCTGCGGGTTGCCGATCTCCGCGATGACCAGCCCGCTGGCATCCTCGCGGAATCCCAATTGCCCGTCGATGCCGAATCGCGTGTTCAATCGCTGCGCCGTAGTCATGCCGGTCACTTCCCGATTTGCGTCACGTCGCGCACCGCGCCTTTGTCGGCCGAAGTGGTCATGGCGGCGTAGGCGCGCAGCGCGGCGGACACGTGGCGTTCACGGCTGGCAGGTTGCCAGGCCCTGGAGCCCTTCGCTTCCATCGCGGCGCGGCGGCGCACCAGTTCCGCATCGGGAACCGCCAGCGTGATGCTGCGCTGCGGAATGTCGATCTCGATGGCATCGCCCTCTTCCACCAGGCCGATCGCCCCGCCACGGGCGGCTTCCGGCGAGACATGGCCGATGCTGAGGCCCGAGGTGCCGCCGGAAAAGCGCCCGTCGGTGAGCAGCGCGCATGCCGCGCCCAGTCCCTTCGATTTCAGGTAGCTGGTGGGGTAGAGCATCTCCTGCATGCCCGGCCCGCCCTTCGGCCCTTCGTAGCGGATCACCACCACGTCGCCCGCCACGATCTTATCGGCAAGGATCGCGGCCACCGCGTCGTCCTGGCTTTCGAACACGCGCGCGCGCCCGGCGAATCTCAGGATGCTTTCATCCACCCCGGCGGTCTTCACGATGCAGCCGTCCGGCGCGATGTTGCCATGCAACACCGCCAGTCCGCCATCCTGCGAGTGGGCATGGTCACGGTCGCGGACGCAGCCAGCGCTGCGGTCGACATCCAGTTCCGGGTAGTGCATGGATTGCGAGAAGGCGAGGGTGGTGACGACCCCGCCGGGCGCGGCGCGGAAGAACTTCCCCACCGCTTCGTCACCGGTCTGCACGACATCCCACTGTTTGAGCGCATCACGCAGGGTGGCGCTGTATATCGTCCCGGCATCGGCATGCAGCAGGCCGGCGCGGTCCAGTTCGCCGAGGATCGCCGGTATGCCGCCGGCGCGATGCACGTCTTCCATGTGGTACTCGGAGTTGGGCGCGACCTTGCACAGGGTCGGCACGCGGCGCGACAGGCGATCCATGTCGCGCATCGTGAAATCCACCCCGGCCTCCTGCGCGATCGCCAGCAGATGCAGCACGGTATTGGTGGATCCGCCCATCGAGATGTCCAGCGTCATGACATTCTCGAACGCCCCGAACGTGGCGATGGAACGCGGCAGCACAGTGGCGTCATCCTGCTCGTAATAGCGCCGGCACAGTTCGACGATCATGCGTCCGGCGCGCAGGAACAACTGCTTGCGTTCGGCATGCGTCGCCACCAGCGTGCCATTGCCGGGCAGCGCCAGCCCCAGCGCCTCGGCCAGGCAGTTCATCGAGTTGGCGGTGAACATGCCGGAGCAGGAGCCGCAGGTCGGGCAGGCGGAGCGCTCGATGGCATCCACCTCCTCGTCGCTGCACTGACTGTCGGCGGCCGCGACCATCGCATCCACCAGATCCAGCCCCTTGGTCTTGCCCTGCCAGCTGACCTTGCCCGCCTCCATCGGCCCGCCGGACACGAACACCACCGGGATGTTCAAGCGCATCGCCGCCATCAGCATGCCGGGCGTGATCTTGTCGCAATTGGAGATGCACACCAGCGCGTCGGCACAATGCGCATTGACCATGTATTCCACACTATCGGCGATCAGTTCGCGGCTGGGCAGCGAATACAGCATGCCGGCATGCCCCATCGCGATGCCGTCGTCCACCGCGATGGTGTTGAATTCCTTGGCGATGCCGCCGGCCTTCTCGATCTCGCGCGCCACCAGCTGCCCCATGTCCTTGAGGTGCACATGGCCGGGCACGAACTGGGTGAACGAGTTGGCGATGGCGATGATCGGCTTGCCGAAGTCGCCTTCGGCCATGCCTGTGGCGCGCCACAGGGCGCGTGCGCCGGCCATGTTGCGGCCATGCGTGGAGGTGCGGGAACGGTAAGCGGGCATGTTGTCTCTCTGGAAAATAAAAGCGCACGTATAATCGGAACGTCGATTCTACCCGATTCACCCATGCTCGTTCATCCGCAATTCGACCCCGTCGCCGTGCAGCTCGGCCCGCTTGCCATCCACTGGTACGGGCTGATGTACCTCGCCGGCTTCATGACCTTCCTGTGGCTGGGACGCAGGCGCATCGCCACGCTGAACGATCCGCAGATCGACGCCGGGCTGCTCGACGACCTGCTGTTCTACGGCGTGCTCGGCGTGATCCTCGGCGGGCGGCTGGGCTATGTGTTCTTTTACAAGGCATCCTATTACTTCTCCCATCCGCTGGAGATCTTTGCGGTATGGCAGGGCGGCATGTCGTTCCACGGCGGCTTCCTCGGCGTGCTTGTCGCGATGGCCTGGCTGGCGCACAGACAGAATCTGCGCTGGCTGCGACTGACCGACTTCATCGCGCCGCTGGTGCCGCCCGGCCTGGCCTTCGGGCGTATCGGCAACTTCATCAACGGCGAGCTGTGGGGAAGGCCGGCCGACGTGCCGTGGGCGATGGTCTTTCCGCAAGCGGATAACCTGCCGCGCCATCCCTCGCAGCTTTACGAATTCGCGCTGGAAGGATTGCTGCTGTTCGTCTTGCTCTGGGTGTATGCGCGAAGACCGCACCCGGTCGGCGCGGTGTCCGGCCTGTTCCTCACCGGCTACGGCGGCTTCCGCTTCCTCGCCGAATTCACGCGCGAACCGGACGATTTCCTCGGCCTGCTGTCATTCGGCATGAGCATGGGCCAGTGGCTGAGCCTGCCGATGGCGGTCGCCGGCGTGTTGCTGATGGCATCGAGCGCGCGGCGCACGGCTTGACACCCGCACACCTCTCGCACACTATCTCACCGTCAAATACCCGCTGAAATCCCACCTTGGACGACATCTCTTCAGGCGCGCTATTCGGCGTGCTGCTGTTACTGATCATCTTCGGCGCATGGTTCTCCGCCGCGGAGACCGCGATGATGGCGATCAACCGCTACCGCTTGAACAACCTGGTGCGCAAGGGAAGCAAGAGCGCCAAGCTGACCTCCCGCCTGCTTGCCAAGGTGGACAAGCTGCTCGGCTCTATCCTGTTCGGCAACACCCTGTTGAACGTGGCGGCCGCCGCGGTGACCAACGTGGTCATCATGCGGCTGTTCGGCGCCGACGAACTGACCCTGCTGCTGGGGACTTTAGGCATCACCTTCGTGCTGCTGGTGTTCAGCGAGATCATGCCGAAGATCCTGGCCGCCAGCCATCCGGAGCGTATCGCCCTGCCTTCCAGCTACCTGCTCGCCCCGCTCATCACCCTGTTCCACCCGGTGGTTTCGGTTGCGACCGCGATCGTCAAGGGGCTGCTGGGGATGCTCGGCATCAAGGTGCAGACCGACCGGAGCCAGCAAAAGATGACGATCGAGGAATTGCGCGGGCTGGTGCTGGATGCGGAGCATTTCCTGCCGCGCAGGCACCAGAAGATGCTGCTTAACCTGGTCGACCTGGAGTGCATCACCGTGAACGACGTGATGATCCCGCGCAACCAGATCGAGGCGCTGGACATCGACGCCGGCGCAAACGAATTGCGCCAGCAGATCATCACCTGTCACCACACCTTGCTGCCGGTTTATGCAGACACGCCCAGCAACATCATCGGCATCCTGCACGTCAAGCGCGTGCCGGCCCTGTTGCAGGAAGCGGCGCTGGACGTGGCACAGCTGCGCGAGATCCTCAACGAGCCCTATTTCATCCCTTCCGACACGCCGCTGCTCAAGCAATTGCAGCAATTCCAGGAGCGCCATGCGCGGCTGGGGCTGGTGGTGGACGAGTACGGCGAGTTGCTCGGCCTGGTGACGCTGGAAAACATCCTTGAGGAGATCGTCGGTGAATTCACCACGCAGTCTCCCGCGCAGACCGGCAAGTTCCTGCGCCACGAGGATGGCAGCATCCTGCTGGAAGGCGGCAGCAGCCTGCGCGAACTGAACCGCAAGCTGGGACTGCACCTGCCGCTGGACAGCGCGAAAACGCTGAACGGCCTGATCCTCGAGCATCTGGAGGACATACCCGAGGCCGGCACCAGCCTGAAGATCGCCGGTTACCCGATAGAGATCATCCAGACACAGGACCGTATCGTGAAGGTGGCGCGGATTTTCCCGCCACAGACCGCAAAACAGCAGGAAGCGGAGAACGGGAAGTAGGGGCGGATTTTTCCACCGCCCGTTTCCCGCTTCCCGGCTCCCAATTTCAGCCTTTACAAGAGGCATAAAGCTCGGCATCATGCCCATCGACATTGGAGAGTGACCCGAGGGAGACGCTATGGCCGTTGCACCGAAAGCCGAAAAGGCAAAAGAATATTCCTATCTCTGGGAAGGCAAGGACAAAACCGGCAAACTGGTCAAAGGCGAGATGCGCGCGCCGGGGGAGGCCACCGTGTCCGCCCACCTGCGCCGCCAGGGCATCAATGTCTCGAAGGTGAAGCGGCTGCGCGGCAGCACCCAGAAAGTCACCGAGAAAGACATCTCCCTGTTCACCCGCCAGCTTGCCACCATGATGAAATCGGGCGTACCCCTGTTGCAGGCGTTCGACATCGTCGGCAAGGGGCACAGCAACCCGTCCGTGGCGCGGCTGCTGTTCGATATCAAGACCGACGTGGAGACCGGCAGCAGCCTGCAGCAGGCTTTCAAGAAATACCCGCTGTATTTCGACGAGCTGTATTGCAACCTGATCGGCGCGGGCGAGGCGGCGGGTATCCTGGACGGCCTGCTGGACCGGCTGGCGACCTACAAGGAGAAGATCCAGGCCATCAAGAGCAAGATCAAGTCCGCGCTGTTCTACCCGGTCTCCATCATCGTGGTGGCCTTCATCATCACCGCCGTGATCATGATCTTCGTGATCCCCGCGTTCAAGGAGCTGTTCTCGAGCTTCGGCGCGGATCTGCCCGCACCGACCCTGATGGTGATGGCCATCTCGGATATCTTCGTGACCTACTGGTATCTGATCTTCGGCGGCATCGGCGGCGGCTTCTACACCTTCTTCTATTTCTGGAAACGCAGCAAGAAGATGCAGGCCGTGATGGACCGGTTACTACTGAAGGCGCCCATCTTCGGGGAGCTGGTGCGCAAGGCCAGCATCGCGCGCTGGGCGCGCACGCTTGCCACCATGTTCGCCGCCGGTGTGCCGCTGGTCGAGGCTTTCGATTCGGTGGCGGGTGCGGCGGGCAACGCGGTGTACTACGACGCCACGAAATATATCCAGCGCGAGGTCACCAACGGCAACAGCCTGACCGTGGCCATGCAGAACACCGAGGTGTTCCCGAGCATGGTGATGCAAATGGTGGCGATCGGCGAAGAAGCCGGCTCGCTGGATGCCATGCTGAGCAAGGTGGCCGATTTCTACGAAGGCGAAGTGGACGATGCCGTGGAGGCGCTGTCCAGCCTGATGGAGCCGATCATCATGGTGGTACTCGGCACGCTGATCGGCGGCATGGTGATCGCGATGTACCTGCCGATCTTCAAGATGGGTCAAGTGGTTTGATGAAGATGGTGAGTGGCAAGCGGGAAGCGGCGAGCGGAAGATGCGACGCGGGAAGCGCAACCACTCGCCACTCACTGCTCGCTACCCACCACTTTCCGCTCCCCACTCCCCAGTCAAGCCAATGAGCTTCCTGGAATTCCTGCAAGCGGCCCCCGCCGCCTTCATCGGCGTGTGCCTGATCCTCGGCCTGATGGTCGGCAGCTTCTTGAACGTGGTCATCCACCGCCTGCCGAAGATGATGGAGCTGGGCTGGCAGCAGCAATGCGCGGAGCTGCGCGGCGAAGAACCGGCTGCCGCCCCTCCCTACAATCTCATCGTCCCGCATTCCGCCTGCCCGCATTGCAACCATGCCATTCGCGCATGGGAGAACATCCCCATCGTCAGTTACCTGCTGTTGCGCGGAAAGTGCAAGGGTTGCGGCGCGACCATCTCGCCGCGCTACCCGGCCATCGAGGCGATCAGCGGCATACTGTGCGGATTTGCGGCCTGGCACTTCGGCTTCGGCTGGGCGGCTGCCGGCGCATTGCTGCTCATCTGGGCATTGCTGGCGCTTACGGTGATCGATTTCGATACGCAACTGCTGCCGGATGACATCACCCTGCCGCTGCTCTGGGCGGGCCTGCTGTTCAATCTGCCCGGCATCTTCACCGATTTGCCCAGCGCGGTGCTGGGCGCAGCGTTCGGCTATCTCGCGCTATGGTGCGTGTACTGGGGATTCAAGCTCACCACCGGCAAGGAAGGCATGGGCTACGGCGACTTCAAGTTACTTGCGGCGCTGGGCGCCTGGCTGGGCTGGCAAATGCTGCCACTGATCATTCTGCTGTCCTCGCTGGTCGGCGCGATGGTCGGCATCGTCCTGATGGTGGCGGCCAAACATGGTCGCAACGTCCCCATCCCCTTTGGCCCGTATCTGGCGGGCGGCGGACTGATTGCGCTGTTCTGGGGGCAGAGCTTGACGCAAAGTTATTTGCAATTACTCGCCGCCCCATGAGCCTGATCGTCGGACTCACCGGCGGGATCGGCAGCGGCAAGAGCACCGTCGCCGCGCTGTTTGCGGAACATGGCGCGGGCATCATCGACACGGACGCCATCTCCCACCAACTTACGCAGGCCGGCGGCGAAGCCATTGCGGCGATCCGTGCCGCCTTCGGCGGTGATTACCTCGCGGAGGACGGCGCGCTGGACCGCGCAAAGATGCGTGCGCTGATCTTTTCGGATGCCGCCGCCAAGCAGCGGCTCGAGCAGACCCTGCACCCCCTGATATTCGAACGGGCCAAGGCGCAGTTGCGACAATTGCCGGCCGGGCCCTACACCATCGTCGTCGTGCCGCTGCTGCCGGAAAGCCGCACTTTCCGGCAACTGGTGCGGCGCGTGCTGGTGGTGGATTGCGATGAGAGCACCCAGATCGCCCGCGTCATCGGGCGAAGCCGCATGACAGAAAATGAAGTGCGCGCCATCGTCGCCCGGCAAACCCCGCGCGCCGACCGGCTGCGGCTGGCGGACGACATCATACGCAACGACGCCGGCATGGACAGCCTGGCCGGGCAGGTTGCCACCCTGCATGAACGCTATGCGAAAATGCGAAACAGCGATTGACGTTACAAGGAAATCCCATATATCTTTCGCAACTGAATCTACCCGCCCATGCCGCCGTGATCGACTATGAATTCCCTCTCAACGAAAAAGTGCGCACCCTGTTGCGCCTGGAGGATCTTTTCGCACGCACGGAGCACTTCGCCGGTCACGATCACGGCACGGATTACCATGCAGCGCTGCTCACCCTGTTCGAGATCCTCGATGTAGCCTGCCGCGCCGACCTGAAATCCGAACTGCTGCAGGAACTGGAGCGCCAGAGGCGCGCCCTTTCCTTGCTGCATAACAATCCCGCGATCTCCGAAGACGCGCTGGATGCCATCCTCGCGGAGATCGACGCAGCCTCCGCGGACATCCTCGCCATGCCCGGCAAGACCGGCCAGCATCTGCGCGAGAACGAATGGCTGATGGGCATCAAGCAGCGCACCGTCATGCCCGGCGGCACATGCGAGTTCGATCTGCCTTCCTACCACTACTGGCGGGAGCAGGACACCGGCTCGCGGCGCGAACACCTGCGGGCATGGCTCGCCCCGCTCCTGCCTTTGCACACCGGCCTGAAGATCATCCTGCGCCTGCTGCGCGAGAGCGGCAAGGTCTTTCACTTCACCGCACATCATGGTGTTTTCCAGCAAATGCAGGGAGGGCGCATCGCACAGATGCTGCGCGTCAGCCTGGGCAGGGAACTGGCCTGCATACCCGAAGTCGGCGCCAACAAATATGCCATCAACATCCGCTTCATCGTCGCCGACTATGCGGCAAAGTCCACCCTGTTCGAACAGGATGTGCCGTTCGACCTGACCTTCTGCAGCCTCCCCTCATGATGCCCGGCAAAGCGCCGCCGGCCGTGGCCTGCCCGCAGTGCGGCAGGGAACATCAATGGGACACCAACAACCGCTTCCGCCCGTTTTGCAGCGAACGCTGCAAGCTGGTCGACCTGGGCAAGTGGGCGAACGGGGAATATCGCGTCGAACAACGCGAACAGGAGTTATCCGAACCTGATCACCAAGCCTGACGCAGCGAACTGATCCCGTGTGCGCCGTGCCGCCATGCGGCCTGCATGTCGGCCTGCGCCAAACCGCCGAGCGCGTACACCGGAATCGATGTACCCGCCGTGATGGCCGCGAACCCTTCCCAGCCCAGATGTGGCGCGCCGGGATGGGATAGTGTCGGCAACACCGGACTCAGCAGCGCGAAATCGCAACCCAGCGCCTCGGCACGGCGCAACTCATCAGCGTTGTGGCAGGAAGCCGCGCACCAATCCACGACAGGGCGCTCGCGCAATCCGCCAAGTTGCGTCGCGGACAACTGCACGCCGTCCGCGCCGATCTCCTGCGCCAACGTCACATCGCCGTTGAGCAACACCTTCGCACCGTGCGCGTGGGCCAGCACCGTCACACGCCGTGCCAACTCGCGTAACTCGTCGCGCGCGAGATGCTTCTCGCGCAGCTGCACCAGCCGCAGCCCGTTGCCCAACGCGCGCTCCAACCGCCGCAGGAATCGCTCCACGCCCAGTTCTGCGGCATTGCTGATGGCATACAGCGAAGGCAGCCCCAGCGCGCGCAGGACGGGCGCGTTGGCAGGCAACACCGGTGAAACCGGAGCCTGTCCGTCTCCGCCGGGAAAGGGGGATTGCCAGGCGAACGTCTGGCCCTCGTGCGGGTGCGGCTCGCCGCGCCACTCCGTCACGCGGAAGAAGTTCAGCCGTACCGTCGCATGGGGGTAGGCGAACACGCGGGTGATCCACGGATACGCGGTTTCGACCTCGATGCCCAACTCCTCGCGCAGCTCGCGCACCAGTGCATGCAACGGCATTTCACCCGGCTCCATCTTGCCGCCGGGGAATTCCCAGTAACCTGCCCATATCTTGCCTGCAGGGCGCTGCGCAAGGAGGAAGGAGCCGTCGGGGCGTTGCAGGACGGCGGCGGCGACCTCGACGATCTTTATGTTTTCAGTTGGGTCATTCAATGGAAGACCATCCTCATTTAGCCGTCCGTGTCGGGCTTGTCGAAACATGAACGGCCAAACGGGGCGAATCAGCTGCGATAGCTCGCGTTGATCTTCACGTAATCGTAGGAGAAATCACAGGTCCACAGTGTCGCACTTGCCGCACCTCGACCCAGCACCACGCGGATGGTGATGTCGCCCTGCTGCATCACGCGCTGGCCGTCTTCCTCGCGGTAGCTCGCGGCGCGCCCGCCGTGTTCTGCGACCAGTACCTCGTCCAGGTACAACCTGAGCACGGCGACATCCAGATCCCCGACGCCGGCATAACCGATCGCGGCAAGGATGCGCCCGAGATTGGGATCGGAGGCGAAGAACGCGGTCTTGACCAGCGGCGAGCGCGCGATGGCGTAGCCGATCTGTTTGCACTCCGCCTCGCTTCTGCCGCCTTCGACCTGCACGGTGATGAACTTGGTCGCGCCTTCGCCGTCGCGCACGATGGCCTGCGCGAGCCAGATCGCAACCTCGGTGACAGCATCCCGCAGCGCGGCGAACTCGGCGCTGCCGACGTCGCGGATCTCCGGCAGGGCGGACTGGCCGGTGGCGATCAGCATCAGCGCGTCGTTGGTGGAGGTGTCGCCGTCCACGGTGATGCAGTTGAACGAACGGTCGGCGGCTTCGCCGACCATCTGCTGCAACAACGGTTGCGCGATCGCGGCGTCGGTGGCGATATAGCCGAGCATGGTCGCCATGTTCGGGTGGATCATGCCGGAGCCCTTGGCGATGCCGGTGACGGTGATGGTCGTGCCGTTGATCTCGACCTGTCTGGAAATGGCCTTGGCGACGATGTCGGTGGTCATGATCGCGTGC
Source organism: Gallionella sp. (assembly GCA_044230015.1). GTDB lineage: Bacteria > Pseudomonadota > Gammaproteobacteria > Burkholderiales > Gallionellaceae > Gallionella. The sequence continues at coordinate 9,088 of JBGARW010000028.1, read as the reverse complement.
GCGGCATCGAACCAGTTGTCGGCGCGCATGTTCGCCACGCAGCCGGGCAGACCGGCGGCGATCCTGCTCACCGGCAGCGGCTCCATGATCACGCCAGTGGAGAACGGCAGGATCTGCGTCGCATCGCAGCCCAGCAGTCCGGCCAGCGCCGCACAGGTGGTGCGCGCGTCCTGCAGGCCCTGCTCACCGGTCCCGGCATTGGCGTTGCCGGTATTGACCAGCAGCGCGCGGATGCCCTCCGTCTGTGCGAGGTGTTCGCGTGCAACGATCACCGGTGCGGCGCAAAAGCGGTTTCTGGTGAACACGCCGGCGACCCGCGTGCCCTCGCTCAACTGCATCACCAGCAGGTCCTTGCGGTTCTCGCGCTTGATGTTCGCCTCGGTGACGCCCAGAGAAACGCCCGCAACAGGCAACAGTTGTGCCGCAGCGGGCGGATTCAGCTTGACCGGCATAAGGTCTCCTTTAACTGTCGGGCACCTCTAGAAATTCAGAGTTCGCCCAAATGCAAGGCGCGGAAAAAACTTCGCTGCGCCGCATATGTATTATATGTAAGCAAGAAATTTTTTCCGCAACGCAGCAGTTGGGATGAAATCTGGATTTTTAGTAGCGGCCGTGGATGCGGTAGATGTAATTGCTCAACTCCGCCGATTGGGCGTTCATGCGACGCACGATACCATGCACATCGCGCACCACGCCGCGCATCACCTTGTATACGATCATCGGGTGGGTGTTGATCAGCGTTTCGAACCTGGCCTTTGGCATGCTCAGCACCTTGGTATCACCCACCGCGCTGAGTGTCGCGCTGATATGTGCAGACGTGCCTCCCGCGAACGTGATGATGCCGGCCAGGTCACCGGGTTTCAACACGTGGATCGCCGCCTCCCCTTCGGTGCTCTGGATCATCACCTGTATCTCGCCATGCGCGAGAATGTACAGGTTGTCCGGCTGGTCGAATCCCGGGCGTATGATGGCCTCGCCCGTCTTGAAGTCCTGAACCTCGAACAAACCCGCAAGGATCGCCATTTCGGCATCGCTCAATTCCTCGGTAATCGTCGAGGTGCGCAGCGTATCCATCACCAGTGACATGCAACTCCCCTTTCGTGTGTTAGTTTGCCTAATTCAGCCTGCCGTGACACTGCTTGTATTTCCTGCCCGACCCGCATGGGCACGCGTCGTTGCGCCCCACCTTCTGCACGCCGCGAACAAACGGCTTGTGTTCTTCGCCGGTTGACTGCGCATCGGCCGGCTGTTCGTCCGACTGGCCCAGCGCCTCGTCATAGTCGGCATGATGATACTGCACATTTCCCGGTGCGGGTGACGCTTCTACCGACCCGACATCCTCCTCGCTGCGTACTTGCACGGTCATCAATACCTGCGTCACCTCACGCTTGACCGAATCCAGCATCAGGGAGAACAGCTCGAATGCCTCGCGTTTGTATTCCTGCTTGGGGTTCTTTTGCGCATAGCCGCGCAGATGGATGCCCTGGCGCAGATGGTCCAGCGCGGCAAGATGCTCGCGCCAGTGCGTATCCAGACTTTGCAGCATGATGACGCGCTCATAATGATGCATGACCTCCGCGCCGACCGCATCGACCTTGGCTTGATATTGCTGCTGCGCCTGTTCGGCGACGCGGGTGCGCAGTGCCGCCTCGTTGAACTGCCTGTCTTCCTCCAGCCATCGCGCCAACGGCAATTCCAGGCGGAATTCGGCGGCCAGAGCCTTTTCCAGGGAGTGCACATCCCATTGCTCTTCCATGCTGTGCGGCGCGATGTACTGGCTGATGGTGTCTTCCAGCACCCCCTCGCGCATCGCCTGGATGGTTTCGGAAATATCCGAGCTCTCCAGCAGCTCGCTGCGCTGCTGATAGATCACCTTGCGCTGGTCGTTGGCGACATCGTCGTATTCGAGGATCTGCTTGCGCATGTCGAAGTTGCGTGCCTCGACCTTGCGCTGGGCATTCTCGATGGCGCGCGTTACCCAGCTATGTTCGATGGCTTCGCCCTCCGGAAGCTTGAAGCGGTTCATGATCGCCGCGACACGGTCGGAGGCGAAGATGCGCAACAGCGGGTCTTCCAGCGACAGGTAGAAGCGGCTGGAGCCGGGATCGCCCTGACGCCCTGAACGGCCGCGCAACTGGTTGTCCACGCGGCGCGACTCGTGCCGTTCGGTGCCGATGATGTGCAACCCGCCACTGTCCAGAACCTGCTGGTGCAACTGCTGCCATTCGGATTTCAGCTGCGCGATGCGCTGCTCCCTGACGACCTCGTCCAGGCTTGTATCGGCGCGCAGGTGCTCGACCTGCTTTTCGACATTGCCGCCCAGCACGATGTCGGTGCCGCGGCCGGCCATGTTGGTGGCGATGGTGACCATCCCGGGACGCCCGGCCTGCGCGACGATCTCCGCCTCGCGTGCATGCTGCTTGGCGTTCAGCACCTGATGCGGCAGTCTTTCCTTGTCCAGCAGATGCGCCAGCAATTCGGAATTCTCGATCGAGGTCGTGCCCACCAGCACCGGCTGGCCGCGCCCGTGGCAGTCCTTGATGTCCTCGATAACCGCCTGGTGTTTCTCCCGGGCGGTGAGATACACCTTGTCCATCATGTCCTTGCGGATGGTCGGGCGGTTCGGCGGGATGATCACGGTTTCCAGGCTGTAGATCTGCTGGAACTCGTATGCCTCCGTATCCGCGGTGCCGGTCATGCCGGCCAGCTTGTGGTACATGCGGAAATAATTCTGGAAGGTGATCGATGCCAGCGTCTGGTTCTCCTTCTGGATCGCCACGCCTTCTTTTGCCTCCACCGCCTGGTGCAGGCCGTCCGACCAGCGCCGCCCGGCCATCAGGCGCCCGGTGAACTCGTCCACGATGACGACCTCGCCGTCCTGCACGACATATTGCTGGTCGCGGTGATACAGGTTATGGGCGCGCAACGCCGCATACAGGTGGTGGATCAGGGTGATGTTGGCGGGATCGTACAGGCTGCCGCCGGGCGGCAGCAGGCCGACCTCGGCAAGCAGCTCTTCCGCGCGCTCGTGTCCGGGTTCGGTGAGCAGTATCTGGTGGTTCTTCTCATCCACGCTGAAATCGCCCGGGCCGTTCTCATCTCCTGCGGCCTGCCGCTGCAACCGGGGCGCCAGCTTGTCCATGCGCAGGTAGATATCGACATTGTCTTCGGCCTGGCCGGAGATGATCAGCGGGGTGCGCGCCTCGTCGATCAGGATCGAGTCCACCTCGTCCACGATGGCGTAGTTGAGCGGACGCTGGAAACGCTCTGCGGCCTGCGTCGCCATGTTGTCGCGCAGGTAGTCAAAGCCGAATTCGTTGTTGGTGCCGTAGGTTACGTCGGCGGCGTAGGCAGCCTGTTTCTGGTCATGCGGCATCTGCGACAGGATCACGCCGACCGAGAGGCCGAGGAAGCGGTACAGCTTGCCCATCCACTCGGCATCGCGCCCGGCCAGGTAATCGTTCACCGTCACGACATGCACGCCCTTGCCGGAGATCGCATTCAGGTAGACCGGCAGGGTGGCCATCAGGGTCTTGCCTTCGCCGGTGCGCATTTCGGCGATCTTGTTGTAGTGCAGCACCATCCCGCCGATCAACTGCACGTCGTAATGGCGCATCCCCAATGTGCGGACGCCCGCCTCGCGCACCACGGCGAACGCCTCCGGCAAGAGCGCGTCGAGCGTCTCGCCCTGCGCGAAACGCTGCCTGAAGCTGTCGGTTTTCCGGCGCAACTCCTCATCGCTCAATTTGGCGATGTCGGCTTCCAGTTTATTGATGGATTGGACGGTAGCGCGGTATTGCTTGAGCAGGCGATCATTGCGGCTACCAAAGACACTTTTCAGCACACTGGAAATCATGTTTTCCCAAACGACAAGATAATAGAAACTCTCAACTGCAAATAATAAAGGGTGAGGTCAACCATCACCTCACCCTCACCAATATCCATCACCCGGCTAACTGGCGGCTTTTTGCAGGAAGCGCACGGGGTTCTGGGCGGTGCCCTTATAGCGGACCTCGAAGTGCAAGTGATTGCCGGTGGAACGTCCGGTGCTGCCGACTTCGGCAATCTTTTCACCGCGCCGCACCACCTGACCGACCTTTACCAGCAATCGCGAGGCATGCGCATAGCGCGTCACAATGTCATTGCCGTGATCGACTTCGACCATATTACCATACTGGGGGTGCTGGTCGGCATACGCGACCACTCCGCCTGCCGAGGCACGGATCGGCGTGCCCGCCTGAACCATATAATCGACGCCCTCATGCATGGCATTTGCGCCGGTAAACGGGTCCAGGCGCCAGCCGAAATTCGATGAATAGAACCCCTCGGTGATCGGCGGTATCGATGGCAGCAGTTTGCGGTTCAGTTGATTCTGCAACAGCATGGTCTCGAGGGCCAGCAACTTGTCGCTGCGATCGTTGACCGCCTGGGTCAATCTGTCCAATTGCCGCTCCAGGCCGTTCATCGACATCTCCTGCGCGGGCAGGGCTACCAGCGGCCCGCCCTGCGCGGGCGGCTGGTCGAACCGGAATTCCTCCGGCTTCATGCCGGTCAGTTTGGCCAGGCGCGCACCGAGGGCGTCCAGGCGCTGCATCTGCGCCTGCATCTGGCCGACCCTGGCTGCCATGGCATCCAGACTGTTATGCACGTAAGACTGTTGTTTTTGCTGCTCTTCACTCTGTATTCTGGACAGCAGGGTGCGCACCCCGTCGCTCAGGCCTTCCGGCGCAAAACGCATCAGCGCATACTGCAATGTGAACGCCGCGACCCATACCATCCCGGACAGCAGCAGCACCAGGAACAGCACCTGCCACCCGCCCAGCGTGACACTGCGGGTCTTTGCCAAGCGACTGGAAACTAGAATAACATTCATGCCTCCCCCTTCTCGTGTGATCTCAAGACTTGTGGCGCAGCGATTCAAATCACTGTTGAACGGCAATCAGGAATTGCGCCCGCTACTGGCCAAGGCGCAAGCTGTATCGGTCTTGCATCGCCATTTCATCGGTGTCGCGCCCCCCCACCTTGCGCAGTCCAGCCAGGTACTGGGCCTGCGATCCGGCATGCTCAGCGTCGCCGCCGCCAACGCCGCCATCGCCGCAAAATTGCGCCAACTTGCGCCGGAACTTGTCGTTATGTTGCAAAACAGGGGCTGCGAGGTTAGCGGAATCCGCGTCAAGGTGCAAGTTTCATTCGATCCCGTCCGGCCCGCGCCCGCACCCCGCAAACTCGGCAAAACGGCCCGCAAAGCACTCCACGAGCTCAGTCAGACCCTCGATGGCTCGCCACTCGGGCTTGCTCTGAAGAAGATGGCTGAAACAGAAAATTAAGGGTCCATATTCATGCCGATGGGGCAAGGCGCAGGATCTCCGGCAGGAAGACTTCCGTCACCAGCAGCGGCGCATCATGCAAATAGAACAGCGAGCGGCGCGCCCACAATCTCCCGGGCGGGCTGCCCAGCACCGTGGCAGCGCGCTGGTACAGCGGGTGCGCACTGCGCAACACCTTGTAATGCAGCGGTTCGCGCTTCACCAGCGGATGCTCGAACAACAGCGCGCCAAGCGGCCTGTCACCCAGGCCGCGCACGGCGGCCCATGAGCCGCGCAAGTGCCTCCGCGCGCACGCGCTGTGCGCGAACACCACGGGCCGCGCGTCGGCATACAGGAACACTTCGCGCGACCAGGCGAGATGCGGTGACGCGACACCCAGCAGGGCGGCCTCGTCCAGCGCGATACGCGCCAGCCCGCTGCGCACGCCGCGCACCGCGAAACGCTCGCAGCGCTGCTGGATGCGCAATGTCAGCGACCCGCGGTCGCGCAACCACGGCGCGATGCCGGCATCGCAACCCACGGCCGCACCGTGCCAGAACCTGTCAGGCGTGAAGGTAGTCATGTCTGCTTGCCATCCAGCGCTGCAAATGCCTTTGCGCCGCATCGGGAAAATCGCGCAGCAGTTCGTCGGCGGCCTGCCGCGCAGCATCCAATAGATCGCCGTCCGCGCCGATATCGGCGAAACGCAGCATCGCCACGCCGCTTTGCCGCGCGCCGAGCAATTCGCCCGGCCCGCGCAATTGCAGATCCTGTTGCGCGATGGCAAAACCGTCATTGCTCTCGAAGATGATCTTGAGGCGCGCCCGCGCCGGCTCGGAAAGGGGCTGCTGGTACAACAGGATGCACAGGCTCTGTGCCGCGCCGCGCCCCACCCGTCCGCGCAGCTGGTGCAGTTGCGCCAGCCCCATGCGCTCGGCGTGATCGATCACCATCAGGCTGGCGTTCGGCACGTCGACGCCGACCTCGATGACCGTGGTGGCGACCAGCAGTTGCAATTCGCCCGCCTTGAACGCCGCCATCACGCGCGCCTTCTCGGCATTGTCCAGCCTGCCGTGCACCAGGCCGACATCGAGCTCCGGAAAGGCAGCACACAAGGCTTCATGCGTCTCTATCGCCGTCTGCAACTGCAGGGTCTCGGATTCATCGATCAACGGGCACACCCAGTAGGCCTGCCGCCCTTCCATGCAGACGGCGCGCACCCCGGCAAACACCTCGCTGCGGCGCGCATCGCTGACGAGCTTGGTCACGACAGGCGTACGCCCCGGCGGCGACTCATCGATCAGCGACACATCCAGATCGGCGTAATAACTCATCGCCAACGTTCTCGGAATGGGCGTGGCGCTCATCATCAGCTGGTGCGGTTCCTTGCCCTTGCTGCGCAAGGCAAGTCGTTGCTGCACGCCGAACTTGTGCTGCTCGTCCACGATCGCCAGGCCGAGCCGGTGGAACTCGACCTGCTCCTGGAACAGCGCGTGCGTGCCCACGGCCAGCAGCGTCTCACCGCTGGCGATGCGCCCGGCGGCAAGCTGTTTCTCCTTTTTCTTCAGGCTGCCGGACAGCCACACCGGGCTGATGCCGAGGGGCTCCAGCCAGTCGCGCAGCTTGAGATAATGCTGCTCGGCGAGGATCTCGGTCGGCGCCATGAACGCGGCCTGGTAACCGTTCTCGATGGCCTGCAATGCGGCGAGCGCCGCGACAACGGTCTTGCCGCTGCCGACATCGCCGAGCAGCAGTCGCTGCATCGGGTGTGGCTGCGCGAGATCGCCGCTGATCTCGGCATACACCTTCTGCTGTGCGCCGGTCAGCGCGAACGGCAAACCTCCTATCAGCTGCGCGGCGAGCCGGCGGCCCGGCAAGAGTTCAGGCGCCGTACGCCTGCTGCGCTCGCGGTGATGCGCGCGCATCGACAATTGCTGCGCCAGCAGCTCGTCGAACTTGATGCGCCGCCACGCCGCATGGCTGCGCTGTTCGAGGCTGGCCGCCGAAATGTCCGGTGGCGGGTTGTGCAGCAGCCGGATGCTGTCGGAAAAGGCGGGCAGCTTCATCTTCTGCAGCAACACATCCGGCAGGGTGTCGTCAAGCGGCAAGGTGTCCAGCGCATCGGCGATCAGCTTGCGCAACACGTTCTGCGAAAGCCCGGCGGTGGTCGGGTAAACCGGCGTGAGGCTCTGCTGCAGGGGCGTATCGTCATCCACCGCGCGGCACTTCGGGTGCACCATCTCCAGGCCGTAATAGCCCATGCGCACCTCGCCGACGGCGCGTATCTGCCTGCCTGCCGCAAGCTGTTTCTGCTGGCTGGGATAGAAATTCAGGAAGCGCAGATACAGTTCGCCGCCGTTGTCCTGCAGGCGGCAGACCAAGGTGCGGCGCGGGCGGAACACCACCTCGCTGTGCACGACGACGCCTTGCACCTGCGCGTTCATGCCGGGCTGCAGCGCGGCGACCGGTGCAAGGCGGGTCTCGTCCTCGTAGCGCAGTGGCAGGTGCAACAGCAGCCCGGTGCGATGGCGGATGCCGAGTTTGGCGAGTTTGGCGAGTGTGGCAGACTGGATTCTGGTCGGTTGCACGGCCTGCCGATACGCCTAATCCTGGACGACCAGCACGCCGTCCATCTCCACCAATGCGGCGCGCGGCAACGCCGCGACACCCACCGCGGCGCGTGCCGGATATGGCTGGCGGAAATAACCCGCCATGATCTCGTTGACCTTGGCGAAATGCCCGAGATCGGTGAGATACACGTTCAGTTTGACCAGGTCATCGAGGCTGCTGTCGGCGGCTATAGCCACCGCGCGCAGATTCTGGAACACGCGGTGGATCTGCGCCTCGATACCCTCCACCATCTGCATGGTGGTCGGGTCGAGCCCGATCTGCCCGGACAGGTACACCGTGTCACCGACACGGATGGCTTGAGAGTAGGTGCCGATGGCCGCCGGGGCGTCGGGGGTCTGGATGAATTGCTTGTTTGTCATGATTTGCTCCGTTAAGAATCCGCAGCGTGATTATAGCCGCTCAGGTGATGACGGTTGGGCTTTCCCGCCCGGTGCGCTGCCTTAGCTCGGAAATCTCCAACGCGATGCCGATCAGTTCCGCAAGCGCCTCCTGCGCGTCAAGGTGATGCCTGGCAACATCCGGCTCGTACGATTCCAGATAAAGGCGCAAGGTCGCCCCCTCGGTGCCGGTACCGGACAGGCGGAACACGATGCGCGAACCGTCGGTGAAACCGATGCGCACACCCTGCCCGGTGCTGACGCTGCCGTCGACCGGATCGGTGTAGCTGAAGTCGTCGCAGAACAGCACCTTGTAATTGCCGAAGCGGGCGCCTTGCAACTCGCCGAAGCGCCCGTGCAGCAGCTTCATCACGCCGCCGGCCGCATCGCCGGGGACACTCTCGTAGTCATGGCGCGAGTAGACGTTGCGCCCGAAGCGCCCCCAGTGTTCGCGCACGATGTCCTCCACCGGCTGCCGGCGCGCCGCGATCACGTTCAACCAGAACAGCACCGCCCACAGCCCGTCCTTCTCGCGGACGTGATCCGAGCCGGTGCCGAAGCTTTCTTCGCCGCACAGCGTCACCTTGCCCGCGTCCATCAGGTTGCCGAAGAACTTCCAGCCGGTCGGTGTCTCGTAACAGGGGATACCGAGCGCGGCGGCCACGCGATCCGCCGCCGCGCTGGTCGGCATCGAGCGCGCGATGCCCGCCAGACCCTGCCGGTAGCCGGGAACGAGATGCGCGTTGGCGGCAAGGATGGCGAGGCTGTCGGAAG
>JBGARW010000002.1:0-86724 GCA_044230015.1 Gallionella sp. | reverse complement strand
ACCACCCGTCGTCAGTTACTGTCGCTTGCGCTGGCCGTCGGTCTCGCTGCGCCACTTCCCTCCGTGGCTGCCTCGGTCGCGCTCGCGACGTCGCCCCTGGCGACCTCCACCACCTCGGCGGTCAAACCCAACATCCTGTTCGTACTGGACAACTCGGGGAGCATGAACTGGGACCACATGCCGGACGACTCGTCGGACGGCGGGAGCTCGGCGACCTTCAGCTACGGCCACTACGGCCTGCGCAGCAGCCAGTGCAACCAGGTCTATTACGACCCCGCCACCACTTACCTGCCGCCGGTCTACGCGGATGGCACGAGCTATCCGGATGCCAGCTTTACCGGCGCATGGATAGACGGGTTCGACACCGGCGCAGGCACCGTCAATCTGAACACCGGTTTCAAGGCATCCCTGAGCATGAATGCGGATTCGACCGGGCAGGCAGCCTATTACTACAGTTACTCCGGTGCGCAGGACACCATGTTGGAGAAGAACTACCACAGCACCACCAATACCTTCTACAGCGAATGCCATAGCGCCCTGAACGCATCGCCCGGCAAGGACGTGTTCAGCAAGCGCCGGCTGTCCACCACCGAGACCACCACCATCGTGCTTGCCTGCTCGTCCTGCACGGCCACCTCGGTCAGCAGCATCACGGTCAATGGCGTCGAGTTGCTGTCTGCCGCCACCACATCGAGCACCAGCACCACCACCCTGGCCACCGACATCGCTGCCAAGATCAGCCTGAACGGCTTCAGCGCCACCTCTTCGGGCAGCACGGTCACGATCACCGGCCCGACCTCGGCGGCCGACTACACGCCTGTCATCACACAATCCGGCAGCATGACGCTTGCCACGGACGTGTTCCCTGACACCACCGCTGCAAAACTGACCAACTTCGCCAACTGGTACAGCTATTACCGCGACCGCATGCTGATGATGAAGACCTCTGCGGGGCGCGCCTTCAGCAGCCTCAACAGCAGCTACCGCGTCGGCATGATGAAGATCAGCCAGACCGCGCCCGTGGTGTACATGGACACCTTCGAGGACACGCACCGTGACACCTGGTACAGCACGCTCTACAACATGACGACCAGCGGCAGCACCCCGCTGCGCAGGTCACTCTCGGATGCCGGCCGGTATTACGCGGGCAAGCTGTCGGGAACCGATCCGGTACAGTATTCCTGCCAGCAGAACTTCACCATCCTGTCCACCGACGGATACTGGAACACGGGTGACGGCTACAAGGTCGATGGCACCACCGCCGTCGGCAACCAGGACGGCACCCTGTCGCGCCCCTTCTACGACGGCTCCGACATCACCAGCGCGCGCAGCACCAGCCAGATACGCAAGACACAGACCCAGACGCGGCAGAGCACCAGCCAGGTCCAGCAAATGGTGCTGACCTCCGAGACCAGCAACCTGCAACAGCAGGCCTCCCAGCTGCAGACGAGGAGCCTCACGCTGCAAGAGCGCACCAGCAGCCTGCAATCCTCGACGATGTACCTTCAATCCCGGACTTCAAGCAACTCCGGCAGCACCTGGACCGCATGGGCTAACACCGCATCCTGCACCTGGGATACCAGCGGCTCCAGCCGCAGGCAATGCCGCTACGTCACCGCACTCGGCGGCTCCACTGTCTGGAGCGCCGGCGCCGCCACCTGGGCGAATGCCGGTACCTGCACCACCAGTTTCAGCACCGGCACCAGCAACGGCACGACCTGGTCCGGCAACGGCACCAGTTGCCAGTACTCGGCCTACAGCGCATGGTTCGATGTACCTTCATGTGTCACCCAGGCCCAGGATGGCACCTCGCCCTACACGATCGCGACGGCAAGGCAATGCCAATATGCCGCCAGCGCTTGGAGCGGCGCGTCCTCCTGCACGCCGGTCGCGCAGGATGGCAGCTCGCCCTATACGGTGCCCTCGGCGACCGAGTGCCAGACCGCCGTCACCACGCCCTATGCGAACGTCTCCACCTGCGCAGTAAATGCGGTACCGGACGGCAGCGGTTACACCACGCAGTGCCGCTACACCTCCTGGGCAGCCGGCGGCTCCGCAACCGCCTGCACCGACGTTGCGCAGGATGCGACGGACCCGTATGACATGTCGGCAACGAGCGGACTGGCGACCCGATGCACCAGCACCGGCTGGGTCGGTGTCAGCTCCTGCACCGCCAGTTCGTCCACCGGGTATTCGCGCACCTGCCAGACGGTCACCACCGGCCCGACTCTGGTCTCTTCCTGCACCTCGTCCAGCCCGAACGCCGGGAACGGCTACACGACGACCAGTTGCAGCACGAGCACCGTTCTCGCGGCGACGCCGGTCCCCTCGTGCACCGCGGAGACCGCGTCCGCCGCCAACAACTGGACCACCACCACCTGCAACACCGTGACCTCCGGACCGACCGCCGGCAGCTGCACCGCGGAGATCGCGTCCGCCGCCAACAACTGGACCACCACCACCTGTACCTCGGTCGTCAGCGGCGGCGGCACCAGCAACAACCTGGCGGACATCGCCATGTATTACTACCAGACCGACCTGCGCACCTCCGCATTGAGCAATTGCACGGGGGCGCTCGGAGCGGGGGTGGACGTGTGCGAGAACAACGTGTTCATCGGCGGCAACGACACCAGCACCCAGCAGCACATGACCACCTTCACGCTGGGGCTGGGCGCGAGCGGCTGGATGAACTATTCGTCCAGCTACCTGGGCGACACCAGCGGCGATTACCTCTCGGTCAAGCTGGGCAGCTCTGCCAGCGCCACCGCGACGCCGCCGGTATGCACCTGGCAAGCGGACGGCACGACCTGCAACTGGCCGATCCCCGGCATGACCGGCAGCGACGGGCTGATCGCGAACATCGATGACCTGTGGCATGCCGCAGTGAACGGGCACGGCGCCTATTTCAGCGCCACCAACCCGGCGACCTTGTCCGCCGGCCTGTCCAACGCGCTGGCGGGCATCAACGCGCGCAAGGGCTCGGCGGCAGCGGCAGCCACCAGTACGCTGAACCCCGTTGCCGGCAACAACTACGCCTATGTCGCCAGCTATACCACGGTCACCTGGAAGGGCAACCTCGAGGCGCGCGGCATCAACACCGTGACCGGCGTGGTCAACGAGAACGCCTCCTGGTGCGCGGAGAACGTCGTGGCTGGCACATGCGCCGCACCTGGCACCATCATTGCCGAGACCATCGGAGACGTCACCGTCTACAACTGCGTCACGCCCAATTCTGTCCTCTGTCCGGACGGCGTGCTGGACGGCACCGACTGCAAGGTGCAGGTGGCGACCGCCTGTACCGGCACGATGAACGCCAAAGTGGCCGACGTGAGCGACACGCGGACGATCAAGACCCCCAACAGCACCGGAACCGCGCTGGTCGACTTCACCTACGCCAACCTCGATCCGGCGAACTTTGATGCCGCGCATATCGGCACGCTCACCCAATGGCCCACGCTTGATGCAGCGCAGAGGACCGCTGCCGAGGGCCTCAATCTGGTCAATTATCTGCGCGGGCAATACGGGTACGAGGATCGCTCCGCCAACGCACCGGTGAACCGCTTGTACCGCTACCGCGAGGCCGTGCTGGGCGATGCGCTGGAATCGGAACCCGCCTTCCTCGGCCCGCCGGTGTTCAGCTACCCCTATCCCGGCTACAACGATTTCAAGACCGCACAGGCCGGTCGGGCGGGGACGGTGTACATGGGCACGAACGACGGCATGCTGCACGCCTTCGCGTCCGATACCGGTGTGGAGCGCTGGGCCTATGTGCCGAGCATGGTGATACCCAACATGTGGAAACTGGCTGACAAGAACTATTCCACCCTGCACACCAACTTCGTCAACGGCAGCCCGACCACCACGGACGTCTGCACCGCCAACTGCACCGATCCTGCAACTGCGGTATGGAAGACCATTCTGGTAGGCGGATTGAACGGCGGCGGGCGCGGTTATTATGCCCTGGACATCACCAATCCCGTCGCGCCTGCCCTGCTGTGGGAGTTCACACCGGCCACCGCCCCCCTCAACACTGGCGTCATCCAGGACAACGATGTCGGCTACGGCTTCGGCCACCCCGTCATCACCAGGAAGTCGGACGGCACCTGGGTGGTGCTGGTCACTTCCGGCTATAACAACACCAGCCCGGGCAACGGCAAGGGCTATCTCTACGTGCTCAATGCCGGCACGGGTGCGATCATCAGCAAGATCGCCACCAACACGGGCAGCACCACCACGCCCAGCGGGCTGGCCCATATCGCCGGCTGGAACGACGAACCGGCCGGCAACAAGGTGGGATACACCTATGGCGGAGACCTGCTGGGGAATGTCTGGCGTTTCGACATCAATAGCTCGGTTACCGCCACGGTGGCCGATGGCGAGATCGGCACCGGCGATGTCATGAAGTTCGCGGCGCTGTACTCGGATACCGCCGGTACCAGCCCGCAGCCCATCACCACCACCCCGACACTGGGCAAGATCGCCGAGAAGCGCGTCGTGTTCATAGGTACCGGGAAATACCTGGAAACCGGCGATCTGACCACGACGCAGAAACAGACACAGTATGCGATCAAGGATGACAATGCGATCAGCACCCTGGTCAATCCGCGCAATACATTGGTGCAACAAACGATAACTAACGCAGGCGCCACCCGCACGGTATCCAACAATGCGGTGAGCTTCTACACCAGCCGGGGCTGGTATGTCGATTTCCCGGACAGCGGGGAACGCGTGAACGTCGACAGCCAGTTGGTGCAAGGCACGTTGCTGGTCCCCACGATCGTCCCCTCCAATACCGCTTGCGCACCGGGCGGATACGGCTGGCTCAACTTTTTCAACTACCAGACAGGCGGAGCGATTGATACGGCGACCAATTTATCCTCACTGAAATATGACGCCACCATCGTCGGTGTCAACGTCCTCTATGTGGGTGGCGAACCCAAGGTCGGAGTCGTGACCTCCACGAATCCCACACCTGAGTTGAATACCAACGTAGGCTTTGCGGCGACCGCCGCCGGATTCTCCGGGAGGCGTGTGATATGGCGCGAGCTGATACCGTAACAGAGGATACAAAGCCCTGAAACAGAAGGCGGCCTCAGGGCCGCCTTCTGTTTTACACGAGGCAACGGCGAACCGCACCGGCCTTATCAGCCCGGTTGCTGCCCGTGTTCACGCGTGGCGTGGAACCGCACCTTTGGCCAGCGTTCCATCGCCAGACGCAGGTTCACGCCGGTGTCGGCAAGGTAGGCGTAGTTGCCGTCCACGTCCCTGGCCAGCCTTCCCTGGTTGGCTTTGACGAATTCATTGAGGTGCACCGCGTCCGGGCAGGTCACCCAGCGTGCTGTGTGGATACCGGCGCGCTCGAACACCGCATCCACGCCGTATTCGGACTTCAGGCGGTGCTCCACCACCTCGAATTGCAACTGCCCGACCGCGCCAATCAACGGCGCGTTGTCTAGCAACGGCGAGAACACCTGCACCGCACCTTCCTCGCCGAGCTGGCGCAAGCCCTTCTCCAGCTGCTTGGCCTTCATCGGGTCGCGCAGCCGCGCACGGCTGAACAGTTCCGGCGCAAAGTAGGGGATGCCCTTGAAGGTCAGCGCCTCGCCCTCGGTGAGCACGTCGCCGATCTGCAGCTGGCCGTGGTTGTGGATGCCGATGATGTCGCCCGCATACGCCTCGTCCATGCGCGAGCGCTCGTTGGCCATGAAGGTCACCGCATTGGCCAGCTTCATCTCCTTGCCCGTACGGCGGTGCCTGACCTTCATGCCCGAACTGTAGCGGCCTGAGCAGACGCGCAGGAAGGCGATGCGGTCGCGGTGGTTCGGGTCCATGTTGGCCTGGATCTTGAACACGAAGCCGGTGAATGCCGGCTCTGTGGGTTGCACCATGCGCTTGTCGGTCTCGCGCGCCAGCGGCGCGGGCGCCCAGTCGACCAGCGCGCGCAGCACTTCGCGCACGCCGAAGTTGTTGATGCCGGAACCGAAGAATACCGGCGTCTGCTGGCCCCGCAGGAACTCCCGCAGATCGAACGATGCGCCCGCGCCGCTGACCAGCTCCGTCTCGTCGCGCATGGTCTGCATCTCGCCCGGGCATTGTTGCGCCATCTGTTCGATTCGCGCGCCCTGCAATACCTCCACTTCCTGGCCGGCCTTCGCCTCACCCGGTAAAAAGCGCAGTACCTCGTCGTTCAGCAGGTGATACACGCCCCGAAAGCGCTTGCCCATGCCGATCGGCCAGGTGACCGGCGCGCAGTGTATCTTCAGCACCGACTCGATCTCGTCCAGCACTTCCAGCGGCTCGCGCACTTCGCGGTCCATCTTGTTGATGAAGGTGATGATCGGCGTGTTGCGCAGGCGGCACACCTCGAGCAGCTTGATGGTCTGCTCTTCCACGCCCTTGGCCGCATCCACCACCATCACCGCCGCGTCGACCGCGGTCAGCACGCGATAGGTGTCTTCGGAAAAATCCTGGTGGCCGGGCGTGTCGAGCAGGTTGATCACGCAATCGTCATAGGTGAACTGCATCACCGAGCTGGCCACCGAGATGCCGCGCTGTTTCTCGATCTCCAGCCAGTCCGAGGTCGCATGGCGGCCGCTCTTGCGCGCCTTCACCGTACCCGCCATCTGGATCGCGCCGCCGAACAGCAGCAATTTTTCGGTCAGCGTGGTCTTGCCCGCGTCCGGGTGGGAGATGATCGCGAAGGTGCGGCGGCGTTTCACCTCGCGCGCGATACCCTCGGAACCGGCCGATGCTGCGGCAACACTGGTTTCTTCTGAAGAATTGTCCATTTAGCTTCTTTAACGCCACCGAGAGGCGCAAAATAAAAAAGGTCTGCACGTTTTCGTGAAGACCTTTTTGAATCTGGTGGCCCGGGGCGGAATCGAACCACCGACACAAGGATTTTCAATCCTCTGCTCTACCGACTGAGCTACCAGGCCATTGTGCTGCATTTTTCCGTTAACCAAACGAGCCGGCCAACCCTTCGACAGGCTCAGGACAGGCTTCGGAAGCCGCGCATTATACCGGTAACGCATCAAATGACAAACCCCGCCGAAGCGGGGTTTGCGGGAGTGCTGCAAAAACAGGCTTCGGTTACATCATGCCTTCCATGCCGCCCATACCACCCATGCCGCCGCCCATGCCCGGAGCAGGTTTGTCTTCCGGCAGCTCTGCCACCATGCAGGCAGTGGTCAGCATCAGCCCTGCGATGGAGGAGGCGTTCTGCAACGCGGTGCGGGTCACCTTGGTCGGGTCGACCACGCCCATCGCGAGCATGTCGCCGTACTCGCCCGATGCGGCGTTGTAGCCGAAGCTGCCCTTGCCTTCCATCACCTTATTCACAACCACCGACGGCTCGTCGCCGGCATTGGCCACGATGGCACGCAGAGGCGCTTCCATCGCGCGCAACACGATGGTGATGCCGGCATCCTGGTCGTGGTTGTCGCCCTTCAGCTTGGCAACCTCGGCCTTGGCACGCAGCAGCGCCACGCCACCACCGGCCACGATACCTTCTTCCACAGCGGCGCGGGTAGCGTGCAATGCATCTTCCACGCGAGCTTTTTTCTCCTTCATCTCGACTTCGGTTGCGGCACCGACCTTGATCACCGCCACGCCACCGGACAGCTTGGCCATGCGCTCCTGCAGTTTTTCCTTGTCGTAATCGCTGGTGGATTCCTCTACTTGCTTCTTGATCTGGGTGGTGCGCGCCATAATCGCGTCATGCTTGCCGGAGCCGTCGATGATGGTGGTGTTCTCCTTACCCACCTCGATGCGCTTGGCTTGGCCCAGATCAGCCAAAGTTGCCTTCTCCAGCGTCAGGCCGACTTCCTCGGCGATCACCGTGCCGCCGGTGAGGATGGCGATGTCTTCCAGCATGGCCTTGCGGCGGTCGCCAAAACCGGGAGCCTTGACCGCGACGGTCTTCAGGATACCGCGGATATTGTTCACCACCAGCGTGGCCAGCGCTTCACCTTCGACGTCTTCGGCGATGATCAGCAGCGGGCGGCCAGACTTGGCGATTTGCTCCAGCACGGGTAGCAGGTCGCGGATGTTCGAGATCTTCTTGTCGTGCAGCAGGATGAAGGGGTTCTCCATCGCCGCGATCTGCTTGTCGGGGTTGTTGATGAAGTAGGGTGAAAGGTAGCCGCGGTCGAACTGCATCCCCTCCACGACTTCCAGCTCGTTGTTCAGGGACTTGCCGTCTTCCACAGTGATCACGCCTTCCTTGCCGACTTTTTCCATCGCGTCGGAGATGATCTTGCCGATATCGGCGTCAGAGTTGGCGGAGATCGAGCCAACTTGCGCGATCTCGGTGGTCGTGGTGCAAGGCTTGGACATCTTCTTCAGTTCACCCACGGCGGTGATCACCGCCTTGTCGATGCCGCGCTTCAGATCCATCGGGTTCATTCCCGCCGCGACGAACTTCATGCCTTCCTGAACGATGGACTGTGCCAGTACAGTCGCCGTAGTGGTGCCGTCTCCGGCTACGTCGGAAGTCTTGGAAGCGACCTCCTTGACCATCTGCGCACCCATATTCTCGAATTTGTCCTTCAATTCGATCTCTTTAGCGACAGATACACCATCTTTAGTGATAGTTGGCGCCCCGTAAGAACGGTCCAGCACCACGTTACGGCCTTTCGGACCCAAGGTAACCTTGACCGCATCTGCCAGGATGTTGACGCCGGCAACCATCTTGTTGCGTGCGGCATCATGAAATTTCACGTCTTTTGCTGCCATGTCTATATCTCCTAAGTTTGCCGGTAATTAAGCTTCAACCACGCCGATGATGTCATCTTCGCGCATGGTCATGTATTCCTGGCCGTCCATCTTGAATGCCTGGCCGGCATATTTGCCGAACAGGATGCGGTCGCCAACCTTGACATTCATCGGGCGCACTTTGCCATCGTCGCCGATCTTGCCGTTGCCCACAGCGACGATTTCGCCTTGATCGGGTTTTTCGGCAGCGGCATCGGGAATCACGATACCGGAAGCGGTCTTACGCTCCTCTTCCATACGCTTGACGATCACACGGTCGTGTAAAGGACGAATCTTCATACTATTTCTCCTAGAACAATGGGTTGAAAAAATGCGGAGGCGAAGTTTAGCACTCTTGGCCTGCGAGTGCCAATATTGTGGTCGGATACCCCTATTTCAAGGGCAGCAGGCGATCATTCTATGCGGGGAGTGCGATCTTGTTGTCGGTGCTGAACTGGTAATCGCGGAAGATATGCTCTGCGGTCAATGTCTGATATGTGCCATCGGCCTTGCGGCGTGTCGTATCCTTGAGGCGATAGGTGTAGTGCCCGCAAGTCCAGCAATCGTAATTGCGCATATGTGTGCACAGACAAATCTTGTCCTTGACGGAAATCCTGCGCGCATCGGGGTGCAGTGCCCGCTCCCGGTTGTATGCGTCGATATACGAGCACTTGCCGTCGGCATCCAGGACGTAGCCGAACGCCTCGCAGTTTGGGCGGATGCCCGACCCGATGCCCGGGCTGTTTTTCAGCATCCGCATCGGATAACCGGTGGGCGACAGCATATTGACCTCGATATCCTCTTCGCCGGCCTTGAAGTATTCCTGCCGCACCCTTTCGGGGATGCCGCACTCCTCCGCGACGGTGAAGCGCGTCGCCACCTGTACGGCCGCCGAGCCTGTTTCCAGGAAGCTTGCCGCATCGCTGCCGGTGAAAATGCCGCCCGCCGGAATGACGGGGATATCCAGCTCCTCATTCTGGAGATACTGCAGGATCTCGGCGACGATGGTCCGTAGATCGTATTGCGCCCAATCCATGCCGAATCCCAGATGTCCGCCTGCCAACGGCCCCTCCACCACGATGAAATCTGGCAGCCGGCCAAGCTTGGCGTTCTTGCGCAAGAACAACTGCAGGGCGCGCAACGATGAAACGATGATGCCCAGCCTGGCATCGCGAAAGCGCGGATGATCCTCCATCAGCGCGAACGAACCGAGATGCAGTCCGGCCGCCAGGGTGATGCCGTCGATGCCCGCATCCAGGGCGCTACGCAGGCGCGTGCGCAGCGTTTCACGCGGCGAGTTCATGGTGAGCTTCTCCATGCAGTTGAGGAAGATCATTCCCTCACCGCGCTTGGCTTCCATGGTCCTGCCGACATGCAGGCGCGTCGCCTCCTCGACCTGCGCCAGATCGAATTGCACGATAGCCTTGTCAGCCTCGTGTACATTGAGCTTGTACTGTTTCTGCTTGACACTGACGAACTTCGTCTTGTAGCGGCGATCCGTCACGGCCGGCAGCATCGCATCGGAAATATGCCCGACCCCGCCCAGGCGCGCTGCTTCCAGCGCCAGCTCGGAGGTGGAAATATCCACCCCCATTCCGCCGATCATGATCGGCACCAGTTCGCGCCTGCCAAAACGCAAGCGGAAATCATCCACGCATTTCATTACTGCCATCCCCCAGCCGCCCCCTGGTTATGTTCCCGCAAGGGGGTCAGAATTGTTATACCCAATTTCAAGGTACGAAGGATGCCACAGATGGGTCGATACGGAAAGTAAGGCGCGCAACCTACCAACCTCATTTATCGACCAGAAAGATCTCCAGCAGATCATTAAGGAAGCGCCGCCCCATCTCGGTCGGTGCGATGCGGCCCGGGTCGCGATCCAACAACCCACGCTTTTCCGCCTCTTCCAGTTCGCGACGCAGTGACAGCAACGACAGGCTGGTGCGCTCCTGGAACAGCGCGGCTTCGAAACCATGATTCTGGCGCAGCGCGTTCATCATGAACTCGAACCCGAGGTCGGCGGGTGCGACTTGATGTTCTTCCTGCACCGGCTTCCCCTGCGCCACCGCATCGAGATAGGCCTGCGGCTGCCGGTGGCGCGCCTGGCGGATGACCCTGTCGTGGAAACTCAGCTTGCTGTGCGCGCCTGCGCCGATGCCGAGGTAATCGCCGAACTGCCAGTAGTTCAGGTTGTGGCGTGACTCCCTTTTAGGCTGCGCGAAAGCGGAGGTCTCATAGTGCCGGTAGTCATGCGCCGCAAGCAGTTCCTCGATGCGCCCCTGCATCTCGCTGCTCGCATCGCCGTCCGGCAGCGGCGGCGGATTGCGGTGGAACGGCGTGTTCGGCTCCAGTGTCAGGTGATAGCAGGACAGGTGCTGCGGCACGAACGACAACGCGATCTGCACGTCCTGCAGCGCCTGTTCCAGCGTCTGCCGTGGCAAGGCATACATCAGGTCAAGGTTGATGTTGTCGAAATACTGCTGCGCGATGCCGATCGCACGCTTGGCTTCGCCAGCACTGTGGGCGCGCCCCAATGCCTGCAGATGCGCATCGTTGAAACTCTGGATACCCAGCGACAGGCGGTTCACGCCCGCGTCGCGGTAGGCCGCGAAGCGCTCCGCCTCGACCGTGCCTGGATTGGCCTCCAGCGTGACCTCCGCACCGAGGTCGAGCGGCAGCAGCATGCGCACCTGGCGCAGTATCTCCGCAACGCTCCCGCCCGAGAGCAGGCTCGGTGTGCCGCCACCGAAGAACACCGTGTAGACCTTGCGCCCCCAGACGAGCGGCAGGGCCAGCTCCAGATCGCGCACCAGTGCCGCGACATATTCCTTTTCAGGCAGCGGGTCGCGTGCCTCGTGCGAATTGAAATCACAATACGGGCATTTGCGCACGCACCATGGGATGTGGATGTACAGCGACAGTGGCGGTGTCGCCTTGAAGTTCACTCCCTGCATCCTGACGCCGGCGGGTTGCAGCGGATGGGTGGTCATGCGCCGAGCCGCAGCTTGTCGAGCAGCACCTTCAGTGCCCCGGCGCGGTGGCTGACCTGTGCCTTTTCGTCGTGCGACAGTTCGGCAGCTGTCCTGCCGGACTCGGACAACCTGAACAAAGGGTCATAGCCGAAACCGCCCTCGCCGCGTTCCTCGAAGCCGATCTCGCCGTGCCATTCTCCCTCGGCGATGACGGGCTGCGGGTCATCGGCACGGTGCACCAACACCAGCACGCAATAGTAGTGCGCGCGGCGGTCGGCGACACCCCGCATGACCTGCAGCAGCTTCTCGTTGTTGCGCGTGTCCGACTTGGGATCGTCCCCGGCATAGCGTGCCGATTGCACACCGGGCGCCCCGCCCAGCGCCGCGACGCAGATGCCCGAATCGTCGGCCAGCGAGGGCAGGCCGCATGCACGGCTGACATGGCGTGCCTTGGCCAGCGCATTCTCGACGAAGGTGCAGTGCGGTTCCTCGGCCTCGCCGATGCCGAGCTGCGCCTGCGTCAGCACCTCGATGCCGAGCGGTGCGAACATGCGCTGAAATTCGCGCAGCTTGCCGGGATTGTTGGAAGCGATGACCAGCTTCTGCATGCTTTACACCGCCAGTGCTGTGCGCTGCATCCCGATCAGCTCCCCGATACCGGCCTTTGCCAGTTCCAGCAGCTCGTCCATCTCGGCGCGCGTGAAGGCATGTCCTTCCGCGGTGCCCTGCACCTCGACGAAGTGGCCGTTGCCCAGCATCACCACGTTCATGTCGGTATCGCAGGCGCAGTCTTCCGCATAATCCAGGTCCAGTAGCGGCGTACCTTGATAGATGCCGACCGAAATCGCGGCAATGAAGTCCCTGAGCGGATTTTCCTTGATCAACCCCTTGTCCAGCAAACCGCTCACCGCATCATGCAACGCGACGAAGGCGCCGGTGATACTGGCGGTGCGTGTACCGCCGTCTGCCTGGATCACATCGCAGTCGATCTGTATGGTACGCTCGCCGAGTTTCTTCAGATCCACCACGGCGCGCAGGCTGCGCCCGATCAACCGCTGGATCTCCTGGGTGCGCCCGGACTGCTTGCCCTTGGCAGCCTCGCGCCCCATGCGTTCATTGGTGGAGCGCGGCAGCATGCCATATTCCGCCGTCACCCATCCCTCGCCGCTCCCCTTCTTGTGCGGCGGGACTTTCTCATCCACGCTGGCTGTACAGATGACTTTGGTATCTCCGCATTCAATCAGCACCGAACCTTCGGCATGCTTGGTGTAGCGGCGGGTGATGCGGATGGCGCGCAATTGACTGGGCGATCTTTGGCTGGGGCGCATGTCGGATACTCGGGAAGATGGTTAGTGGAAAATCAGTAAGTGGGCAGCGGAGATCAAGGGATTTCCAAGATATTGCAGACCGGCTGGCCGGTGGCGTGGGCGGCTTCGCCCTCTCCCCAGCGCACCGCTATGCCGGTGACGTTATCGGAATGGCCGGCTTCGCGCTGCAGCGCGCCCGCGATCATGCCATCCAGTACATCGGCCACAGGCTTCGTGGCGAAGGCCTCGGCCAATTCCTGATCGGTAAAGGGCCCCCACAGACCATCGCTGCCAAGCAGCAACACGTCGCCGGACTGCAGCATGACAGGTCCGCCGGGCTCCATGTAAAACATGTTGTGAACACCGCCAAGGCAATTGGTAATCTGATTGCGTTGCGGATGGATACGCGCCTCTTCGGCTGTGATCATGCCCCATTCGACCCATTGATGCACCATCGAATGATCGCGTGACTTCACCAGCACCGCACCGTTGCGCAGCACGTAAATTCGCGAGTCTCCGGCGTACCCCCAATGCATATTACCGTCCTGGATCAGCGCGGCTGTGCAGGTCGTTCCGGGAAATCCTTTGTCGCTGTCGTGCGGAATACCCATGATGCGCTCGTGCGCATGCTGCATGGTGTTCTCGAGAAATCCTTGCGGATCAGCAAACCGCGATTGTGCATGCGCCCCGAACGATTCGACAAAGGTCTCGACCGCTATGGCCGCAGCCAATTCGCCGTGCAAATGCCCGCCCATGCCATCCGCCAATACCAAGAGCAGCGCGTCGCTGCTGTAGGCATAAGCGACGCGATCCTGGTTGTATCTGCGGTTACCGATGCGGCTGGCCTGGTGTATCGAGAAGTTCATGGCTGGATGAGTAATTTTCCAAGGCGCAATCGTAATATAATGCGCCGCTCCAGCACAGCCCTTTATTCGGGAAACCCTGCCATGATTTTCAGTATGACCGGTTATGCAACCGCCAGCGCGGAGCTCGACAGCGGCTCGCTGACACTGGAACTGCGTGCCGTCAACCATCGCTATCTGGACATCCAGTTGCGCATGCCGGATGAATTGCGCGGCATCGAAGGGGCGCTGCGCGAAATGATTGCCGCGCAATTGCAGCGCGGCAAGGTGGACTGCCGCATCAACTATGCGGCGCGCGACGCGCAAAGCGGTGCGACACTGAATCGCGAGCTGCTGCTGCAGCTCGCCGCATGGAACAAGGAAGTGCAAGGCGCCCTGCCTGACGCGCGATCCCTGAGCGTGGCCGATGTGCTGCGCTGGAACGGTGTGCTGGAAGCGCATGGCGCGTCGGCCGATGAATTGCGCGCTGCACTGCTCGACCTGCTACAGGGGGCGTTGCAGGAATTTTCCGCTTCGCGGGCACGCGAAGGCGAAAAACTCAAGGATTTCCTGCTGCAGCGTGTGGAAAAGATCGAGGCACTGCGCAACGGTGTGATGCCGCATGTCCCGGCCGCGATTGCTTCTTACGAGCAAAAGCTCGCCGCACGGCTGCGCGAGGCGATACAGGATATCCCGTTAAAGGATACCCTGATACATGGCATCAGCGACGAGCGTATCCGCCAGGAAATCACGCTGTTCGCCAGCAAGATCGACGTGGACGAGGAGCTGTCACGGCTGGCCGTCCATCTCACCGAAATGCGCCGCATCCTTTCGCAAGGGGGGGCGGTGGGTAAACGTCTGGACTTCCTGATGCAGGAGCTGAACCGGGAAGCCAACACGCTCGGATCAAAGTCGGTGGATGCGGAGGTTTCGCGCAGCGCGATGGAAATGAAGATACTCATCGAACAGATGCGCGAACAGATCCAGAACCTGGAGTAGACCATGTCGGGAAACCTATTCGTCATCAGCGCGCCCTCGGGGGCCGGGAAAACCAGCTTGGTACAGGCCTTGCTCAATATCAATCCGCAGATCGATTTGTCGGTTTCTTACACCACGCGCAATCCGCGCCCGGGGGAGCATGACGGCAAGGATTATCATTTCGTCAGCCGCGAGGTCTTTTCCGCGATGGCGAAACGTGGCGAGTTCCTGGAAAGCGCGGAAGTCTATGGCAACCTGTATGGCACATCGCAAACCTGGATCAGCCGGGAAAATGCCAAAGGGCGGGACATTCTGCTGGAAATCGACTGGCAGGGGGCTGCGCAAGTGCGCAGGCTGTTTCCCGGATGCACCAGTATTTTCATCCTTCCGCCCTCCATGAAGGCGCTGGAGCAGCGCCTGAAAGGACGCGGCAAGGACAGCGATGAGATCATCGCCTCGCGCATCGCGGCGGTACGCGAGGATGTCGCCCATGTTGCCGAATTCGATTATGTTATTATCAACGACAATCTGAATGAGGCATTGCGTGAACTCAATGCTGTGGTCCTTTCAGTCAGCCTGAGGTGCGCGGTGCAATTAGCCCGCCATCAGGCATTAATCAACCAGTTGCAGAATCCGGAGTAAATCATGGCACGCATTACCGTCGAAGAATGTCTCACACAAATCCCCAACCGCTTTGAACTCACGCTGGCTGCCGCCTACCGCGCGCGCCAATTGGCAAATGGCGCAAGCCATCTGGTGGAAGCCAGCAATGACAAACCCACTGTCGTCGCATTGCGCGAAATCAGCGAGGGTAGGGTGGGCAAGGAGATTCTCAACCGTGGCCAGGCATAATTGACGTGATTCTGCATGGGCGACACAGACCTGCTTATCGGGGAAGTCTCCACCTACCTTAAACCGCAGGATGTCGAATATGTCCGCGAGGCGGTTGAATTCAGCCACTCCGCACACCGGGGCCAGACGCGCAAGTCCGGCGATCCGTATATCTCCCATCCCATTGCCGTCGCGCGCATCCTCGCCACCTTGCGCCTCGATGTTCAGGCGATCATCGCCGCACTGTTGCACGACGTGGTGGAAGACACCGAAGTCACCACGGAACAGGTCGCGGGAAAATTCGGCAAGCCGGTCGCGGGACTGGTCGACGGGCTGAGCAAGCTGGACCGCATCCAGTTCGAGACCCGTGAGGATGCGGAGGCGGAGAATTTCCGCAAGATGCTCCTGGCGATGGCGCGCGATGTACGCGTCATTCTCATCAAACTGGCCGACCGCCTGCATAACATGCGGACACTGGGAGCAATGCCGCATGACAAATGTGAACGTATCGCCCGCGAGACCATGGAGATCTATGCGCCAATCGCCAATCGCCTCGGTCTGAACGATATTTACCGTGAATTGCAGGATCTGAGTTTCAAGTATCTGCACCCCAACCGCTACGCGGTGCTGTCCAAAGCGCTCAAGGTGGCACGCGGCAATCGTCGCGAAGTGGTCAGCAAGATCCTTGATGCCATACGGCAACGGCTGGCCGAGTTCAACATCCAGGCAGACGTGACCGGCAGGGAAAAGAACATCTACAGCATCTACAAAAAGATGCAGAGCAAGTCTCTGGCATTTGCCGAAGTTCTGGATATCTACGGCTTTCGCGTGCTGGTCAACGATTTTGCTGCCTGTTATGTCGCGCTGGGCGCGCTGCACGGGCTGTACAAGCCGATCCCCGGCAAGTTCAAAGACTACATCGCCATCCCAAAGGTAAACGGTTACCAGTCGCTGCACACCACCCTGTTCGGGCCCTTCGGCACACCCATCGAGATCCAGATCCGCACCAACGAGATGCACAAGATCGCCGATGCCGGCGTGGCGTCACACTGGCTGTACAAGAGCGGGCATGTTTCGATCAACGACCTGCACAAGAAAACCCACCAATGGTTGCAGGAACTGCTGGAAAGCCTGAGCCAGAGCAGCGATTCTGCGGAATTTCTGGAGCACCTCAAGGTAGACCTGTTCCCAGACGAGGTATATGTGTTCACGCCGAAGGGCAAGATACTATCGCTGCCGCGCAATGCGACTGCCGTGGATTTTGCTTACAGCGTGCATACCGATATCGGCAATCACTGCATCGCTGTCAAGGTCAACCATGAACTGGTGCCATTGCGCACCGAACTCAGGAACGGCGATCGTGTGGAGATCGTCACTGCACCCCATGCGAAACCGGACCCGTCATGGCTGGGTTATGTGACCACCAGCAAGGCACGCAGTCACATCCGCCACTTTCTCAAAACCATGCAGTCCGGCGAATCCGCGCAATTCGGCGAACGCCTGCTCGACCAGGCCCTGCATGCGCTGGGAATCAGGCCACAAGACATGAGCGAGGCAAACTGGAACAAGTTGATCAGGGACACCGGCGCAAAAACACGCCAGGAGATTCTTGCAGATATCGGCTTGGGGCGCCGCCTCAACATGGTGGTGGCACGGCAACTTGCTTGCATCGGCGAAGCACTGCCGAAAGAAGCGGCGTCCAGTCCGGCCATCATAATACAGGGCACTGAAGGCATGGCGGTACAGTTCGCCAAATGTTGCCATCCGATCCCTGGCGACCCGATCATCGGCGTACTCAAGAGCGGCCAGGGATTGACGGTACATACTCTCGACTGCACAGCCTTGCACAAGGGGCGGGGCGGCGAACAATGGCTGAATGTTGTGTGGGGTGACGGCATCCACCGCCCCTTCGATGTCGGCCTCAAACTGGTAGTCGCCAACCAACGCGGTGTATTGGCAAAAGTGGCCGCCGCGATTGCCGAGGCGGAATCCAACATCGAGAACGTCAACTTCGCCAACGAGGGCGAATACACCGCGCTGCATTTCACGCTGGAAGTGAATAACCGCCTGCACCTCGCCAACATCATGCGCCGCCTGCGCAAGATATCAGAGGTGATAAGGATTATTCGCTAGCTCTTGTCTTGAGACTATGGGCGCATTGGAAGAATGCGGCAAATCACCGGACGCATAGACTAACCCGAAAGTCCGGTTGCACTCCGCGCTTCACAGAAGCCCGCTTTATTCCAATCAGGGACTTGGCCTAATGTGCTGTTTGTTTGCGCAGTTGCTGGATTGCACGCAGCTGTGCGATAGCTTCCACCAGTTCGGCTTGTGCTTGGGCGTAGTCGATATCGGAAGCGCGGTTCTTGATCGCATCCTCTGCTGCCTGTTTCGCTTGCAGCGCACGCGCCTCATCCAAGTCGCCGCCACGGATCGCGGTATCTGCCAGGATGGTCACCACGCTGGGCTGAACTTCCAGCATACCGCCTGAAACATAGATCAGTTCTTCCTGCTCCTGGTCAGGGCGCTTGATCCTGACCGAGCCTGGTTTGATACGCGTCATCAATGCGGTATGGCGCGGATAAATACCCAGCTCGCCCATCTCGCCCGGGACCACCACCACTTCCGCCAAGCCGGAGAAGATGGACTCTTCCGCGCTAACCACATCAACATGTACAGTCATTGCCATGCGCTTTCCTCTTATTGGAGTGTCTTGGCTTTCTCAACCGCTTCTTCGATGCCGCCCACCATGTAGAACGCCTGCTCCGGCAGATGGTCGTATTCGCCTTCGACGATGCCCTTGAAACCCTTGATGGTGTCTTTCAGGGTCACATACTTGCCCGGGCTGCCGGTAAACACCTCGGCCACATGGAACGGCTGCGACAGGAAACGCTGGATCTTGCGCGCACGCGCCACCGCCAGCTTGTCTTCCGGCGACAGTTCATCCATACCAAGGATCGCGATGATGTCGCGCAATTCCTTGTAGCGCTGCAGGGTCGCCTGCACCTTGCGCGCCACGGAGTAATGTTCCTCGCCCACCACCAGCGGGTCGAGCTGGCGGGAGGTGGAATCCAGCGGATCGACCGCGGGGTAGATGCCCAGTGAGGCGATATCGCGGCTCAACACCACAGTGGAATCCAGATGCAGGAAGGTGGTCGCCGGCGACGGGTCGGTCAAGTCGTCCGCGGGCACGTACACGGCCTGGATCGAGGTGATCGAACCCACCTTGGTCGAGGTGATGCGTTCCTGCAGGCGTCCCATTTCTTCAGCCAGGGTCGGCTGGTAGCCCACCGCCGAAGGCATGCGCCCCAGCAGTGCGGACACTTCGGTACCGGCCAGGGTATAACGATAGATGTTATCCACAAAGAACAGGATGTCGCGGCCTTCGTCGCGGAACTTCTCGGCCATGGTCAGGCCGGTCAGTGCCACGCGCAGGCGGTTGCCGGGCGGCTCGTTCATCTGGCCGAACACCATCGACACCTTGTCCAGCACGTTGGAGTCCTTCATCTCGTGGTAGAAGTCGTTACCTTCGCGGGTACGCTCGCCCACGCCGGCGAATACCGACAGGCCGCTGTGCTGCTTGGCGATGTTGTTGATCAGCTCCATCATGTTCACGGTCTTGCCCACACCCGCACCGCCGAACAGGCCGACCTTGCCGCCCTTGGCGAACGGGCAGACCAGATCAATCACCTTGATGCCGGTTTCCAGCAAGTCTACAGATGGTGAGAGCTCATCGAACTTGGGCGCCTTCTGGTGGATCTCGCGGCGCTCTTCGCAGGCGATTTCACCGGCATCATCGATCGGTCGGCCCAGCACGTCCATGATACGGCCCAGTGTGCCGCTGCCGACCGGAACCTTGATGCCGCTGCCGCTGGCATTCACCAGCATGCCGCGCCGCAAGCCATCGGAAGAGCCCATCGCGATGGTGCGCACCACACCGTCGCCGAGTTGCTGCTCCACCTCGAAGGTCAAGCCTGCCTCGGCAGTCGAAGACCCCGCGTCTGCCAGTTGCAGCGCTTCATAAACCCTGGGCATTTGATCGCGTGGAAACTCGATGTCGACCACCGCACCGATACACTGAACAATCTTTCCTTGACTCATTTTTAAGATTCCCCGTCTAAATTAATTTTGTAACCCGCCAGCCATCAACCGACTTCGGCCGCACCTTGAAGATCTGGTCTCGTCATAACGTTCGCTGCGCTCACATTAGCCTCGCCCGATCTTGTGCGCCAAGCCTCAACCCACCGCCGCCGCACCGCCGACGATTTCCGAAATCTCGCGGGTAATGGCCGCCTGGCGCGCCTTGTTGTAAACCAGCTTGAGTTCGCCGATCACGCTCTTAGCATTGTCCGATGCCGCCTTCATCGCCACCATGCGCGCGCTCTGCTCGGAAGCCATGTTTTCCACGACGGCCTGATAAACCAGCGACTCGATGTAGCGCACCAGCAGCTCGTCGATCACCTGCTTGGCATCCGGCTCGTAGATATAGTCCCAATTACCCTCGGCGGTTCCCAACTGCTCGCCGCTCAGCGGCAGCAGCTGCTCGATGCGCGGCTCCTGCTTCATGGTGTTGATGAAGTGGTTATAGCTCAGGTAGATGGCATCGATTTCTCCTGCCGCATAGGCATCCAGCATGACCTTCACGGCGCCGATCAGTTTTTCGATGTGCGGCGTGTCGCCCAATCCTGTCATGTTAGACTTGACCTTGGCACCGATGCGCGACATAAAACTCAGGCCCTTGTTGCCGATCGGGCAAACCGCGATGCCCTTGCCCTCGCCTTCCCATGTCTTCATGCGGCTTACCGCAAGGCGCAGGATGTTGGTATTCAAACCGCCGCACAGACCCTTGTCGGAAGTGACCACGATCAGGCCGACGTTTTTGGTGTTTTCGCGTTTTGCCAGGAACGAGTGCTTGTATTCCGGGTTGGCTCGCGACAAGTGCGCCGCAACATTGCGTATCTTTTCGGCATAGGGGCGCGCCGCACGCATACGCTCCTGTGCTTTACGCATCTTGGCTGCGGCGACCATTTCCATGGCGCGCGTGATCTTGCGTGTGTTCTCTACACTCTTGATTTTCGCGCGTATCTCTTTACTGCCAGCCATTTTTACCCCGCCTTATAACCAGACACCTGGCAACCGTTTCTGGTTGCTTAGTGGAATGGCTAGTTGTTTTATCAATAAACAGCCGTTGCCTTGAATGTCTCAATGGCTGCGGACAGCAATTTCTCATTGTCTGCATTCAGGTCTTTGCTGGTCTCGATCGCATCCATCAACGCCTTGTTACCGGATTTCAGGTAGGCATGCAAGGCCGATTCGAAAGCCAGCGCCTTGGTCACTGCCACGTCGTCGAAATAACCCTTATTGACGGAAAACAGCGTAACCGCCATCTCGGCGACCGACAGCGGAGCATATTGCAACTGCTTCATCAATTCGGTCACCAGACGGCCGCGCTCCAGCTGTTTGCGAGTCGCCTCGTCCAGATCAGAAGCGAACTGCGCGAAAGCCGCCAACTCGCGATACTGTGCCAGGGCCAGACGCACACCGCCACCGAGCTTCTTGATGACTTTGGTCTGCGCTGCACCACCGACGCGTGACACCGAGATACCGGCGTTGATCGCGGGACGGATACCGGCGTTGAACAGGTCGGTTTCAAGAAATATCTGGCCGTCGGTAATCGAAATCACGTTGGTCGGCACGAAGGCGGATACGTCGCCTGCCTGCGTCTCGATGATCGGCAACGCGGTCAGTGAGCCGGTTTTGCCCTTGACTTCGCCCTTGGTGAACGCTTCCACATAGTCGGCGTTCACGCGTGCCGCACGTTCCAGCAGGCGTGAGTGCAGATAGAATACGTCGCCGGGATAAGCCTCGCGGCCTGGCGGGCGGCGCAGCAACAGGGAAATCTGGCGGTATGCCCAAGCCTGCTTGGTCAGATCGTCGTAAACGATCAGCGCATCCTGCCCGCGATCGCGGAAATATTCGCCCATTGTACAACCTGCATACGGCGCCAGGAACTGCATCGCGGCGGAATCCGAAGCGCTTGCGGCGACCACTATGGTGTAACCCAGCGCACCATGCTCTTCCAGTTTGCGCACCACGTTGGCGATGGTCGAAGCCTTCTGACCGATCGCCACATACACACAGGTCATATTCTGACCCTTCTGGTTGATGATGGTATCCACCGCCACTGCCGTCTTGCCGGTCTGGCGGTCGCCGATGATCAATTCACGCTGACCGCGACCGATCGGCACCATCGAGTCGATCGATTTCAGACCGGTCTGCACCGGCTGGTCAACCGACTTGCGCGCGATCACGCCGGGTGCCACTTTTTCGATCTTGTCTGTCATCTTGGCATTGACCGGCCCCTTGCCGTCGATCGGCTGACCCAGTGCGTTCACCACACGACCGCACAATTCAGGGCCGACCGGCACTTCCAGAATGCGGCCGGTACATTTGACCGTATCACCTTCAGTGATGTGTTCGTACTCGCCCAGCACCACCGCGCCGACGGAGTCGCGCTCCAGATTCAGCGCGAGGCCGAAGGTGTTGCCGGGGAATTCCAGCATTTCACCCTGCATGACGTCGGAGAGGCCGTGCACGCGAACAATACCGTCGGTCACGCTGACCACTGTGCCTTCGGTGCGTGCTTGCGTCAGCGCTTCGAAGTTTTCGATGCGACTGCGAATCAAATTGCTAATTTCAGAAGGGTTGAGCTTCATCTGGATTTCCTTATCTTGATAAATCTTTTATCAGGCCAGTGCGTCCGCACTTAAGCAAGTGCGTTTGCCATTTCACCGAGACGGGTGCGCGCAGAGCCATCGATCACCTGGTCTCCGGCGCGGATCACTATGCCGCCCAGCAGTTCCTTGTTGACTTTGCAAGTCAACTTGATTTCTCGGCCCATACGCGCTTTCAGCGATCCAACTATCTTTTCCTGCTGCGCAACAGACAACTCAAACGCGGAATCCACGACCACATTCACGGTTTTTTCCGCTTCCGCACGCAACATCTCGAAGATTGCGGCGATTTCCGGCAGTATCAGCAGGCGCTGGTTGTCCACCAGCACCCTGACGAAATTACGCTGCTGGGCATTTGCCTGACTACCCAGCAAACCCTCCATCAGGTTTCCGACTTGCGCCTTGGCAACCCGCGGATTGGTGGCTACCGCACGCATTTCGGGGTAACTAACCGCCTCTGCAAGAGACAGCAGCATCTCCGACCAGCCTTTCAGGTCCGCCTTCTTTTGCGCCTCTTCAAATGCCGCCTGGGCATAGGGGCGCGCAGTGGTAATGGCTTCAGACATGGCGTTCAGATTTCCGCGACGAGTTTGTCGAGCAGGTCGTTGTGCGCCTTGGCATCGATCTCGCGACCAAGGATCTTGCCTGCGCCGGCCAATGCGATCGCAGACACCTGGGTACGCAACTGCTCCTTGGCACGGAACACTTCCTGATCGATCTCAGCCTTGGCGCCGGTGATGATGCGGTCACCTTCAACCTTGGCCTGCGCCTTCGCTTCTTCGACGATCTCGCTCGCGCGTTTCTCACCGCTCACCACGATATCGCTTGCCTTTTCCTTGGCTTCGCGCAGGATCTCTGCAGAACGCTTGGAAGCCAGTTCGAGGTCATGCTTGGCGCGTTCGGCATCAGCCAAACCGTCGGCAATCTGCTTCTTGCGTGCGTCCAACGCAGCCACAATGGGTGCCCAGACGAACTTCATGCAGAACCACACGAACAGCGCGAACATGATGAGCTGGGCGAGAAGAGTTGCATTGATATTCATGCAAGCTACCTTTCTTAGTTATGCGTTTCGCGTTGCGAGGATTAACCCACCACAGCGAACAGAACGTACATCGCGATACCAACAGCGATCATCGGAACGGCGTCGACCAGACCCATCACCACGAAGAACTGGGTGCGCAACATCGGGATCAGTTCGGGTTGACGGGCTGCGCCTTCCAGGAAGCGACCACCCAAGATACCGATACCGACGGCCGCGCCCAGCGCGCCCAGACCCATCATCAGCGCTCCGGCGATGTACAGCAGTGCGTTTGCCATTTCCATTTGTATTTCTCCTATTTGATAAAAGTAATGATGTTGATGAAACCAGAAATCAGTGATGTTCCTGATGCGCCATGTCCAGATAAACCACGGTCAGCGTCATGAAGATGAACGCCTGCAACGTGACAATCAGGATGTGAAATATCGCCCAGCCGAGTGAAAGCAGGATTTGCGAACCAAACAAGGTGACGCCACCGAGTGAAAAACCCGCCCAAGCGCCGCCCATCAGAGCGATCAGGATGAAAATCATTTCACCCGCGTACATGTTGCCGAACAAACGCAGTGCGAGCGAGAGTGGCTTGGCGATCAGGTTCACGCCTTCCAGCAGCAGGTTGACCGGCATGCCCCACTTGCCGAACGGCTGCAGGGTCAGCTCGCCCATGAAACCGCCCAAGCCTTTCATTTTGACGCTGTAATAGAGCACCAGCAGGAACACGCCTATCGCCATGCCAAAGGTGGCATTCGGATCGGTCGAGGGAACTACCTTGAAGAACGGCACGCCCAGCAGACCCAGCAGCCCAGGCACCCAGTCGATAGGGATCAAATCCATCAGGTTCATGCTGAACACCCAGAAGAATATGGTCAGTGCCAGAGGGGCAACCATATTGTTCTTGGCGGAAAACGAGCCACGCACACTGCTGTCGATGAACTCGATGGCCCATTCACAAAAATTCTGCAGGCCGCCAGGGATGCCGGAAACGACGCTCTTTGCCACGCTGCGGAATAGCAGCATGATCACTGCACCCAGCAGCAGGGACATGATGAAGGTATCGAGATTGAGTGCCCAGAAGCCCATCTCTTTGGCTTCTTCTGCACTATGCGCGATGCCCCATGTGCCGTCAGGCAATTGGCCGTATGTCAGGTTTTGCAAGTGATGCTTGATGTAACCTGCTGATGTGTGCGCTTCGCTAGACATTTTTAGTCACTATCTCAGTCTAAAACTTGTTTGATCCATTCAAGAACAACCGGGCCGCCAACAACACCGCCTGCCCCATCACAAAGCCGCCCAGCAGCGCAGGCGGCGATAATTTCAGCACTGCCATGCACACACCGAGCAGTGCAACGACCACCAGAAATCTTTCGGCGGCGTAAAAATACATGAGCCGTAGTTGACGATGCGCACTACTGGAATGAGGTGCTTCATGTGCGGAATGCAAAGCCATCCGGGACATCCTCCACGCCAGCAATGCTCCGTTGAGAACCGATACCGATCCCCCGCCTAACACCGCCGCCGCATATTCCGGAGCACCATTCAGCCCGTAAACGATGCCTGCGGCGATCAGCGCAACCATCACCTGCAGCCCGACAACTTGGCGTGCCAACCTCTTTTCCTTGGCCTCCAAGGCACAAAGGGTGGCGATTATAGTGACGCTTTCCGGGGGTGTCAAACATTGTCGCGGCACGTTGCCTGCGTTTTCGCTCAACTTAAATTCGCCTTTTTGAGCCTACCCAGAAATTCATCGAGTTGGTCATGACTCGCATATTCGATGACCAACTTGCCACTACCCTTGTTGCCCGGCTTGATTTCCACATGCGTTCCGAGGCATGCACTCATTTCTTCCTGCAATCGCTGCGTATCGCGGCTCAGGCGGTGGACTTTCTTCGGTTTGACCTTTTCCGGCTCGTGAATGCTCTTCTGCGCCAGTTTTTCCGCTTCGCGCACGGAAAGCCCTTCCAGCACGATCTTATTGGCCAGCAGAATCTGCTGTGCGCCTTCCAGCGACAACAGGGCGCGAGCATGCCCCATATCCAGCTTGCTTTCCATCAACATGGCCTGCACGACTGGCGGCAATTTGAGCAATCTCAACAGGTTGCTGGCCGCACTGCGTGAACGGCCCACCGCCTCTGCGGCGACTTGATGCGTCATCTTGAATTCGTCGATCAGGCGCTGCAGGCCGATCGCCTCTTCCAGCGGATTGAGGTTCTCACGCTGAATATTCTCGATCAACGCCATCGCCAGTGCAGTATTATCCGGAACACTGCGCACCAGCACAGGCACATGGGCCAGTCCCGCCAGCTGCGCAGCGCGCCAGCGTCTCTCGCCGGCAATGATTTCATAGCTGCTGTCGGCGAGCTGGCGCGCCAGGATCGGCTGCATGATTCCCTGTGCCTTGATCGAGGCGGCGAGCTCGTTCAGCGACGCCTCATCCATATGTGAACGGGGCTGGTATCTGCCCGGCTTGAGCAGTGTAACGCTCAGCTCACGCAGCACCTCATCCTTCTCACTTTTGCCGCCGGACAGCAATGCGTCCAGCCCGCGCCCCAATCCCTTGTGCAGCTTTGTTGCCATGATCGCTTCCTTTATGCTGTTGCAGCCGATTGCACTGCGTTGTTCAATAACTCACCGGCCAAAGCCAGATAAGCCTGCGTCCCCTTGGATAATTTGTCGTGATACAGTACCGGTACACCGTAGCTGGGTGCCTCCGCCAACCGCACGTTGCGCGGAATCACAGTGCGGTATACCTTGCTGCCAAAATGCTCCTGTAATTGATCCGAAACCTGTTGCGCCAGCATGTTGCGCGGATCGAACATGGTACGCAGCAACCCTTCGATCTCCAGTTCAGGATTCAGGCTGGCACGCACCTTGCGGATGGTATTAACCAGGTCGCTCAATCCCTCCAGCGCATAATATTCGCACTGCATCGGGATCATCACCGACTTCGCCGCACACAGGCCATTCAAGGTCAGCAGGTTCAGTGCCGGGGGGCAATCAATCAGTATATAGTCATAATTAGCCGCGATGCCTTGCAGGGCATCGCGCAAACGCGATTCACGATGGGGCAAATCGACCAGCTCGATTTCCGCACCGGCCAAATCACGGTTGGCTGGCAGCAAATCATATTTCCCGATCTCTGACCGTACCCGTGTTTCAGCGGTCGACTTGCCACCCAGCAGCACATCATAGACGCTGATTTGCAAATCACGCTTATCGATGCCGCTACCCATCGTGGCATTGCCCTGTGGATCAAGATCGATCAGCAACACGCGCTGCTGTGCAGCCGCGAGGCTGGCCGCCAGATTCACGGTGGTGGTGGTTTTTCCCACTCCGCCTTTCTGGTTGGTTATTGCCAGTATTTTTGTCATGTTGCTCCGCTCCCTTTTTCATGGTGCCCGGTTATTTGGCATGCTGCGATGACCAGACTGCGCGCCGCATTCAGCCCTGGCACCTGCAACGGTATCATGCGCTCCACTCGGCATCCGTCCGGCATGTCCGCCAATTCCTGCTGCGGCGCGCCCTTCATCGCCGCCCAGCGCCCGTGGGGCGCCATGAGATGGTGCGTACCTCGCAAAAACTCGCCTAATTCACTGAATGCCCGAGAAATAATCCCGTCAAACCGTTCTGCCGGCTGCCACTCATTCACACGCTCGCAGTGAACGCTCACATTGTGCAAACCGAGCTCGATGACCGCCTGTTGCACGAAACTGATTTTCTTGCTGTTGCTGTCCAGTAAGGCGAACCGCCAATCCGGCCGTGCAACCGCCAGCACCAGCCCCGGCAAGCCAGGTCCGCACCCCACGTCCAGCCATCGCCCCGCCCACAGATGCGGCAGCACGGCAAGGCTATCGAGCAAGTGATGACTCACCATCTGCTGTGGATCACGAATCGCCGTCAGGTTATAGACCTTGTTCCATTTGTGCAGCAATGCCAGATAATCCAGCAGCTTGCCCTGCGCATCACCACACAGCGTAATTCCCAATCGTGCGATGCCGTGCCGTAATTCATCAGCCTGGTTCATGCGCGTTCTCGTGCCGGTTGCCGGTTATCACTAAAACCGCGCTTGATGTGCACCAGCAACAGGGAGATCGCCGCCGGTGTAATCCCGGAAATACGCGCTGCCTGCCCGACGGTTTCTGGTTTGTGCTGGTTGAGCTTCTGCTGCACCTCGATGGACAGGCCGCGTACCTCGCGATAATCGAGGTCTTCCGGCAAACCCAGTGTCTCATATTGCTCGTTGCGCCCAATCTCGTCACGCTGCCGCTCGATGTAGCCGTGGTACTTCGCCTGGGTTTCCACCTGCTCGGCGACCTTAGCGTCACCCACGCCGGTGCCGGCGCCAGGCAAGGTCAGCAGGCCGGTATAGTTCACGTCCGGGCGGCGCAGCAGCTCATGCAGTGAGTATTCACGTTCTATCGGCTTGCCCAGTACGCGCATGGCATCTTCTATGGGCAGATTGCGCGGATTCACCCATGTGTTGCGCAGCCGCTCCTGCTCCCGTGTGATGGACTCTCGCTTTTGTTCGAAGGCCTGCCAGCGCGCATCATCCACGATTCCCAGCTTGCGCCCGATCTCAGTCAGCCGCAGATCCGCGTTGTCCTCGCGCAACTGCAGCCGGTATTCGGCGCGGCTGGTGAACATGCGATACGGCTCGGACACGCCGCGTGTTATCAAATCGTCCACCAGCACGCCCAGATAGGCCTCGTCGCGGCGCGGGCACCAGACTTCACGTTCGTTAGCTTGCAATGCCGCATTCAGCCCGGCCAGCAAGCCTTGCGCGGCAGCCTCTTCATAGCCAGTCGTGCCATTGATCTGCCCGGCGAAGAACAGCCCGTGGATCGCCTTGGTCTCCAGCGAGCTTCTCAGCCCGCGTGGGTCGAAATAGTCATATTCGATTGCGTAGCCGGGACGCAGGATATGCGCGTTCTCCAGTCCCTTGATGGAGCGCACCAGAGCCAGTTGCACGTCGAACGGCAGGCTGGTGGAGATGCCGTTGGGATATACCTCGTGGGTCGTCAGCCCTTCCGGCTCGAGGAATATCTGGTGCGAGTCCTTATCGGCAAAACGCGTGATTTTGTCCTCGATAGACGGGCAATAGCGCGGCCCGACCCCCTCTATTACCCCGGAGAACAACGGCGAGCGGTCCAGTCCGCCGCGGATGATGTCGTGGGTGCGCGTGCTGGTCTCGGTGATCCAGCACGACAACTGCCGCGGATGCTGTGCGGTATGGCCCATGAACGAGAACACCGGCACAGGGTCATCACCCGGCTGCTCCTGCATCACCCCATAATCGATGCTGCGCCCGTCGATGCGCGGCGGTGTACCGGTCTTCAGCCGTCCTGCCGGCAGGCACAGTTCGCGCAAGCGGCGCGCGAGGCTGATGGAGGGCGGATCGCCGGATCGCCCCGCCGGATAGCTCGCCTGTCCGACA
This sequence comes from Gallionella sp., assembly GCA_044230015.1. Classification (GTDB taxonomy): domain Bacteria; phylum Pseudomonadota; class Gammaproteobacteria; order Burkholderiales; family Gallionellaceae; genus Gallionella. The sequence continues at coordinate 57,839 of JBGARW010000002.1, read as the reverse complement.
TGGATCAGCCCGGACAGAAAGGTGCCCGTCGTCAACACCACGGTTTTCGCCTTGAAGCGCAAACCCAGTTGTGTGATCACGCCGCATACCCTATCGCGCTCGAGCAGCAAATCGTCCGCCGCCTGCTGAAATAGCCAGAGGTTGGGCTGATTCTCCAGCCGCGTGCGAATCGCCTGCTTGTAGAGGATGCGGTCGGCTTGCGCGCGCGTCGCGCGCACCGCGGGTCCTTTGCTGGAGTTCAGGATGCGGAACTGGATGCCGCTCTCGTCGGTTGCCGCCGCCATTACGCCGCCCAGCGCATCCACCTCCTTGACCAGATGCCCCTTGCCGATCCCGCCGATCGAGGGATTGCAGGACATCTGCCCGAATGTCTCGATGTTGTGGCTGAGCAGCAGGGTATTGCAGCCAGCGCGCGCGCTGGCCAAGGCAGCCTCCGTACCGGCATGTCCGCCGCCCACTACGATCACATCGAACATACCAGAAAAATTCATATGGCAACTGTTTTGCAAGGGACGCGCATCATACAACAGCGCATCCGGAATCCAAAACGCGTTGTTTCACGTGAAACAGGGGGTTATTTCCCGATACAGAACCGGCTGAAAATCTCGCCGAGCAAATCGTCCGTGGTGAATTCCCCGGTAATTTCATTCAGCTCGCGCTGCGCCAAACGCAACTCCTCGGCAAACAACTCCGCGCTCGCCAGTACTGCTCTGGCACGGCTCAGGTGGGCCTGCACCTGCGTCAAGGCACGCATATGCCGTTCCCGCGCCATGAAGATTCCGTTTTCCTGATTCCGCCAGCCCACCGCCTCGAGAAGCTTGCCGCGCAATTCATCTATCCCCGCCCCCGTCTTGGCGGATACCAAAACGAGTGGAGCACCGGCAAACGGGATGCTGGCGGGCATGGGCATACCATCGACCAGCAGATCTGTCTTGTTGAACACCAAAAGCCTCGGGATATCCGCCGGCAATCCGGCAAGGATCGCCTCGTCCTGAGCTGTCAGTCCTTTGCTTGCATCCAGCAGCAGCAGGATCAGATCGGCGCGGTGCAACGTCTGGCGCGCGCGCGCGATCCCCATGCTTTCCACCGCATCCTCGGATTCGCGCAGCCCCGCCGTGTCCATGATGTGCAAGGGAACCCCGCGGATCTGGATCGCCTGGCGGATCACATCGCGGGTAGTGCCGGGAATTTCGCTGACTAGCGCGACTTCCTCTCCGGCCAAGCGGTTCAACAGGCTGGATTTGCCAACGTTCGGTCGCCCGGCAATCGCCACATGCGCGCCCTCGCGCAGCAGGCTGCCCTGTCTTGCAGTGTCCAGCGTATGCTGCAAGCGCACACTAACTCTGTTTAGCATGGCGTTGCAGTGCTCCAGATCGGTGGCATCCACCTCCTCTTCCGGAAAGTCAAGCATCACCTCCACCAGCATGCGCAGGTGAATCAACTCATCAACCATACCGTGGATAGCGGCAGAAAACTCCCCGTTCAGGGAGCGCATCGCGCTGCGTGCAGCTTCTGCGGTATCGGCTTCGATCAGATCAGCGATGCCTTCCGCCTGCGTCAGGTCCAGTTTGTTGTTCAGGAAGGCGCGGCGCGTGAATTCACCAGGTTGAGCGAGCCGCGCCCCCAAATCGAGGCAACGACGCAGTAACAACTGCAGCACCACTGGACCGCCGTGCCCTTGCAACTCAAGGACATCCTCGCCAGTATAAGAATGCGGGGCAGGGAAAAACAAGGCGACACCCCGATCAAGGGTGTCGCCGTTTTCATCCAGGAAATTGCCGCAGGTGGCATGCCGCACAGCCGGCAATTTGCCCAGTATCCCTTGCGCCAGGGTTTCGATGTACCGTCCGGATATCCTTACCACCCCAATTCCGCCGCGCCCTTGCGCGGTGGCAATGGCGGCGATGGTTTCAGCGTTTTGCGGCGGCGGCTTTACTCTCATCCTCGGCGGCTTTGGTGATGTACCACTGCTGGCCGATGGAGAGGATGTTGTTCGCGATGGAATACAACACCAGCCCGGCAGGGAAGAAGAAGAAAATCACGCTGAAGGCGATCGGCATGATTTGCATGATCCTGGCCTGCATGGGATCCGCCGGCTTGGGATTGAGGCGCATCTGGATAATCATACTGGCACCCATGATCAGCGGCAGGATGTAATACGGATCCGCCGCCGACAAGTCGGTAATCCAGCCGAAGAATGGCGCGTAACGCATCTCGACGCTCGCCAGGATGGCCCAGTACAGAGCGATGAACACCGGGATCTGCACCAGCACCGGCAGGCATCCACCCAGCGGGTTGATTTTCTCCGCCTTGTACAGCTCCATCATGGCGCGGTTCAGCTTTTCCCGGTCGCTGCCGTATTGCTGCTTGATCTTTTCCAGCTTGGGCGCAACCACGCGCATCTTGGCCATGGAGCGATAGCTTGCCGCAGACAACGGGAAGAACACCAGCTTGATCAGGACGGTAAGCAGAATGATGGCAATCCCCCAGTTGTGCGTCCAGTCGTTGAACAGCGCCATGACCCAAAACAGCGGGGCGGAGAGGACTGTCAGCCAGCCGTAATCCACCGTCAACCCCAGGCCGGGAGCGATCTTGTCCAAATCGGACTGCGCCGGACCGGCATACAGCGTCATGCCCATGAGCGCCTTCTGACCGGGATTGACGACCTGCTCCGGTAAGATCACTCCCACCGAATAAGCATCGCCATCCAGTTTGCGTGTGAAGTATTCGCGGTTGGTATTTTCCTTGGGCAGCCATGCTGCAACGAAGTAGTGTTGCAGCACCCCGATCCAGCCGTCATTGGCCTGCTTGGGATATTCCGTCTTGCCTTTTTCTATTTCCGGAAACTCCGCCTTCTGGAATTTTTCCTTGTCGGTATACACCGCGGCACCGACATAGGTAGGTAAAAACATGGAACTGCCTGCCAGTGCAGCACTATCGCGAATCAACTGAAAGTAGCTGCTTGCTGCTACCGCCTGCTGCCCGGCATTTTCCAATTCGTAGGCGACATCGACCAGGTAGCTCCCCTTGTGGAAAGTAATCACCTTGGTCACCTTAAACATGGAGTCGCCTGCGGCTTTCAGCCGCACCTGCACCTGCACCTGTTCGGCATCACCCGAAAGCACATACTGGTCCTGCTCTGAAACAAACAGGCTATTGTGGTTAGGCTGCCCCGCTCCTAACAAGCCGCTTTGTGCGACATAATTATGAGTGCCTGCGCCGCGATGAAAAAGCACCAGCGGTTTGCTCTTGTCCAACCCGTCAGGGTGCCTCAACAGTGCCAAACGACTGATATCTCCACCGATGGTGCTGATTTCTGCCTCAAGAATATCGGTCTTGACGTGGATTGTTTTTCCGGTTGTTTGGGGGGCGGCTTGCCGGGCAATGGCGACCTGTGCCGGCACAGCTGGGGGCAATGTGGTCGAAGAGGAGGGTATTGGAGGTATTGCCTGTGGTTCTGGCAGTGCCTTGTTTATTGTCGCGCTTTGATGAATATACTGCTCGGGATGTTGATGGCGTTGCCAGCCGTCCCAGACCAACCCCAGCGAAAACACAAAAATTAAAAATAAAAAGAGTCTTTGTAAATCCATGATCGGGCCTGAAGGTTAGGGTGCGGGATCGTATCCGCCGGGATTCCAGGGATTGCAACGCAGCAGTCGTTTAATGCCGAGCCACCCTCCCTTCATGACACCGTGCTTCGCCAAGGTTTCACAGGTGTAGTGGGAGCAAGTCGGAGTAAATCTACAGGTTGGCGGCCTAAGCGGACTGATCAGGTATTGATAGCCATGTATCAGTTTGATCACAACTCTGCGCATCTGTTTTCTACCCGGCTAAACAGCATTTTCAAATTGCCAGCTTGTGTACCGTACTCGTGAGAGTCGGCGCGCCTTACCATCACAACCAGATCCAGCTTGCACTGTTTGATGCCGTGCCGGCGAAACGCCTCCCTGATGATTCTTTTTACACTATTCCGTTCTGCCGCACTGGCTAGCGTTTTTTTACCCACGATTATCCCAAGCCGAGCATTTTCTTTGCCATTGCGTGCAAAGAAAATTTTGAAATATCTATCGGATATATTTTCGGCACGAACCACATGGTCAAAACCGTTTTCGCGCAACAAACGGTGCGCGGCGGTAAATTTGGCCGGCGGGTTAAACCGCGAGTCTCGCACGACCCTTGGCGCGGCGCGCATTAATAACAGCGCGGCCTCCGCGTGTCTTCATGCGCACCAAAAAACCATGGGTACGTTTTCTTTTGGTTACGGATGGTTGATATGTGCGTTTCATGATTTTTTCCTGAGCGTTTCGTAAAACGCGCTATTACAAAGCCTTATGGCAAGAGTGTCAAGCATATTTTACTTTTTTGCCTGTGGATAAGTTTTGGCTTGCCCTGTAGAATGCAGCACCTTTTAGCACTACCAAATTTTTCCTAACCTACGCAACTATGCAGGATATTTCTTTTTGGGATTCATGCCTTCGCTCATTCGAAAAGAGCCTGCCACCCCAACAATACAACTCATGGATAAAACCGTTACATCTCCAGAATGAGAACGGATTATTAGTGCTAACGGCCCCAAACAGCTTCACTCTCAAACTTGTCCAAGAGCGGTTTTTGCCGGAGATCAGCCGGCAAGCAGAACTGGCTTACTCGCGAATCCCGTCGTTTAAGTTCCGTGTCATCGAGTCAGAACCCGCAGTCAAACCAAATGAAGTGGCTACACAGAAAATTACCGCTCAACCACATGAAAACAAACCAAAAGTAGATGCTTTATTCCGTAATTACGGAAAGCTCAACCTTAATCTGACTTTTGACAACTTTGTGATCGGTAAAGCAAACCAGCTTGCCTTTGCCGCTGCCACCCAAGTTGCCGAATTACCCGGCACCTCTTATAACCCGCTATTTATTTACGGCGGGGTAGGATTGGGTAAAACCCACTTGATTCAAGCGATAGGCAATCAAGTAAAAACCCATCATCCGCAGGCGAAAATTTGTTATATGCATGCCGAGCGATATGTTTCCGATGTAGTACGTGCTTATCAGTCCAATAAATTTGAGGAATTTAAGCAATACTACCATTCTCTTGATATTTTACTGATCGATGATATCCAGTTCTTTGCCGGCAAAACCAAAACCCAGGAAGAATTCTTTTACGCCTTTAACACACTTATAGACTCGCACAAGCAAGTCATCATGACCAGCGATACCTTTCCAAAGGAAATTGCCGGACTTGATAGTCGCCTAATTTCACGTTTTGGTTGGGGGCTTACCGTCGCTATTGAACCACCTGAATTAGAAATGCGAGTTGCCATCCTGTTGAAAAAAGCCAGTTTAAGTGGTTATGTGCTTGATGAATCTGTCGCTTTTTTTATTGCCAAACATGTCAGCTCAAACGTTCGTGAACTAGAGGGTGCACTCAAGCGTGTTGAAGCATATGTGAAGTTTCATTGCCGTGCTATTTCCGTTGAAACGGCAAAAGAAGCGTTGAAAGATATCCTGATTGCGCAAAGCAGACAAATCTCGATTGAAAACATACAAAAAACAGTTGCCGATTATTACCACATAAAGATGGCTGACTTGCTCTCAAAAAAAAGAACGCGAAACCTGACCTGGCCACGGCAAACGGCTATGTCTCTCGCTCGTGAATTAACTACCATGAGCTTGCCTGAAATTGGCAATGCTTTTGGTGGAAAAGACCACTCTACCGTAATACACGCTTGCAAGATGATGGGAAATCGCAGGGCTTCAGATACCACGATCGATGCCGACTATAAAATTCTGCTACAAACTTTGCGTGGATAAATAATGAATTCCGTGTTCAAGAAATGTTGATAACCTGCGATCAGTACAGATAGTTATAAATCATCCACATTGCCGATGTTATTTATCAACAGAGATTCTTTGCGGTTTGTTGTTCAGTAATAATATGAATCAAAAAAGGTATTTTTGTTACTAACAAAATTTAGAGTGCTTTATTAGCTTTTATGTAAAGGTTTATATTATGTTTATTGAAAAACTAGATAAGGAAATCATACTTAAACCGCTGCAAGTCGTCATTGGTATTGTGGAAAGAAAACAAACATTGCCGATACTTTCAAATGTTCTAATTGAAAACCATGACGGCAAAATACGTTTCACCGCAACGGACCTGGAAATACAAATCACTACAACTGTAGATGTCGGTGCAGCGGGAAGGCAAAGCACCGCCTTTACTGTAGGCGGAAAAAAACTCCAGGAAATACTAAGGGTCCTTCCAGAGCAAAGCAAAATCACCATTGATATCAAGGAAAATAAAGCGCAAATCAAGACAAACAAGAGCCGTTTTAGCCTGCAAACCTTGCCTGCGCAGGATTTTCCAAAATTGAACAATCAACTGGAAAACTCAAAAAAGATAGTACTGGAACAAAAGGGATTGAAAAATTTACTGCTTTCAGTTCAATACGCCATGGCACAGCAGGATGTGCGCTATTATCTTAACGGCGTCTTACTGATCGTTGATGGCAATAAACTTAAAGCAGTAGCTACAGATGGACATCGGCTAGCTTACAATTCCCGCACCATTGAAGGGCATCATGAAAAGCAGGAGATAATACTACCGAGAAAAGCCGTAACGGAACTATCCAAACTTCTGGCGGATAGTGATGAAGACGTTGAATTGGAGTTTTCACAACAGCAGGTAAAGGCTAATTTTTCAGGCATTACCCTGATAACAAAGGTAATTGAAGGAAAATTTCCAGATTACGAACGCGTCATACCGAAGTATGAAAATCACCTTAATATGGAGCGTACCGTAATGCAACAAGCTTTACAGCGCGCTGCAATATTATCTAATGAAAAATTCAGGGGTGTGCGTTTCATTCTAACAGAAAAAAACATCAGCATTATCAGCAGCAACAGCGAGCAGGAAGAGGCGCAAGAAGAAATAGAAACCGATTATCACGGCGAAGCTCTGGATATTGGTTTTAACGTCAATTACCTGATGGATGGACTTAACAATATTAGCAGCAACATCGCCACTTTTTCGTTTGGCGACCCAAATAGCAGCATCCTAATGACCACACCAGAGAACCAAGAGTTTCGTTATGTAATCATGCCAATGCGCATTTAGAAATTCTTTAAAGTTTCACGTGAAACAAACCAAATACCAGGAAAAAATAAATGAGTGAATATACCTCCAATAGCATCAAGGTCTTGAAAGGGTTAGAGGCCGTACGCAAGCGTCCAGGTATGTACATTGGTGATACCAATGATGGGACCGGTTTGCACCACATGGTGTTCGAGGCGGTGGATAATGCGGTGGATGAAGCATTGGCGGGACATTGCAATGAAATCAACGTTATCATCCATGCGGATAATTCAATCAGTGTATGTGATAACGGGCGCGGTATTCCAACCGATATCCACAAGGAAGAGAATCGCTCCGCAGCAGAAGTCATCATGACTGTGCTGCATGCGGGCGGCAAGTTCGACAGTAACTCTTACAAGGTCTCCGGTGGTCTGCATGGTGTTGGCGTATCGGTAGTGAATGCGCTGTCAGAATGGCTCAAGCTAACCATCTACCGTGATGGCAAGGAACATTTCATGGAGTTTCACCATGGCGAGCCGGTTGCACCGCTCAAGATAGTGGGCAACTCAAGTAAAAAAGGCACAATCGTCCATTTTTTGGCGGCTAGGGAAACATTCGGCCTGGTCGAATACCATTTCGATATTTTGGCCAAGCGCCTGCGTGAACTGTCGTTCCTCAACAACGGCGTAAAGATCGCCTTGATCGATCACCGCAGCGGCAAGGAAGAAAACTTCGCCTTCAGCGGTGGTATCAAGGGTTTTGTCGAATACATGAACCGCAACAAGTCGGCCTTGCACCCCACGGTGTTCTATGCAATCGGCGAAAAGGACGGCATTACCGCCGAGATCGCGATGCAATGGAACGATTCCTACCAGGAAAACGTACAGTGCTTCACCAATAACATCCCGCAGCGCGACGGAGGCACACATCTGACTGCGCTACGTACCGCGATGACACGCACACTGAATCAGTATATAGAGGCTGAACAGCTGGCGAAAAAGGCCAAGGTGGACACCACGGGTGACGACATGCGTGAAGGGTTGACCGCGGTACTGTCGGTGAAACTGCCCGACCCGAAGTTCTCGTCACAGACCAAGGACAAGCTGGTTTCCTCGGAAGTGCGCCCGGTGATCGAAGATCTGGTGGCGCAGCAGATGAGTGCGTTCCTGCTGGAAAAGCCCAACGATGCAAAAATTATCGTCAACAAGATTATCGATGCCGCACGTGCGCGTGAGGCAGCGCGCAAGGCCCGTGAATTGACGCGCCGCAAGGGTGTGTTGGACGGCATGGGTCTTCCCGGCAAATTGGCCGACTGCCAGGAAAAGGATCCCTCCCTTTCCGAGCTCTACTTGGTAGAGGGGGATTCTGCGGGTGGCTCGGCCAAACAGGGCCGTGACCGCAAATTTCAGGCAATCCTGCCACTTAAGGGAAAAATCCTCAATGTGGAAAAAGCGCGTTTCGAGAAGCTCATCGCCTCACAGGAGATCGCCACCTTGATCACCGTGCTGGGCACCGGCATCGGCAAGGATGAGTACAGCGCCGACAAGTTGCGTTACCACCGCATCATTATCATGACCGATGCGGACGTGGACGGCTCACATATCCGTACCCTGTTACTCACCTTCTTCTACCGGCAGATGCCGGAGCTGGTAGAGCGCGGCCATATCTACATCGCCCAGCCGCCGTTGTACAAGATCAAGCAGGGTAAGGAGGAGCGCTATCTCAAGGACGACCAGGAGATGAAAATCTACATGCTGAAGGCTGCGCTTAATAACGCCGCGTTGTATCCGTCTGCCGATGCCGCCCCGATTCAAGCAGATGCCCTGGAACAGATCGCCAAACAGTACTTTCTTGCCGAGGCGGTGATTGACCGCCTGTCGCGTTTCACCGCGACCGAAGCCAGCCATGCCCTGTTGGTTTTGCCTGCGCTGTCGCTGGACGATACGCAACACGCACAAAAGAGCGCGCAACTGCTAGAAGCGGCCTGCAACGGCATCAAAGTCACGGTGGAAAGCGATGAAGCTGGCGAACCACGCTTGCGCCTTGAAAAGCTGTATCACGGCAATTACTCGGTCAGCTACATGGACCGCAATTTCCTGCATGGCAGCGATTACAAGCAAATCCGGCAGGCTGCGGAAATCCTGAACGGTTTGGTCAAACCGGGCGCGCATATCGTGCGCGGCGAGCAGAAGCGTACCGTGTACAGCTTCAAGCAGGCCATCGAATGGCTACTCGAGGAAGCCAAGCGCGGCGTCAGTATCCAGCGCTACAAGGGGCTGGGTGAAATGAACCCGGAGCAGCTATGGGAAACCACCATGGATGTGACAAATCGCATCCTGCTCAGGGTGCGTATCGAGGATGCGATCGCTGCCGACGAGATTTTCACTACCTTGATGGGGGATATCGTCGAGCCACGCCGCGCGTTCATCGAGAAAAATGCGCTGGGTGTGAAGAATCTGGACGTGTAGGGCATTCCGGACCACTGGCGTGCCTTAATCGACTCTCCAGAATAACACATTGAATATAAAGCATAAGATAGACGATGGATACACCCGTAACATTTTTTTTGCAACACACCCAACAACTGCCCGACGCCGCTCCTGAAACATCGCCCATCGTGGGCAATCGCGCTGAACTGCAACTGCTCACCACTCTCACCTGCAACCTGAAGTGCAGCTACTGCTCGCTCGGTGTGGGCGACATGGTCGGCTCGCAGGGCAAGGTCTCCTACACCACGGATGCACTGGACGCTTTCATCAAAAAGCACCTCTCCAGTCACGAGACCTATGTCACCTTTTACGGCGGCGAGCCAACACTGAACCTTGATTTCATCGAGGAAATCATGGGGCGCTATCCCGCTTTCCGTTTCCAGCTTCAAACCAATGGCACGCTACTCGATGGCTTGCCAGACCATGTTTTATCAAATCTTTCCAATATCTTGATCTCCATCGACGGCGGCGAGGCGATCACCGACGGCTTCCGCGGGCGCGGCGTGTACCAGCAGGTGGTCAAGAACACCCAAGCGGTACGCGACCGGATGAAGGGCAGCTTAACGGCACGCGTGACCTGGAGCAGTGAGGAGACTTCGTTCGAGGAACTGGACGAACTGGCGAACACCTTCGATTACCTGTATTTCCAGTTCGTCGCCGGAGAAGGCACCTACACCCCCGCTGCGATGGAGAAAAAAAAGGTGGTGATCACGCAACTGGTGGACAAGTTCTTCTCCTCCAGCGACAGGCTCTACCCGATCATCCCGATTATGGGGATCGTGCGCAACAAGGTGTTGCCGACGCGCGCCACCGAGCTTTATCACGGCAAGACCCAATGCCGCGTGTCCACGCATATACTCAACGTGATGCCGGACGGCAAGATTTTCCCCTGCCCAGACATGATGTACGCGCCCGAGATGTTGCAGGGTGACGTGATCGCGAACTGGCTCAAGCCCAGCCCGCTGCAGCCGCACCCCGACATGCCGTGCGACCGCTGCGAGGCGCAGCCATGGTGCCGCGGCAACTGCATGAAGAACCTCTACCTGGCCTACGTGAAGAACGACCAGCGCTACCGCGACAACGTCGTCGACCCGATTTGCGACCTGGTCAGGTTTCTGGGCAGGGAAATCGACCGCCACGACCCGCTCGCCTGGTACGCGAAAGCTCCGCTGGATGTGCGCAAGACCCTGCGCGACTGCGAAGTTTATGAATATGTGGAAATCATGCCTTGAATGTTAGCCAAGCAGGCAGGTTTTTTTACTTCGCTAGGGAAACAAAATGAAAACAAGCAAGCTCGCTTTAATTGCTCTTCTACTCTGGGTTGCCACGATAGCCGTATTCGCCTGGTTCTTCATACGCGGTAACACCACTGCGGGAACCGACGGAAGGACCGTAATAGTCTTGCAGCCCGGCGAGCGCGACTTCGTCATGACCGAAATGCGCGGGCTGCTGGCCGCGACGCAGGAGATAATGGAGGGCGTAAACCAGGGCGATACGCAGCGCATCATCAAGGCGGCACGTGGCGCAGGCATGGCAGGCGCGGCGGATGTCAATCCGGCGCTGATGATGAAGCTGCCGGTCGGTTTCAAGAAGCTGGCCATGGGCATGCACGGCGACATGGACGAGATCGCCAATGCCGGTGAAAGCGGCAAACCGGTGCCTGAACTGCTGAAAATGACTTCTAGTGCGTTGACTAAATGCGTGGCCTGCCATGCGGTGTGGCAGATCAAGGCGGAGAATTAGGACAGGGAGGTGTGGCAGCCTGCCGAGCTTGAACCTTAAGTTTTTTTCTTGGCGGTTTTCTTCGCGGCAGGCTTGGTCGTAGCTGTCTTAGCCGCTGCCTTGGGTTTTGCGGCTTTCGCCTTGGCGGTGGGCTTCTTCACCGCCTTGGTCTTCCCTGCCCCGCCCTTCGCCGCCTTGGCGGTGATCAGTTCCAGCGCTTCTTGCAGCGTGATCTCGTCCGGCGACACGCCCTTGGGCAGCGTGGCGTTGACCTTGCCGTGGCGGGCGTAGGGGCCGTAGCGGCCGCTGCAAATTTCGATGCTGGCGTTGTCGTCCGGGTGATCGCCTAATACGCGCAATACGGTGTTGCCGTCCCTTGCCTGTGCCAGCAATTCCACGGCGCGATCCAGCCGGATGTCGAAGATACTGTCGCTGCGCGGGATGGATTTGAACTTGCCGTCGTGGCCGATGTAGGGGCCGAAGCGGCCGATGTTGACGATGACCTTCTTGCCGGTCTCGGGGTGCGCGCCTAGTTCGCGCGGCAGCGACAGCAGCTTCAGCGCGCCGGCCAGGTCGGCCTGTTCGATGGGCATTTCTTTCGGCCATGAGACGCGCTTGGGTTTGGCCTTTTCGCCCTTGACCGCTTCGCCAAGCTGTACGTAGTGGCCGTACGGGCCGCGCAGCAACAGCACGGGTTGTTTGGCTTCCGGATGCTCGCCCAGCTCCACTCTTGCCGAGGCATCGTCCTGCGATTCGCCGCTGAGGCTGCGTTTGTATTTGCACTCCGGGTAATTGGTGCAGCTGATGAAGCTGCCGTAGCGGCTGAGCTTCTTGGCGAGCGGCTTACCGCATTCCGGGCAGGCTTCGTCCAGCAGTTCCACAGGGCGGTCGATGTCGGCCTTTTGCTTGACCAGCGTTGAAAAGCCTTTCCAGAATTCGTCCATCACACCGATCCAGTCACGCTTGCCCTCGGATATCTCGTCGAGCTCGTCCTCGAGGTGGGCGGTGAAGTCATAGTCCACATAGCGGGTGAAATGGTCGGTGAGGAAGCGCGTGACGACGCGCCCGACATCGGTCGGCACAAAGCGCTTCTTGTCGAGAAGCGCGTATTCGCGCGCCTGCAGCGTGGAGATGATGGCGGCGTAAGTGGACGGGCGGCCGATGCCATATTCCTCGAGCGTCTTGACCAGACTGGCCTCGGAATAGCGCGGCGGTGGCTGGGTGAAATGCTGTTCGCCATACAGCTTGTCGAGCGGCAGCACGTCGCCTTCGGCCAGTGGCGGCAACTTGCCGCCCTCCTCTTCCTCGGCATCGTCCACGTCTTCCATGTACACGCCGATGAAGCCGGGGAACACCAGCGTCTGGCCGGAAGCGCGGAACAATGTGGTGTCGCCACCGAGGCGGATGTCCAGGCTGACCGTGTCGAAACGTGCCGGAGCCATCTGGCACGCGAGTGTGCGCTTCCACACCATCTCATAGAGGCGCGCCTGATCGGCGGTCAAATGGCTGCGGATGCTGTCCGGCGTGCGCAGGATCGAGGTCGGGCGGATCGCTTCGTGGGATTCCTGCGCGTTCTTGCTCTTGCTCTTGTATAGCGGTTGTTTGCTTGGCAAATAGTCGGCAGCGAAGTTGTCGCGGATATAGCCGCAGATCTCCTCGACTGCTTCCTTGGCCAGCGACACCGAGTCGGTACGCATATAGGAGATCAGGCCGACGGTCTGCCCTCCGATGTCCACACCCTCGTAAAGCGATTGTGCGGTGCGCATGGTGCGCTCGGCGGACATGCCGAGTTTGCGCACTGCCTCCTGCTGCAACGTGGAGGTGGTGAATGGTGCGGCGGCATAGCGCTGCTTGGCCTTCTTCTCGACGCGCACCACCTTGGGCGGCAGCTTGGCGTCGCTAAGTTTGGCGTGGATAGCGTCGTATTCGGTCTGGCTGTCGATGCTGAGCTGCTCGAGCTTCCTGCCCTGGTACTGGAACAGCTTGGCTGTGAACGGCTGGTGGCCCTTGTGACTGTCCAGGTGCACCGTCCAGTATTCCCGGCTTTTGAATGCCTCGATCTCCAGTTCGCGCTCGACGATCAGCCGTAGCGCAGGACTCTGTACGCGGCCGGCAGATAAACCCGGGCGGATCTTGCGCCACAGCAGCGGCGACAGGTTGAAGCCGACCAGATAGTCCAATGCGCGCCGTGCCTGCTGCGCATTCACCAGCGGCATTGATATCTCACGAGGGTGAGCGACCGCTTCGCGCACCGCAGACTGGGTAATTTCGTAGAACACCACGCGCTGCATGTTCTTGTTTTTCAGCGCGCGCTTGGCCTTGAGCAACTCGGCAATGTGCCAGGCGATGGCTTCACCTTCGCGGTCCGGGTCGGGGGCCAGCAGGATGTTGTCGGCATCGGCCGCGGCCTTGGCGATCGCGTCGACATGCTTGCTGTTGCGCGCGATGGTTTCGTACTGCATCGCAAAATCGTTTTCGGTATCGACCGCGCCGGTCTTGGGTACAAGGTCGCGCACATGGCCGTACGAGGCGAGTACGTCGAAATCCTTGCCGAGGTATTTTTTGAGGGTCTTGGCCTTGGCCGGGGATTCGACGATCAGGAGGTTGGTTGCCATGCGTGCGGTTCAGGACTCAATGAAGTTGCGCGGAATGTAACGGAGAGAGCAATTCTTCGATCAACAGCGGATCGAGATTCTGATGGCGATTCCACAATACCATCAGCATGATCAGCTTGAGCTTGTCCAACCCGAGATTTTCCTGTTGCAGCGCGACGGCACGGTCGATGATCATCTCGCGTTCGATGGCGGAGATCATGTGCTGCTGCTCGGCGAACAGCAGGAATTGACGTGCCTCGAAGCCGATACGCTGCATCTCCAGCCCGGCAAAACAGCGTAACCCGGCGTGTTCAAGGCTGGCTGGATAGTTGTCAGGATTCTGTTGTTGCAGCGCGGACAACCAGGTCAACGCCTCGTCGATCTCCTCGCCCTCGAAACCTGCGGCGGAGAGTTTGCGCGACAGCTTGTCCGGCTCCGGATAACTGCCTGCGTCAAAGTAACTTTCAAACAGGTACATCAATATTTCGAACATGATTTGCGTGGTGTTTAATGGATTCGTTGGTACAAGCCACCGGGTAACGCACTGATGCGCCCCTCCAGTTCGAGTGCCAACAGCATGGCGGATAGCTGGCCTACCGTCAAGCCGCAGCGCGCTCCGAGCGTATCCAGATCGACCGGATCAAAGCCGATCTGCTCCAGCAGCGCAGAGTCTGTGCCTTGTTGCGTAGCCGGATCGGGCGCGGGTACGACAGTGGTTGCAACTATCAGGCCGCCTAATTCCTCGAGAATGTCCTGCGCGGTCTCGACCAGCTTCGCGCCTTGTTTGAGCAGCGCGTGGCAGCCCTTGCTTTGCGGCGCGTGTATCGAGCCGGGAATGGCGAATACGTCCCTGCCCTGCTCCAGCGCCAGCCGTGCGGTGATCAGCGAGCCGCTTTGCAGCGATGCTTCCACCACCAGGCAGCCGGCACTCATGCCGCTGATGATGCGGTTGCGGCGCGGGAAGTTGGTGGCCAGCGGCGGTGTGCCGAGCGGGAATTCCGAGACCAGCGCGCCCTGGCTGGCAAGCGCATGGGCGAGGTCGCGGTTCGCTGCGGGGTAGACCTTGTCCAGTCCGGTGCCGACCACGCCGATGCTGCCGCCGCAATTGCTGCCTTGGCAGCGCAATGCGCCGCGATGCGCGGCGGCATCGACGCCGTGCGCCATGCCACTGATGATGCACAATCCGGCATCGCTCAACGACTTGGCAAGTGCTTCGGCGTTGTTGATGCCCTGCGGCGTGGCATTGCGGCTACCGACCACGGCCAAGGCAGGACGGTTGAGCAGGTCGGACCGCCCCTTCACATAAAGCAGCAGCGGCGGATCGGGAATGTTCAACAGAGCTTGCGGATAGTCGCTATCTGCGAGGGTGACGATGCGGTTGTTACCGTCTTCCAGCCAGGCCAGTGCCGGTGCAAGCACATCATCGTCGATGCCTTTGCCGATCTCGGCGGCGACATCGGCCTTAATGATGGCCTTGAGCGAACCGATGGACGCAGCGAAAACCGCTTCCGGTGAACCGAATTCCCTCAACAGGCGGCGCGTATTTTCACCGCCCAAGCCCTGCGTCAGGCTGAGCGCCAGCCAGGCCTTGAGTGAAGCATCGGGAGTCACGCTCGCTATGTTTTGCGGAGGTCTTTTAAGGGGTTTGTGCGCGATCCAGCAACTGCACAGGCAGGCGGGTTTGCATCACCAGCGCATACGACACCTTGTCAAATACGCGGAACACGAACACCAGGCCATAGCGTTCATCGGGCAGGGTGAATTTTCCGCCTTCGTCATTCTTCACGTCCTCGCCCTTGCGATACAAGGCGAGTACATGGCCGCTTTCCAGTCCGTCGCGCTTGCCCTTGTTCAGGGTGATGACGGTATTTTGCCCGGCCTGCGAAACGCCGCCGTACACCGAAATGACGCGTGAGGAAATGTTGCTGGCGGGTGCGCGCGGCAGGTAGGTGTTGACGGCACTGCCTGAAGGGGCGACCAAGCGGTCGCCCTGATTGATCTCCTGTACTGACTGGGTGATTGCGACGGTGCTGACATCCGCAAAATCAGTCACTTCGGCATTGCCCAAGTAGATCGCTTCGATACCCAGCACCTCGTTGGTATCCGGGTCGGTGAATGTTTTGCCTGGGCGATAGATATGCCAATTGCTGCCTTGGTCCGGGGACAGGCCTTTCGCGAAGCCGATATCGTGAACGCCAAGCATCACACGGCCTTCGCGCGCACCGACCAACGCTGGTGCATCCTTCAAGGCACCCTCTTCGATGACCAGGGGCTGGCTTAAGAACGGTGCGATGGCATGGGCCGGAATGCTCGGGATGGCATCGTGCGCGCTATGACCTTCGCGTACTTTTGGTGAAAGCTTGACGACACCGCTTGCGCTGTCTGCGCCGGTTTGGCCGATGCGCAATATGCCGCTGGAGCGATCCAGGATGATCACGTTACCCGGATAAATCCAGTGCGGATCCTTGATGGAGTCCTTGTTCATACCCCAGATATACGGCCATTTCCACGGGTCTTTGAAGAATTTGCCGGAGATGTCCCATAGCGTATCGCCTTTGACAACCACGTGTCGGTCCGGCGCATCGCTGCGAAGTTCCGGGCGGATATCGGGCTGGGCGGCAAAGGACAAGACGGGCAATAAAAAACAAATCAGCGATATAATCTTGCGCATGGAAAACTCCGGCAGAATCAATATAAAAGGCACGCAATGTTGCTGCGTTGCGTTAAATTCTGCATCCAGTCATATAAATTAGCAAGCATTTATAGAACGCATATGGCAATTCTCAAAATTTTGCAGTATCCCGATGAGAGGCTGTGCAAGATAGCCAGGAAGGTTGAGCGGATCGATGAATCTACCCGCAGGCTGGCGCAGGACATGGCAGAAACCATGTATGCCGCGCCAGGAGTCGGCTTGGCGGCGACGCAAGTGGATGTGCATGAGCAGATCATCGTGGTGGACGTTTCCGAGACGCATAACCAGTTGAAGGTGTTCATCAACCCGGAGATCGTGGCCAGCGGCGGCGAAGAGGAAAGCGAGGAAGGTTGCCTTTCGGTGCCGGGTATTTATGAAAAGGTGCGCCGTGCGGAAAAAGTGACCGTGCGCGCACTCAATGAAAAAGGCGAGCCATTCATGCTGGAGGCGGAAGGGTTCCTGGCGGTCTGCATCCAGCACGAGATGGATCACTTGCGCGGCAAGGTGTTCGTCGAGTATTTGTCGCGGCTCAAACAAACCAGGATTCGCGCCAAGCTCAAAAAGCGCCAGCGCGAGACCTTGTAGGCTTATAACAATGAGAATCATCTTTGCCGGAACGCCGCACTTCGCGGCCAGCGCGCTGGCCGCACTGCTCAAGGAACATCAGGTCGTTGCCGTGCTGACCCGGCCGGATCGCCCTGCCGGACGGGGTATGCAGCTGGTTGCCAGCCCGGTGAAACAGCTCGCCTTGCAACACTGTTTGCCGGTATTGCAGCCTGCCACATTGAGAACCGAAGAGGCGCAGCGTTCGATTGCCACGCTGGATGCCGATGTCATGGTGGTGGCCGCTTACGGGTTGATATTGCCGAAGGCGGTACTGCAACTGCCGCGCCACGGATGCCTGAACATCCACGCTTCATTGCTGCCGCGCTGGCGCGGCGCGGCGCCGATACCGCGTGCGATCCTGGCAGGTGACAACGAAACCGGCATTACCATCATGCAGATGGATGAAGGGCTGGATACCGGCGATATGTTGTTGCGCCGGGCTTGCCCGATTGAGCAAAACGACACGGCGCAGACTTTGCACGACAAGCTGGCCGGGATAGGGGCAGGCTGCATCCTGGAAGTATTGCGCCTGTTGCAGGATAGCTGCCCGGCCCCGGTCAGGCAGGACAATGAGGCGGCAACCTACGCCGCCAAGCTGCTCAAGAGCGAGGCGCAGGTCGACTGGCGGCAGGATGCGCAGCAGATCGAACGCGCGGTGCGCGCCTTCAACCCCTTTCCGGTATGCCATGCCAGCATCGATGGCGTGGCGATAAAGATCTGGCGGGCCGTGCTGCAGGAGGGCGCACAAGGCGAGGCGGGCAAGGTCTTGGCGGTGGACAAGCGCGGCATCACAGTGGCCTGTGGCAGGGACTCGCTGCGGCTGGAAGTATTGCAGCGTCCCGGCGGCAAGGCGCAACCCGCCGCGCAGTTCCTGCAGGCCGTGCCGATCAGGCCAGGCGACAGCTTTTCATAGATGCAGAACATACAACTGGCAGCCGCGGAAGTCGTTCGGCAAGTGCTGGCGAACGGCCGCAATCTCAATCAGGTGCTGGATGAAGCCCTGCGCAGCAAGGCCGCCTGGACACCCGCGCAGCGCGCCGCCCTGCAGGATCTGAGCTACGGTACATTGCGTTTCTATGGCCAGTTGCGCGCGGTGCTGGGCTTGCTGCTGCACAAGCCGCTGGCAGATGAGCGGTTGCGTTTTCTGTTGCTGGTTGCGCTGTATCAATTGCAGCACGGCAAATCGGCGCAGCACGCGGTGGTCGATCACGCGGTGCGCGCCGCGCAGACTTTGAATTTGCGGGTCAGAGGCCTGGTGAATGCAGTCCTGCGCAACTTCTTGCGCAACCAGGCAGCCTTGCTGGGGCAGGCCGCACGGGATGCGGAAGGCCTCTACAGTTATCCGCAATGGTGGATAGATGAGTTGCGGGCGCAGTATGGCGAGCGCGGCGCCGCGATTCTCGAGGTGGGCAACCTCCATCCGCCGATGACCTTGCGTGTCAACCGGCGGCGCGGCACGGCGACGGATTATCTGGCGCAGCTGATGCAGAATAATCTGCCAGCCCGGCTGATCGAACCGGATGCGCTGCAATTGGAGAAGCCGGTGTCGGTCGACAGGCTGCCGGGTTTCTATGCAGGGCTGGTTTCGGTACAGGATGCCGGAGCGCAATATGCCGCACGCCTGCTGGAGGCCCACGACGGGATGCGCGTGCTGGATACCTGTGCCGCGCCGGGGGGCAAGGCCGCGCACATCCTGGAAAGCGCCACCGTGCAGATGGTTGCAGTAGACAAGGATGAGGAGCGTTTGCGGCGCGTTGCGGAGAACCTGGAGCGTTTGGGGTTGTCCGCACAACTTGTGCATGGTGATGCCGCCAGGCCGGAAAAGTGGTGGGATGGCAGGCCGTTTCAACGTATCCTTGCAGACGTACCCTGCTCTGCCTCCGGTGTGGTGCGCCGTCACCCCGATATCAAGTGGTTGCGCCGCAGTGCCGACATCGCCGGCCTTGCCGCGCAACAGCTCGATATCCTGCGTGCGTTGTGGCGGCTGCTGGCGCAAGATGGTAAATTGCTCTATGCCACCTGCTCGGTCTTCCGGCAGGAGAACGAGGGGGTTATCGCGGCGTTTCTGGCGCAACAGCCGGACGCGCGTTGGCTGCCAATAGCATTGCCGGAAAGCAGCGAGGGGCAGATGTTGCCCAATGACCGGCATGACGGATTCTTTTATGCATTGCTGCAAAAAATTTAGGTTATCCGGCTTGTTGTCGTGCGGCGTGCTGCTTGCATGGCTGTTCGTCGCGGCTGCCCATGCGGAGGGTATCTCGGTCAACAAGGCGGAAGTGCGCCTGGGCGAGGACGGCCTGCAACTCTCTGCCAGCTATGGCATCAATCTGACCTTTACGGCGCAGCAGGCCCTGACGCGCGGTGTCCCGCTGTATTTCGTGGGCGAGTTCTTGCTGACGCGCTCGCGCTGGTATTGGCTGGATGAAGAAATTTTCCGGGGCGAGCAGGTTGTCAAGCTCTCATACAATGTATTGACGCGGCAGTACCGCATCTCGCGTGGTGCGCTGTTCCAGAACTTTGCCAGCTTCGAAGATGCGTTAAACATATTGTCCAGGCAGAATTCCGCAAACATTCCAGCCGATCTGATGAAGAAGGATGGCAGTTATATGGCGGCTGCGCGCTTCCGACTGGATATCACGCAATTGCCTCTGCCGCTGCAGGTAAACGCGCTGACCGGCAAGGATTGGGCGCTCAATTCCGACTGGTATCGCTGGGTGATCCGGCCGGCGGAGATGGCCGTGGACGGCGAAGGCAGGGCGGAGTGAAATTACGATGAAATACCTTAATTTCATCAGCCTCATCGTTGGCGGCGTGCTGCTGTATTTGTTATCCAGCAGCAGCGCCGATACCAAGGTGTTGTCCATCGATTATTACGCGTTGCTCGGATTAACCGGTTTGTTCGCGTTGAGTTTGGCGGGGTTGGTTGGCTATCAGCTCCTGCGCTTGCGCAACAAGCTTAAAAACAAGGTCTTTGGCGCCAGGCTCACCTTGCGCCTGGTGGTTTTCTTCACCCTGATCGCCGTTCTGCCCGGTATGCTGGTATATGTCGTATCGGTAAATTTCCTTGGCAAAAGCATCGAGTCCTGGTTCGACGTGCGTGTCGAGAAGGCGCTGGAAGGAGGACTCAACCTGGGCAGGAGCGGCCTTGACAATAGCCTGAAGGAACTGACCAAGAAGACCCAGTTCATCGCGTTATTGCTGGCTGAGAAACAGCCGGGGCAATATCAGCGCGCGCTAGATCAGTTAATAGATGAGAAGGTGGCGCAGGAAGCCGCATTGTTTACCACCAAAGGGAACGTGGTCGCATTCGCATCCAGCGGTAATGCGCTGTTCCCGGAGATACCCGATAGTGATCTGCTGCGGTCGACCCTGGAAAAGGGCGAATATGCCGTGATTGACACCCTGCCGAAAAAGGGGCTGACATTACGTGCACTGGTGAAGGTAAGCTCCAATACGCAGGCTGGAGGGAGATATGTGCTGCAATTCACACAGCCGGTGCCCAAACAGGTCGAGGCGGATGCAGAAACCGTGCAGGCGGTATACCGGGATTATCAGGAACTGACGCTTTCGCGCCTCGGGTTGAAGCGGTTGTACGCGATAACACTGACACTGTCGCTACTGGTGGTGTTGTTGACGGCAGTATCGGCGGCATTTTTCATCAGCGAACGGCTCGGCTCCTCGCTGGAGGCGCTTGCGGAAGGCACACGGGCCGTGGCACAGGGGGATTTCACCGGCCAATACCCGATACGAAGCAGCGACGAATTGGGTGCGCTGACCGGCCTGTTCAACCAGATGACGCAGCAATTGTCCGAGGCGAAGCAGGCCAGCGAACAGCAGCAACGCGAGGTGGAAGGCGCCAAGGTCTACCTGGAAAGCGTGCTGACGCACCTGTCTTCCGGCGTGCTGGCGCTGGACAATGAATTGCGCCTGCGTTCAGTGAACACCAGTGCGGCGCAGATCCTTGCCGTGCCGTTGCAGGAAATGCAGCGCATGTCGCTGGGCCAGATCGCTGAAAGGCACAGCCTGCTGAAACCGTTCTGCCATACCATCATGGAAGCCTTCGGCGAAACGACCAACGGCGAATGGCAGCGACAGATCGAGCGTCTGAGCAAGAACGGTAACCAGATCCTGCTGATGCGCGGCACGCGCCTGCCACAGGGCGGGGACGCGGGTTATGTGGTGGTGTTCGACGATGTCAGCCAGCTGCTCAAGGCGGAGCGGCAGGCGGCATGGGGAGAGGTGGCGCGGCGCCTCGCGCACGAGATCAAGAATCCGCTCACCCCGATCCAGCTTTCGGCGGAGCGCCTGCAGCACAAGCTCGGCGGCAAGCTCGATGAGGTCGACGCGCAATTGCTGCAGCGCGCCACGCAGACCATCGTCAGCCAGGTCGGCGCGATGAAGAACATGGTGAGCGATTTCGCCGACTACGCGCGCGGCCCGGCGCTGAAGCTGGCGCGCCTGGACATGCACAAACTGATCCGCGAGGTGCTGGGGCTATACGAGGCGAATGCCATCCCCAACCTGCTGAAACTGGAAGCATCACGCAGCGAGATCAATGGCGATGCAACCCGCCTGCGCCAGGTCATACACAATCTGCTGCAGAACGCGCAGGATGCGCTGCAGGGTGTCGTGCAACCGCAGATAACATTGGGCACCGCGGCGCATGATGGCGAGATCCATCTGTGTGTCGAAGATAACGGCGCGGGTTTTCCGGAGAGCGTGCTGTCGCGGGCCTTCGAGCCATATATGACGACCAAGACAAAAGGTACGGGGCTGGGGCTGGCGATCGTGAAAAAGATCGTGGAAGAACATGGCGGGCGCATCGCCATTGAGAATAATGCGGGCGGCGGGGCGCGTGTCAATATCCACCTGCCGCTGGCTGAGGAGGCGTAATGGCAAGCAAGCAGATTCTGGTGGTGGATGATGAAGTGGGTATCCGTGAATTGCTTTCGGAGATCCTGTTCGACGAGGGCTATCAGGTGCATCTCGCGGAAAATGCCGCGCAAGCACGCGCTTACCGGAACGAGCGCGAACCGGACATGGTGCTGCTCGACATCTGGATGCCGGACACCGACGGCGTGACCTTGCTCAGGGAATGGGTCGAGCAGGATCTGCTGACAATGCCTGTCGTGATGATGTCAGGCCACGGCACCATCGAGACGGCGGTCGAGGCGACACGCATCGGCGCGGTAGACTTCCTGGAAAAACCCATCGCGCTGCAGAAGCTGCTCAGTACCATTGCCAAGGCGATCCGGGAGGGTGCGCCCAAGCCGCAGGTACAGCCGGCAGGAGCGCAAAGTCAGAAAATCGTTCTGGATATTGATGGCCAGACGCAGCAATTCTCTTTGCCGCTGGACTTGCCGTTGCGCGAGGCGCGTGAGCATTTCGACGTGCTCTATTTTGACTACCATCTGCGCAAGGAGGCGGGTAACGTCATGCGGGTGGCCGAAAAGGTCGGTCTGGAACGCACCCATCTTTACCGCAAACTCAAGCAATTGGGCATCAAATTCGCCAAGAAGGGTGGCGAGGCAGAATCACAGTAAGAAGCCATATTTATGGTGTTGCGGTATAATCCCCGAACCCTAACGGATTTACATGACCAACGCACAGGATATCCCGGAGACCACAGAAATGGCCGCGACACGTAACATCACCCCACCCAAGTTCAACGACATCACCGGCGCGATCCGGATGCTGGCAGTGGATGCCGTGCAAAAGGCGAATTCCGGCCACCCGGGTGCCCCGATGGGCATGGCCGAGATCGCCGACGTGTTGTGGAACCGCCACCTGCGCCATAACCCCGCCAACCCCAAGTGGCCCGACCGCGACCGCTTCGTGCTGTCCAACGGCCACGGCTCGATGCTGATCTACGCATTGCTGCATTTGTCCGGCTACGACCTGCCGATCGAGGAATTGAAGCGTTTCCGCCAGATGCATTCCAGGACACCGGGCCACCCCGAATATGGCTATACGCCGGGTGTGGAAACGACTGGCGGTCCGCTCGGCCAGGGCATCACCAACGCGGTGGGTATGGCGATGGCGGAAAAGCTGCTTGCCGCCGAATTCAACCGGCCCGGTCACGAGATCGTCAATCACCATACCTATGTGTTCATGGGCGACGGTTGCATGATGGAAGGCATCTCGCACGAGGCATGCGCGCTGGCAGGCACCTGGGGCCTGGGCAAGCTGACGGCATTCTGGGATGACAACAACATCTCGATCGACGGTCATGTGGATGGCTGGTTCACCGATGATACCGCCAAGCGTTTCGAGGCTTACGGCTGGCATGTGATCGCCGATGTGAACGGCCACGACCCGGAAGCGGTCGATGCCGCGATCAAGGCGGCCAAGGCGGTGACCGACAAGCCTACGCTGATCTGCTGCAAGACCATCATCGGCATGGGCTCACCGAACAAGGCAGACACACATGACGTGCACGGTGCCGCGCTGGGCAACGACGAAGTGGCCGCGACGCGCGCGCACATCGGCTGGAAATATCCGCCGTTCGAGATCCCCAGGCATGTCTACGAGGCCTGGGATGCGCGCACCAAGGGCGAAGGTCTGGAGAAGCTGTGGAACAACAAATTCGCCGAATATCGTGCCGCGTTCCCCAAGGAGGCCGCCGAATTCGAGCGCCGTATCAAGGGCGAATTGCCGGCGAACTGGACGGCACATGCTGCCGAAGCGATCGCCAAGACCAACGAAAAAGCCGAAACCATCGCAACCCGCAAGGCTTCGCAGAACGCCATCAACGCGCTGGCTCCTGCCTTGCCGGAATTCCTTGGCGGCTCGGCCGACCTGACCGGCTCCAACCTGACCAACTGGACGGGTTGCAGGCACATTCGCGGCAAGAGCACCGGCAACTACATCAGCTACGGGGTGCGCGAGTTCGGCATGGCGCACATCATGAACGGCATGGCGCTGCATGGCGGTTTTCTGCCGTTCGGCGGCACCTTCCTGATGTTCTCGGAATATGCGCGCAATGCGCTGCGCATGTCCGCCCTGATGAAGCAGCGCGTGATCTATGTGTTCACCCACGATTCCATCGGTCTGGGAGAAGACGGGCCGACCCATCAGCCGGTCGAGCAGACTGCGACATTGCGCTACATCCCGAACATGGAATTGTGGCGTCCCTGCGACACGGTCGAGTCCGCTGCCGCGTGGGTTGCTGCCGTGGAGCGCAAGGACGGTCCGAGCAGCCTGGTTTTCAGCCGCCAGAACCTGGCATTCCAGAAACGCGATGCCGCGCAGATCGCCGATATCCGCAAGGGCGCCTATGTGTTGTCCGAGGCTGCAGGCGGCAAGCCGCATGCGGTGATCATCGCCACCGGCTCGGAAGTATCCTTGGCTTTGGAAGCACAAAAAATGCTGGCTGCCGACGGCATCAACGTGCGCGTGGTTTCGATGCCGTCCACCAATGTGTTCGACAAACAGGAACAGGCATACCGGGACAGCGTGTTGCCAAAGGGCGTGAAACGCGTGGCGGTCGAGGCGGGTGTGACCGGCGGCTGGTACAAGTATGTCGGCCTGGACGGCGCGGTCGTGGGCATGGATTGCTTCGGCGAATCCGCCCCGGCACCGGAACTGTTCAAGCACTTCGGCTTTACCGCGGACAACGTGGCTGCAACGGTAAAGAAAGTCATCGGTTGAGGGAACTGTATCGCAACCACGTCAGGGAGCGGCGCTCCGGCCAAGGCCACAATACCGTCAAGGCCGTCAGGGGCATACTGTAGTACGCAAGATTTTCAATTAGCTACTGGAGAGAGAACATGGCAATCAAAATTGGTATCAACGGATTCGGCCGCATCGGCCGCATGGTGTTCCGTGCGGTGGCCAGGGATTTCCCGGAGTTCGAGGTCGTCGCCATCAACGACCTGCTGGAGCCGGATTACCTCGCATACATGTTGAAGTATGACTCTGTGCATGGCCGCTTCAACGGCGATGTCGCCGTGAACAGCAGCAATCTGGTCGTGAACGGCAAGACCGTGCGCCTGACAGCCGAGAAGGATCCGGCCAACCTGAAATGGAACGAAGTCGGCGCAGACATCGTGATCGAATGTACCGGTTTCTTCCTGACCAAGGAAACCTGCGAGAAACATATCGCAGCAGGCGCAAAAAAGGTCGTGCAATCGGCGCCCTCCAAGGATGACACCCCGATGTTCGTGTACGGCGTGAACCATGATAACTACAAGGGCGAGAACATCGTCTCCGCCGCCTCCTGTACCACCAACGCGCTGGCGCCGGTCGCCAAGGTGCTGCACGATGTCTTCGGCATCAAGCGCGGCCTGATGACCACGGTGCATGCGGCGACGGCCACCCAGAAGACCGTGGACGGCCCGTCCAACAAGGACTGGCGCGGCGGGCGCGGCATCCTCGAGAACATCATCCCGTCCTCGACCGGCGCCGCCAAGGCCGTGGGCAAGGTGATCCCCGACCTGAACAAGAAGCTTACCGGCATGGCGTTCCGCGTGCCGACCTCGGACGTGTCGGTGGTCGACCTGACCGTAGAACTGAACAAGGCGGCGACCTACGACGAGATCTGCGCCGCCATGAAAGCGGCTTCCGAGAGCGGCCCGCTGAAGGGCGTGCTGGGCTACACCACGGAGAAGGTGGTCGCCACCGACTTTCGCGGCCATGCCTGCCCGTCCATCTTCGACGCCGATGCCGGCATCGCGCTCGACCCGACCTTCGTCAAGGTGGTGGCTTGGTACGACAACGAATATGGCTATACCTGCAACATGATGCGTCTGGTGCGTCACGTCGCCAGATAGACCGAAACGCACGATATCCACTCTGCCAAGGTGGATGGGTATTGCGCTCCAGGCGCCGCTGCCGTAAGCCGCAAGACTTGGCTTCGGGCCAGCTTCACCGCTTGCCAAATTATCTAGGAGAATGAAATGTCCGTAACCAAAATGACCGATCTGGACCTCAGGGGCAAACGCGTCCTGATCCGTTCCGACCTCAATGTTCCGGTCAAGGAGGGCAAGGTCACCTCTGACGCGCGCATCACCGCCTCGATGGCGACGATCAATGCCGCCATGAGCGCCGGCGCACGCGTGATGGTGACCTCGCATCTGGGCCGTCCTGAAGAGGGGGTCTATTCCGAGGAGAACTCGCTCAAACCGGTCGCACATGTCATCGCCGACAAACTGGGCAAGCCGGTGCGCCTGATCAAGGACTGGACGGGCGGCGGTTTCACTGTCGCCGAGGGTGAGCTGGTGCTGCTGGAGAACTGCCGCTTCAACAAGGGCGAGAAGAAGAACGCCGAAGAGACGGCAAGGAAATATGCCGCGTTATGCGACGTGTTCGTTATGGACGCCTTCGGCACGGCGCACCGCGCCGAAGCATCGACCCACGGCGTGGCCAAGTATGCGCCGGTCGCGGCGGCCGGCATCCTGCTGACCGAGGAGTTGGATGCGCTGTCCAAGGCACTGCTCGATCCGGCGCGCCCGATGGTGGCCATCGTCGGCGGCAGCAAGGTGTCCACCAAGCTGACCGTACTGGAATCGCTGGCCGAGAAGTGCGAGCAACTGGTGGTCGGCGGCGGCATCGCCAACACCTTCCTCAAGGCCGCCGGCAAGAACGTCGGCAAGTCGCTGTGCGAGGACGATCTGGTGCCGACCGCACAGGGCCTGATGCAGAAGATGCAGGCGCGCGGCGCTTCCATCCCGGTCGCGACGGACGTGGTGGTCGGCAAGAGATTCGACGCGAACGAGCCGGCCGTGCTGAAGGGCGCCGGCGAAGTGGCTGACGACGACATGATCTTCGACATCGGCCCACAGTCGGCACAAGAGATAGCGGATATCATCATGAAGGCTGGCACGGTGGTGTGGAACGGCCCGGTCGGGGTGTTCGAATTCGACCAGTTCGGGGAAGGCACCAAAAAGATCGCCACGGCGATCGCCGAGACCCGTGCCTTCACGCTGGCGGGCGGAGGTGACACCATCGCCGCGATCCAGAAATACGGCATCTATGACAAGGTGTCCTACATCTCCACGGCGGGCGGCGCTTTCCTGGAATTCCTCGAGGGCAAGAAACTGCCGGCTGTGGAGATCCTCGAGCAGCGCGCGGCGCAGGCCGGCAGCGGCGAATGACCCTTCATGCTGCGTAGAACCAAGATCGTCGCGACCCTCGGGCCTGCCTCCAGCAGCCGGGAAGTCCTCGAGAAGATGATCCGCTCCGGTGTCGACCTGGTGCGGATGAATTTCTCGCACGGCACGGTGCAGGACCATGTGCAGCGCGCCGAGACTGTGCGCGCGGCTGCGGCAGTGGTCGGGCGTACCGTCGGCATCCTCGCCGACCTGCAGGGACCCAAGATCCGCGTGCGCAAGTTCGAGAACGACAAGATCGTGCTGAACAAGGGCGACACCTTCATCCTCGATGCCGCGCTGGACGGATTGGGCAACCAGCAGCGCGTCGGCCTGGATTACAAGGACCTGCCCAACGATGTGAGCAAGGGCTCGGTGCTGCTGCTCAACGACGGCATGCTGGAATTCGATGTCGTCGAGGTCAGGGGCCAGGAGATCATCTGCAAGGTGGTGCGCGGCGGCGTGCTGTCCAACAACAAGGGCATCAACCGCAAGGGCGGCGGCCTGACCGCGCCGGCACTGACCGACAAGGACAAGGAAGACATCAAGACCGCGGCACTGATCAAGGCGGACTATCTGGCGGTATCGTTCCCGCGCAACGGCGATGACATGCGCCTGGCGCGCGAGCTGATGCACGCGGCGGGGGGCAAGAGCATGCTGATGGCCAAGATCGAGCGTGCCGAGGCCATCCCTGCACTGGGCGACATCATCGAGGCATCCGACGCCATCATGGTGGCGCGCGGCGACTTGAGCGTGGAGGTCGGAGATGCGTCCGTGCCCGGGCTGCAGAAGCGCATGATCAAGATGGCGCGCACGAAGAACCGCCTGGTGATCACCGCCACGCAGATGATGGAGTCGATGATCAGCAACCCTATCCCGACGCGCGCGGAAGTCTCGGACGTGGCCAATGCAGTGCTGGACGGCACGGACGCGGTGATGCTGTCGGCGGAAACGGCGGTCGGCGATTATCCGGTGGAGACCATCGAGGCCATGGCGCGTATCTGCCTCAAGGCCGAGCGGGAGGTGGAAGAGAGCGTGTTCGACCGCCGCGTCATCCAGCAGAAATTCACGCGCATCGACCAGTCCATCGCGATGTCCGCCCTGTTCGCAGCATCGCATTTCAAGGTGAAGGCCATCATCGCGCTGACCCAGTCCGGCTCCACGCCATTGTGGATGTCGCGCATGAATGCGGGTGTGCCAATCTTTGCGCTGACACCGCTGCCGGAGACGCTGAGCAAGGTGACACTGTTCAGCGGCGTGCATCCCATCGCCTTCCATTCCAAGGCCAGGGGGCAGTCGGAAGAATGGCACCATATCGAGGCGACGCTCCTGGATCTGGGCCTGGTGAAAGACGGCGACATGGTGGTGATGACCATCGGCGAAGCGATGGGCAGATCCGGGCATACCAACACGATGAAGATCATGCGTGTCGGAGATCATCGCAAGGCGTGATTTGGCGCCGGTCCGGCGCAAGGAAACTCAACCCGAATTCTTATTGAATCTATCAGGAGAAAACAATGGCACTCGTATCCCTACGTCAACTACTCGATCATGCGGCGGAGCACGGCTACGGCCTGCCCGCCTTCAATGTGAACAACCTGGAACAGGTCAAGGCCATTATGGAAGCGGCCGACGAGACCAACAGCCCGGTCATCATGCAAGGCTCCGCAGGCGCGCGCAAATATGCCGGCGAGGCTTTCCTGCGCCATCTCATCGAAGCGGCGGTGGAAGCCTACCCGCACATCCCGGTGGTGATGCACCAGGACCACGGCGCATCGCCGGCGATCTGCATACAGGCGATCAAGTCCGGCTTTTCCAGCGTGATGATGGACGGTTCGCTGATGACCGACGGCAAGACGCCGTCCAGCTTCGAATACAACGTCAATGTCACGCGCAGCGTGGTGGACATGTCCCATGCGGTCGGTGTCTCCGTCGAGGGCGAGCTGGGTTGCCTCGGTTCGCTGGAGTCCGGCCATGGCGAGAAGGAGGATGGCCACGGCGCTGAAGGTGCGCTGAGCCAGGACCAGCTGCTGACCGACCCGGGCGAAGCCGCCGAGTTCGTCAAGGCGACACAGGTGGATGCGCTGGCGATCGCCATCGGCACCTCGCACGGCGCCTATAAATTCACCCGTCCGCCCACCGGCGCGGTGCTGCGTATCGATCGCATCAGGGATATCCATGCGCGCATCCCCAACACCCACCTGGTGATGCACGGCTCCTCTTCAGTGCCGCAGGAATGGCTCAAGGTCATCAACGAGTTCGGCGGCGCGATGGGCGAGACCTACGGCGTGCCGGTCGAGGAGATCGTCGAGGGCATCAAGCACGGCGTGCGCAAGGTGAACATCGACACCGACCTGCGCATGGCTTCGACCGGCGCGACGCGCCGCTACCTCGCACAGAATCCCAAGGACTTCGATCCGCGCAAATTCCTTGCCGCCACCACCAAGGCGATGAAGGAGATCTGCAAGGCGCGCTACGAAGCCTTCGGCTGCGCCGGGCAGGCCGCGAAGATCAAGCCGATCTCGCTGGATGCCATGGCGACCCGCTATGCCAAGGGCGAGCTGAACGCGATCATCAAGTAAGCGACAATTCAAGCAGCAAGCAAGAAGCGGCCTTCGGGGCCGCTTTTTGTTTGCGAGGCGGATTCAAAGCTGGGTGCCGTCAACACATCCGGCGGAACCGCGATGCGCTCCGCCCTAAGCGGGTTGCATTGAGGAGCTACCATTCGCGGAATGAAAAACCGAGCCCCAGCGTCGTCTGGCGATGATTGTAGTCGATCAGGCTCTCGCCAAAACCGGAAGTCAGCTGTGCGTGCAGCCGCGCGGAATTCCCCAGCGCCACCGGCATGGCCCAATCCACCTGCATGAAACCGCGGTTGTTCGACCAGTTGAGATTGTTGCGCAGCAGCACGGATATCGCCTGCGACTTGTCGAGGGGCTCCCAGCGCGCCACCAGGTCGGCGCGACCGACGTAATCGGTCATGTCGGGGTTCTCGTCCCTCTGGGAATTTTCCGGAAGACGCCACCAGCCGCGCCCCATCACTGAAGTGTTGCCCCATTCCCAGCCGCCCTGCAGGTAGAGGCGGTTCCAGCTGCGCGACTCCGGCAGATGCTGTCCGTTCGACTGGTGCGCCAGGCCGAGGTTGACGAGCTTCAATCCGGATGAGGCTCCCGTGCCAAAGGTGGCGATCAGCTCCGGCTCGTAATTGGTCTCGCGGAACATCGCGGAATTGTTTGCGTTGAACATCTGCCAGTTGGACTGTTGCGTGTAGGCGCCCCACAGGCGCAGCGTCTTCAATCCGAGAAGATCGATGTTTCCCTGGCTGCCGATGTCCGCCTTGAAGCTCAGCTGAAACTTGGTTTCCAGCGTGTCGAAGTCATAGGGGATGGTCGCCGTGTGGCCCGGAGCGGGAGAAGTGGGCAGATTGTTGGCATTGTCGGTCGAGCGCGCCAGCAGATAGTTCTGCCGGTGCGGCACCAGGCGGCCAAGCTTGCTCTGGTCGCGATTGGCCCTGTCGTCCAGGTTCCAGGCGCGGGTCAGGTAGGAGCGTTCGGTGACCGGGGCCGGCGCTGCCGCCGGCGCGATGGCTGGCGTCGTTTCCGGCAGAGGC
Organism: Gallionella sp.; assembly: GCA_044230015.1. GTDB lineage: Bacteria > Pseudomonadota > Gammaproteobacteria > Burkholderiales > Gallionellaceae > Gallionella. The sequence goes on along the minus strand of JBGARW010000002.1, from coordinate 26,975 downwards.
TCGTCTTCTTCCGGCGGCGGCAGGTCCGACATGGAGGCGGCGGCCTGCGCATTGTCATAGCACTTCAGGCGCTCGGCGCCATTGTCCGGGTATCTCTTCGCGCAAAGCGCGAACCCCTCGCTGCCGGCATGGGCAACCGGGATCAGGCCGGGGCACGAAAGGGAAAGCAGCAAAAGGAAGCCGCTCAAGCGGGCGGGGTCGGTCGATTTCTTCATGGTGTAACCAGCATAAGGTTCTTCGTGTCGGGATCGCGAACGGCGGACAGTCGCAGTGCTGCCTATTTCAGCCACCCCTTTTGGTGGAACAGCCAGAATGGCAGCGCGACGGATGCCAGCATCAGCGACAGGGCGAATAGATAGCCGTTCGGCCAGTTAAGTTCCGGCATGTGCCGGAAATTCATACCGTAGACGGAAGCGATCAGGGTGGGCGGCAGCAGCGCCACCGAGGCCACCGAGAACAGGCGCACGATCTTGTTCTGGTTGATGTTGATGAAGCCGACCGTGGCGTTCATCAGGAAGTTGATCTTGTCGAACAGGAACGCGGTGTGCCCGTCCAGCGAGTCGATGTCCTGCATGATCTGGCGCGCCTCCTCCATCTGTTCCGGCGCGAGCAGCTTGCTGCGCATCAGGAACGAGACCGCGCGGCGCGTATCCATCAGGTTGCGGCGGATGCGCCCGTTCAGGTGTTCCGCGTGGGCGATGCTGGCCAACACCATGCCCGCCTGTTTGTCGCTGAGCGTGTTGTTCAGCACCGTGTCGCTTATGCCGCCGAGATCGGCATAAGCCTCCTCCAGCGCATCGGCAGAAAACTCCACATCAGAACCGTACAGATCGACCAGCACATCGAGACTGTCCGCGACCAGGTCGGGCTGCACATGCGAACGTAGGCGGAAACGCTGGAATACCGGCAAATCCTCGTCGTGCACGCTGAACAGCACGTTATCGGACAGCACGAAGGCCACGATGACGCTGCGCGAATCGCTCTCCTTGCCGAGCAGGAAGTCCGAGCGCAAGTGCAGCTCGCTGTCCTCCTCGTAGAACCGCGCGCTAGCCTCGATGTCGCGCAGGTGTTCCGGTTGCGGCAGAACGATCGAGAAGGTCTTGGCCACCCAGGCACGCTCGTCTTCATCGGGTGCGATGGCATCCACCCAGACCGGCTTGCGTGCGGTGACCTCATCCGGACGGATGCCGGCCAGCTTTCCATTCTCCAGCGTAAAGATATTGAGCATGCCTGTGCCCCTGTTATTTGACGGGCAGATTATCCGCCACCGGCGCCCAAAGGGAAACGCGCCAGTACCCGGTAATCCGTCGATCCCTCGTGCTGCACGGATTGCACCAGTGCGAAATCACCGATCCGCCAGCCTACCTGCTGCATCGCAGGCAGCGCTGCGTCGCTCCAGTGCGCGTTGCGCAACAGCGTGACATGCGGCCGGTAGTCACGCTGGTCGAATTCGAAGCGATGTGCGGTCAGGCGCTGCCGCAGCGCATCCGCCAGTTGTGCCAGCTGTTGCGGCACATGGCGCGGCGCGGCATACACGATGTGGTTGTGCCCCCAGTAGCGCGCCTCGTCGAGGCATAGTTCGAAACTTTCCCCGCTGACTTCCCGCGCCGCCAGTTGCAAGACCTCCAGCCCGTAAGGTTTCGCCTCCGACACGTTACTGGCGTAGCCAGCCGATTGCGGGAGGAGGCGAGGGGACGGCATTCCCGCACCAGACGCTTGCGCGCACCGTGTCATGCCGTCCACATCGCCGATGAACACCAGCGTGCTGTGCAGCGTCTCGCTGCGCATCGCGCGACCGCCACACAGGCGTTTCAACGGCGCCTGCCAGGCGGCCAGCTGCCTGCACTCGGCAGGCTTCGGCCACAAGGCGAAGAACACCCGTGCGGTCGGCTTGTCGGAAGGGCGGTTCATATAGCCGCTATTCTATCCGCACGAGCGGCACGTAAGGTAAAATGCGCGCCTTGCAATAAGGAACACCATGACGGCACGCTTGCGCGAAATCCCATATAACTACACCTCGTTCTCCGACCGCGAGATCGTCTTGCGCATCCTCGGCGGCGAGGCGTGGGACGTCATCAACACGCTGCGCGAAGAACGGCGCACCGGGCGCTCCGCGCAAATGCTGTACGAGGTGCTGGGTGACATCTGGGTCCTGACGCGCAACCCTTATCTGCAGGATGACCTGCTTGCCAACCGCAAGCGCCGCGAGGCGCTGATCGGTGCACTACGCCACCGCCTGAATGCCATCGAAGTGCGCCGCCGGGACGCAGAGGATGTCGTGGCCGGCGGCAACCGGAACCACAACCCCAAAGTAAAGCGGCTGCTCGAGCTTGCCGCTGCGGCGGTCGATCAATTCGCCGCCGAGTTCGAGCAGACCCTGCGATTGCGCAAACGCGTCCTGCGTGTGCTGGGCCGCATCACACGCCGCGACAACATCCAGTTCGACGGTCTGGCGCGCGTCTCGCACGTGACCGACGCGACCGACTGGCGTGTGGAATATCCGTTCGTGGTGCTGCACCCGGACACCGAGGAAGAGGTCGCGCCGCTGGTGCGCGCCTGCATCGAACTCAAGCTGACTATCATCCCGCGCGGCGGCGGCACCGGCTACACCGGCGGCGCGGTGCCGCTGGACAGGTTCTCCGCGGTGATCAACACCGAGAAGCTGGACTCACTCTCCGCCGTGGAACATCTGGTGCTGCCCGGTTTGAGTGAGTCATATGCCACGATCCGCTGCGGCGCCGGCGCTGTGACGCGGCGCGTGATGGAAGCGGCGGAAGCCGGCAAGCTGGTGTTCGCGGTCGACCCGACCTCGGCGGACGCATCGTGCATCGGCGGCAACGTGGCGATGAATGCCGGCGGCAAGAAAGCGGTGCTGTGGGGCACCGCGCTGGATAACCTCGCCTCGTGGCGCATGGTCACGCCGGACGGGCTGTGGATGGAGGTCGAGCGCCTCGACCACAACCTCGGCAAGATCCACGATGCCGCCACTGCCACTTTCCGCATCAGCCGCTTCGAGACGGACGGGACGACCCCGCACGGTACGCCGGAGACCCTCGAGGTCCCCGGCAGCGCGTTCCGCAAGGCCGGTCTCGGCAAGGACGTCACCGACAAATTCCTTTCCGGCCTGCCCGGCATCCAGAAGGAGGGCTGCGATGGCATCATCACCTCGGCGCGCTTCATCCTGCATCGCGCCCACGCGCATACCCGCACCGTGTGCCTGGAGTTCTTCGGCCAGGTGCGCGAGGCGGTGCCCGCGATCGTCGAGATCACCGCGCTGTTCGACAAATGTAGCATCCCCCCCTCCCCCTTCTCGATCTGCAAGGTCTTCCTGGCGGGACTGGAACACCTCGACGAACGCTACCTCAAGGCGGTGGGCTACGCCACCAAGGCCAGGCGCGGCACCCGGCCGAAGATGGTGCTGGTTGCCGACGTGGTGAGCGACGACGCGGATGCCGCCGCCGCCGCCGCCTCGGAGATCGTGCGCCTCGCTAACCTGCGCAGCGGTGAGGGCTTCATCGCGGTATCCGCCGAGGCGCGCAAGAAGTTCTGGCTGGACCGCGCGCGCACCGCAGCGATCGCCAGGCACACCAACGCGTTCAAGGTCAACGAGGACGTGGTGATCCCGCTGCCGCGCATGGGCGACTATTGCGACGGCATCGAGCGCATCAACATCGAGTTGTCGCTGAAGAACAAGCTCAAGCTGCTCGATGCACTGGACGAACTCTTCGCCGGTGAGCTGCCGCTGTATTACCAGGACGACGCGCAGCTCGGCGACGCCGAGCTGCTCGGCAACCGCCCCGAGGCGGTGCGGCAGATGCTCGCCGAGGTGCGCGCGCGCTGGCAATGGTTGCTGGACAACCTCGACGCGCCGCTCGGCGAAGGGCTGTATGCGCCGCTGGACCGGCAGGATGCGGTCACCGTGTTCGGTGCGGTGCAGCGCCACCTGTTGCGCGCCTCATGGAAGCGCGAGGTGCGCGAGCCGCTGCGCCAGATCTTCAGCGGCAGCACTTACCAGCCCGTTCTCGAGCAGTGCGGCGCCATCCACCGGAATGTGCTGAAGAGCCGCGTGTTCGTCGCGCTGCACATGCACGCCGGCGATGGCAACGTGCATACCAACATCCCGGTGAACTCCGATGATTACGGGATGCTGCAGCAGGCCTATGCCGCGGTGGACCGCATCATGCGGCTGGCCAAGGAACTGGGCGGCGTGATCTCCGGGGAGCACGGCATCGGCATCACCAAGTTCGATTATCTCGAACCCCGGGAGATCGCCGCGTTCGCCGACTACAAGCGGCGCATCGATCCGGAAGGCCGCTTCAACCGGGGCAAGCTGCTCAAGGGCGGCAACCTGGAGCGTGCCTACACGCCCAGCTTCAACCTGATGGAGCTGGAGAGCCTGATCCTGGAAAAGAGCGAGCTGGGCGAGATCGCCGACTCGATCAAGGATTGCCTGCGTTGCGGCAAATGCAAGCCGGTGTGCAGCACACACGTGCCGCGCGCCAACCTGCTGTATTCGCCGCGCAACAAGATCCTTGCCACCTCCCTGCTGATCGAGGCTTTCCTGTACGAGGAGCAGACGCGGCGCGGCGTCTCCATCCAGCACTTCACCGAATTCGGCGATGTTGCCGACCACTGCACGGTATGCCACAAGTGCAAGAACCCCTGCCCGGTGGATATCGATTTCGGCGACGTATCGGTCGCGATGCGCAACTTCCTGCGCAAACAGGGCAAGAAGAAATTCAACCCGGTGACCGCCGCTTCGATGCTGTTCCTCAGCACCACCGATCCGACCGCCATCAAGCTGATCCGCAAGATGATGATCGAGGTCGGCTACAAGGCACAGCGCATCGGCTATCGGGTCGCCAAGCGCCTCGGCCTGTTCAGGGCTCAGACCAGACGTCCGCCCGCCACCGTCGGCGGTGCGCCCCTGGTATTGCCGCTCGGCCAAGCCAAGGTGATCCACTTCTTCAACAAGCCGATGCCGGGCAACCTGCCCAAGAAGACCTCGCGCGCCCTGCTCGACATCGAGGACAGCAGCATCGTGCCGATCATCCGCAACCCGCACAAGTTGAGCGAAGACTCCGAGGCGGTGTTCTACTTCCCCGGCTGCGGCTCGGAACGCCTGTTCGGCCAGGTCGGGCTGGCGACGCAGGCGATGCTGTACGAGATCGGCACGATTACCGTGCTGCCGCCCGGCTACCTGTGCTGCGGCTACCCGCAGAATGCCTCCGGACAGGCCGACAAGGCCAACCAGATCACCACCGACAATCGCGTGCTGTTCCACCGCGTGGCGAACACGCTGAATTACCTGGACATCAAGACGGTGATCGTGTCATGCGGCACCTGCATGGATCAGTTGCTGAAATACCAGTTCGAGAAGATCTTCCCCGGCTGCCGGCTGCTCGACATCCACGAGTACCTGCTGGAGAAAGGGGTGAAGCTGGAATCGCCGACCGGCGCGCGCTACATGTTCCACGACCCCTGCCATTCGCCGATGAAGACCCACCAGCCGCTCAAGGTGGCCAGCGAACTGATGGGTGCCGACGTGCTGCTCAACGAGCGCTGCTGCGGAGAGGCCGGCAGCTTCGGCGTGTCGCAGCCGCACATTGCGACACAGGTGCGCTTCCGCAAGGAAGAAGAGATGCGCAAGGGCGCCGACGCGCTGCGCGCCGATGGTTTTACCGGCGAGGTCAAAATACTCACCTCCTGCCCGGCCTGCCACCAGGGATTGTCGCGCTATGACGACGACAGCGGCACCACGTCGGAATACATCGTCATCGAGATGGCCCGCCACCTGCTCGGCAAGAACTGGCTGGAGGATTACGTCCATAACGCCAACCGCGGCGGCATCGAGAGAGTGCTGCTGTAGCGCCGTGGAATTGGGAGGAGATCGAAAACGTGCTATGTTGCCTCCCCGTTCCATGTTCCCAGTTACCGCTCCGCTCCCGGAATGATCGACCATGCTGACGCTGCCGCTCGAACCGACCGATGACCGCGCCGATCCGCTCTTCAAGGATGCGGCGGGTTGCGCGCAATGGCTCGGCCAGCTGCAGCTGACCAACCTGCAACTGGCGCACAGCCTGCTGTTCACGCAGATCAACGAGCTCAACCGCTATCCGATGCGCGGCCTGGAGCGGCTGAACACACTCGAGCTGCTGCGCGAGACGGTCGGCCACGTACAGGACGATTACGCCAGGAAGCTCATCGCCAAACCGTTGCCGCTGAATGAGGGCGAGCTGGTGGTGTTCGTTTCCCTCATACAGCTCTGGCAGGCCATGGTGCTGGGCTACCAGCGCTGTTTGCAGGGCTATATGGCCGGCGACACGCAGCTCGCGAAACACGGCGCATTGTTGTGCCAGCGCTGCCTGCTGTACAGCGGGCTGGAGATCTTCGAGCACTTGCGTACCGGCTACGAATTCGAGTCCAAGCTATGGCATCAACTGCATGAGCTGTATGCCTTTGCGGAGCAACAGAACTTCCAGGCAGCCGAGGTGGACGATCCGCTGAGCCCGCAATGTCCGCGCAGCAGTTGCCGCGGCATCTATGTGAAGACCCTGCTGGCCAGCCATGCGCGCCCCGCGGAGCTGGCGCGCTCGCAACTGCAACTGCTGGACAGGTGGCTGGCACAATGGAGCGGTGCGGTAACGGTGGAGCGCAGCTATACCGTCAGCAAAGGCGATGCACAGCCGCTTGCGATAGACCTGGCCAGCACGCAAGGGTTGCGGCCGGTCAGGCAAGTCACACACAGCGCCGCCATGCGCTATCTGGCGATGGTGCCCTTGAGCAAATTGCTGCGCGTGAAAACCATCCTGCTGCAGCAGGGCCAGACACCGCAGCAAGCCGGCCTGTGCGAACACTGCAACGGCGACGAGTGCATCGAGCTCCTCACTTTCCTGCACCAGTGCTGGTGCGAGGACCACAGCACACGTTCCGGCGATCGGGTGCCGGTCGCTCAACGCGTGCAGCTTTGCTGCAAACCGGAGGGCATTTACGCGCACCTGTCCGGCAAACCGTTCAGGCAGCCCGGGCGCGATGACACCCTGGGCGAGACGGCGCGCAAGCAGATCGAATCCTTCGGCCGTGTCCTGCAGGGCGCGCAGGACAAGGAGCTGCTGGATATGGGCTATCCGCTGGAAAACTGGCGATTCGAGAACGAGAGCTTCTCGGGAGCGCGCCTGGCGCGCGAGGACAACAACGGGGCGCGGTTAAGCTATAACCAGTTGGTCGCCTTGCGCCCCGGTGACGCGGAGACCTTCATGCTGGGAGCCACGGCATGGGCGAATGTGGCGCGCACCGGGCGATTGCAGATCGGCGTGCGTTACCTGCCCGGCTCGGCCGAGGCGGTCAGCATGCGGGCGACCGGCATAAATACGACCGTATCAAGCAAATATGCCCCCGCTTTCCTGCTGCCCGCCATTGCCGCGATCAATATCCCTGCCAGCCTGGTCATTCCGCGTGACTGGTTCCAGCCGAACCGCGTGGTGGAGATACTGCATCAGGGTGGCGGAAAGGAGTACCTGAAAATGGGATTCAGCGTGGAGCGAGGGATCGACTACGAGCGCGTCAGCTTCACGGTGGCCTATTGAGAGTCGCCTGAAGAAAGCCAAGGCGGCAAAACGGTCATCACCGTGCCGCCGCGCCCCCATCGAAGCATCAGCACAACGCCGGGTAATCGGTGTACCCCTTCGGCCCGGGCGTATAGAACGTGTTGAAATCGGGCGCATTCAGCGCCGCGCCGGTCTTCCAACGTGTGACCAGGTCCGGGTTGGCGAGGAACGGCCGCCCCACGGCGACCAGATCGCATTTTCCCGCCGCCAGATCGCTCTCGGCGCGCGCGGCATCGTAGCCGCCGGAAAGGATCAATGCACCCTTGAAGGCGCTGCGGAACGCCGCCCTGATCGAATCGGGCACCGGCGGCGCGCCCATCGCCGAATGGTCGACGAGGTGGATATAGGAAAGCCCGCGCATGTCCAGCTGCTGCACCAGCCAGATGTAGTCCGCCTCCATCGCATCGTACAGCGGCATGTCGTTGAATACGCCGAACGGCGACAGGCGTATGCCGACCCTGTCCTTGCCGATGGCGACGATCACCGCCTCGGCGACCTCGAGCACGAAGCGCGCGCGGTTCTCGATCGGGCCGCCATAGCGATCCGTGCGCCGGTTCGAGTTCGGGCGGATGAACTGCTCGAGCAGATAGCCGTTCGCCGCATGCAGCTCGACGCCGTCGCACCCTGCCGCCACGGCGTTCTGCGCAGCCTGCACGAACTCCCCTATGGCGGTCCTGATGTCCGGGCCGGACATCTCCTGCGGCAGGGCGTTCGGCTGCATCCCTTCATTATCGGTATATATCTCGCCGGCAGCAGCCACCGCCGACGGTGCCAGCACGCGCCCGCCGGCAGGCAGGTTGAGCGGATGGCCGATACGCCCGGTATGCATGAGCTGCATGAACAGCTTCGCACCCTGTGCGTGAACCGCATCACTAACGCGCCGCCACCCCGCGACCTGAGCCGCGGAAAATATCCCGGGGATGCGCGGGTAGCCCAGCCCGTTGGGGGACGGCGACGTGCCTTCGGTGATGATCAGACCGGCAGTCGCCCGCTGTGCGTAATATTCCGCCATCAGCTCGTTCGGGATATTGCCGGGGGCACGGTTGCGCGTCATCGGCGCCATGACCAGGCGATTCTGCAGCGTGAGTCCGCCTAAAATGGTTTTCGTGAATAGAAGCGACATGATTGCACCTCCAGAGAAAGGACAAGACCACCAGCCTGGTGGGCAATATACTCCGAATCAGACGCGCTGGCTTTCACACTCTGGCGCATTCGAATTGTATCCAGTGCATCCCGCAACATTCAGTGCGGCTCGATCTGCGACAGATGCCGCGCCACCGAAAGCCACGCCCCGAGCAAGCCAAGATAGACCGAGAACAGCAGCAATGACAGGCTGTCGCCGAACGATAGCGGGTGCAGTGCGAACTGGCTGGCATAGAGCTGTGCCAGTGCGCCGAGTTGTCCGTTGAGCAGCAGCAGGCTGGCGGTGACGATGAGCCAGGCCATGATGCCGCCGAGCAGGCCTTGCACTGCGCCGAAGTACAGGAACGGGCGGCGGATGAAGCCGTCGGTCGCGCCGATCAGCTTGGCGACCTCGATCTCGTCGCGCTGCGTGAGGATCTGCAGGCGGATGGTGTTGAAGGTGATGGCGATCAGCGCGAGGCTGAGCAGGCTGGCGAGGATCAGCACGCCCATCCGCCCGAACTTGAGCAGGGCTTCGAGCTTGTAGGCCCAGGCCGAGTCGAGTTGCACCTCCTTGACCCTGGGCAGTTTCGCCAGCTCGTCGCGCAATGCATCCAGCGCCCGCGCATCGCCCGGCCCGGGATGGACGACAAAGGCGTCCGGCAGAGGGTTTTGCTGCAGCCCGCCGATCAGGTCGGAGAGTCCGGTGCCTTGCTTGAGTTGTTCCAGGGCCTGTGCGCGCGGGACGAACTCGGTGCCGGCGATGGCCGGGTGCCGGGCGAGCTGCTTGCCCAGCCGGTCAATATCCTCCGCCTTCGCATTCATCTCCAGAAACAGGCTGATCTGCGGCGTGCCGGAGAATTGTTCGACCAGTCCCTGCGCATTCTGCAGCAGCAGGTACATGCCGGCCGGCAGACTGAGCGCGATGCCGATGACCAGGATGTTCAGGAACCCTGCCAGTCTTGAGGCGAACATGCGGCGCAGCACGGCGCGCAGCACACCGAGATGCAGTGCGAAGGCGTGCGTCATTGCAGCGCGCCCTCTTTCAGCGTGAGCCTGCGCACGCCGCTATCCTGCAGCACGCTCTCGTCATGGGTGGAGATCAGCAGGGTGACGCCGACCTGGTGGAATGAGCCGAAGATCGCCATGATCTCCCGCGCGTAGGCGGCATCCAGGTTGCCGGTCGGTTCGTCGGCCAGCAGGATGGCCGGGCGGTTGACGATGGCGCGCGCGATGCACAGGCGCTGCTGCTCGCCGCCGGACAGCGCGATGGGGTTGGATCTTTCGCGCTTGAGCAGGCCGACCTTGTCCAGTGCGGCACGCGCCCGCTTGCCGCTTTCGCGGTGGTCGAAGCCGCAGATCTGCAGCGGCAGCAGCACGTTGTCGAGCACGCTGCGGTCGAACAGCAGTTTGTGGTCCTGGAAGATGATGCCGAGGTTGCGCCGCAGATAGGGCAATGCGCCGCCCTTGAGCGCGCCGACGTTCTGGTTGTTCACCAGCACGCTGCCCGAATTGGGGCGCTCGATCGCGGCGATGAGCTTGAGCAGCGTGCTCTTGCCCGCGCCGGAATGTCCGGTGATGAACACCATCTCGCCTTCAGCGATGTCGAACGAGACACCCTTCAGGGCCTCGTAGCCGCCGGGGTAGCGTTTGTGGACCTGGTCGAAGGAGATCATTCATCCAGACCCAGAAGCGCCGCGACGAATTCCTCCGCGACGAACGGGCGCAGGTCGTCCAGCCCCTCGCCCACGCCGATGAAGCGCACCGGGATCGGGTGCGCCCGGGCGATCGCGGCGATCACGCCGCCTTTGGCGGTGCCGTCCAGCTTGGTCAGGATCAGGCCGGTCACGCCGAGCGCCTCATCGAAGGCCTTGACCTGCGAGAGCGCGTTCTGTCCCGTGTTGGCGTCCAGCACCAGCAGCACCTCGTGCGGCGCCGCTGGTGATGTCGGCGTTTCTGGCAGTGCCTTGGCGATCACGCGCTTGACCTTCCTGATCTCTTCCATCAGGTGCGCCTGCGTGGTGAGCCGTCCGGCGGTGTCGGCCAGCACCACATCTATCTTGCGTGCCTGTGCGGATTGCACGGCGTCGTAGATCACCGCCGCCGGGTCGCCGCCCTGCTGCGCGATGACCGTCACGTCGTTGCGCTCACCCCAGGCAGCCAGTTGTTCGCGCGCCGCGGCACGGAAGGTGTCGCCTGCCGCGAGCAGCACCGACAGCCCGTGCGATTGCAGGTGTTTGGTCAGCTTGCCGATCGAAGTGGTCTTGCCCGCGCCGTTCACCCCGCACAGCATGATGACGAACGGTTTGTGCGTCCCGGCCTGCAGGGGTTGGGCCAGCGGTTTGAGCAGTTTGAGCAGGCAGTGCGCGAGCGCTTCCCTGAGTTCCGCCGCTTCGCCCAGGCGATGCTCCTTGACGTAGCGGCGCAGGTCGGCGAGCAGCGCGTTGGTCGCGTCCATGCCGACATCCGCGGTGATCAGGATGGTCTCCAGCTCCTCGTAGAGGTCGTCGTCGATCCTCCCGCCGCGGCCGAACAGCCCGGTCAGCTGGCTGCCGGTGCGCGTCAGGCCGGATTTCAGGCGCGCGATCCAGCCGCTGTCGTCTTTTTCTCCGGGCGAATTCTTCTTCAGGAAACCGAGCATCTGGAGCGTATTTGGGGCACAGTGAAATAGGGCATAATGCACGCGCATTCTATGCTGATTACACGGGACAGGGCTAGGTAGATGAGGACTTATTTGTTTGGTATCGCGCTGTTGCTGGCCGGGGCGCAGGCCGTGCAGGCCGAAGTGTTCGAGCGCGTGCTGGCGAACGGCCTGAAAGTGATCGTCAAGGAAGACCGCCGCGCGCCGGTGGTGGTGCAGCAGATCTGGTACAAGGCAGGCAGCATGGACGAGCGCACCGGTGTGACCGGTATCGCGCATGTGCTGGAGCACCTGATGTTCAAGGGTACCCATGGCGTGCCGGCCGGCGAATTCTCCAAGCGCATCTCGGCAGCGGGCGGCCGCGAGAACGCCTTCACCAGCTATGACTATACCGCCTACTTCCAGCAGCTGCACAAGTCCAGGCTGCCGCTTGCGATGGAGCTGGAGGCCGACCGGATGCGCAACCTGAACCTCACCGCCGCGGATTTCGCGAAGGAGATCAGGGTGGTCATGGAAGAACGCCGCCTGCGCACCGACGACGAGGCGCATGCGCTGCTGCAGGAAAAGATGATGGCGACGATCTATCAGCAGCATCCCTACCAGCACCCGATCATCGGCTGGATGAGCGACCTGGAGTCGCTCACGGTGGGCGATGCCAAGGCATGGTACGACCGCTGGTACGCGCCGAACAACGCCACGCTGGTCATCGGCGGCGATGTCAGGGCCGAGGAGGTGTTCGCGCTGGCGCAAAGGTATTACGGCGCCATCCCGAGGCGCGCCATGCCGCCGCGGCGCAACTTCATCGAACCTGGGCAGGCAGGCATCAAGCGCATGGTGGTCAAGGCCCCCGCCGAACTGCCGCACCTGGTGATGAGCTATCACGCGCCCACGCTGCAGGATCCCGCGCAGGACTGGCAGCCTTACGCATTGCAGATCCTGGCCGGCGTGCTGGACGGCAACGAGTCGGCGCGCCTCAACAAGCACCTGGTGCGCGAGCAGCAGGTCGCCAGCGCCGTGGGCGCGGGCTATGACGCCACCTCGCGCGGCCCCAGCCTGTTCACCCTGGAGGCCACGCCCAGCGAAGGGCGGACGGTGGACGATGTCGAGGTCGCGCTGCGCCGCGAGATCGCACAACTGGTCAGGGACGGCGTGAGCGAGGAAGAGCTGCAGCGCGTCAAGGCGCAGGTGGTGGCGGGCGAAGTGTACAAGCGCGACTCGTTGTTCTACCAGGCGATGCAGATCGGGCAACTGGAAAGCATCGGACTGTCCCACCGCGCGATCCCGGTGATGCTGGAAAGACTCCAGACGATCACCGCGGAGCAGGTGCGGCAGGCCGCCGAGGCGATCTTGCAGGACGACAGCCTGACCGTCGCGGTACTTGACCCGCAGCCGCTCTCCGGAAGACCGAAGGCGCCCCAAGGAGCATCGCATGCGCATTGAATCCATCCTTTTTGCGGCATTGTGCTGCATTACGACGGCCGCCTTCGCCACCCCCGACATCCAGCACTGGCAGAGCGCCAGCGGAGCGAAGGTGCTGTTCGTGGAGAATCACGACATCCCGATGCTGGATGTCGCGGTGAGCCTTCCGGCGGGCAGCAGTTTCGATGCCGCGGACCGGTCAGGCGTGGCGGGGTTGACACACCACCTGTTGAGCCTGGGCGCGGAAGGGTTGAGCGAGGACGACATCGCGCGCGGCATGGCGGATATCGGCGCGCAATTCGGCGGCAGCTTCGACCAGGATCGGGCCAGCATGTCGTTGCGCACCCTGAGCAATGCGGCGCAGCGCGACAAGGCCCTGGACATCATGGCGCGCGTGCTGCAACGGCCGCTGTTCCCCGAGGCTGTCCTGGCACGCGAAAAGGCGCGGGTGATCGCCGCGCTGAAGGAGGCCGAGACCAAGCCTGAGGAGATCGCCGACAAGGCCTTCCACAAGGCGGTGTTCGGCACGCATCCTTACGCATTGCCGGTCTCCGGAGAGGTCGCCGCCGTGGAAAAGGCCACCGCGCAGGATCTGCGCGACTTCTATCGCGTGCATTACCGGGCCGGCGGCGCGGTGGTGGCCATCATGGGCGACGTGTCGCGCGCGCAGGCCGGCGCCATTGCGGAGCAGTTGACGGCGCAACTGCCGGCCGGTGGCGCACCTGCTGCATTGCCCGCAGTGGCGACGCGGATCGCCGCCAGCGAGCAGCGCATCGCCCATCCCGCCAGCCAGAGCCACATTCTGGTCGGTGCGCCGGGCATGGCGCGCAACGACCCGGACTATTTCCCGCTGTATGTCGGCAACCATATCCTCGGCGGCGGCGGTTTCGTGTCGCGCCTGATGAACGAGGTGCGCGAGAAGCGCGGACTGGCTTACAGCGTCTACAGCTACTTCATGCCGCTGAAACAGCCGGGCGCGTTCCAGCTCGGCCTGCAAACCAAGAAAGAGCAGGCCGACGGAGCGCTGCAGCTGGTGCGCGACATGCTGGCGGAGTTTGTCGCCAGGGGGCCGTCGGAAAAGGAACTGCTGGCCGCCAAGCAGAACATCGCCGGCGGCTTCCCGCTGCGCATCGACAGCAACCGCAAGATACTCGATTACCTGAGCATCATCGGCTTCTACGATCTGCCGCTGACCTATCTGGACGATTTCACGCGCAAGGTCGGGCAGGTGAGCGTCGCGCAGGTCCGCGACGCGTTCAGGCGTCACATCGATCCGCAGGCGATGGCGACGGTGATCGTGGGCGCTCCCGGGGAGGCGGCAAAATAAACAGGGTGCGCATCATCGGCGGCGACCTGCGCAGCCGCGTGATCAGTTTTCCCGGCGCGGAAGACCTGCGCCCCACACCCGACCGTGTGCGCGAGACGCTGTTCAACTGGCTTGGGCAAACGCTGCATGGGCGTGTCTGCCTGGACCTGTTCGCCGGCAGCGGGGCACTGGGGTTCGAGGCCGCTTCGCGCGGCGCGGAACGGGTGGTGATGGTGGAGAAGAATCCCGCGGTTTTCCGCGTTTTGCAGGAAAATATTGCAAAACTGGCCTGCGCCAACGTTTCCGCATATCGCCAAGATGGGTTAGAATTCGCAAGCCACGATACGCATCGGTATGACGTGATCTTTCTGGATCCGCCGTTTCGGAGCGCCTGCCTGCCCAGGCTGCTGGAGATTCTGCCGCAACGCCTGAATGAGAACGGTATGGTGTATGTCGAGTCGGGCGCTGCGATCGATGTCACTCTGCCTTGGCAGACGATGAGATCGGGCAGGGCGGGGCAGGTGCATTACCAGTTACTGGGCATTCCCGTAAACGATCAGAGCGGCCGCAAATGATTAAAGTGGTTTATCCGGGGACTTTCGACCCCATCACGCGCGGGCATGAAGACGTGGTGCGGCGCGCCGCCGGATTGTTCGGTGAAGTCATCGTGGCGGTGGCCGAAAGCCGTGCGCGGACCCTGTTCACGCTGGCCGAGCGGGTGGAAATGGCGCGCGAGGCATTCGCGGATTTTGCCAATGTGCGCGTGGAAGGTTTCGACGGATTGCTGATGAGCTTCGTGCAGGCGCAGAATGCGCGCGTGGTGTTGCGCGGATTGCGCGCAGTGTCGGATTTCGAATACGAGTTCCAATTGGCGGGGATGAACCGTAATCTGTATCCCGAAATGGAGACGCTGTTTTTGACCCCGGCGGAACAGTACACCTTCATCTCGGCCACCATGGTGCGCGAGGTGGCACGCTTCGGCGGTGATGTCGGCAAGTTCGTTTCACCCTTGGTGGCGGCAAGGTTGCAGCAAAAATATTGATTAATTTAACCAGGAGAAAAGCATGGCACTGATAATTACCGACGAATGTATCAACTGCGACGTGTGCGAGCCGGAATGCCCGAACGACGCGATCTCTCAGGGTGACGAGATCTATGTCATCGATCCGGACAAATGCACCGAGTGCGTAGGCCACTACGACACCCCGCAATGCGTGGAAGTCTGCCCGGTGGACTGCATCCCCAAGGACCCGAACCATGCGGAAACCAGGGAGCAGTTGCTGGCCAAGTACGAAAGGTTGACGGCAGCGAAGTGATCTTTGTTTGTGTACAACAAAGGCCCGCTTCTGCGGGCCTTTTGTCTTTATCTGGATTCGCGCGGAGGTGGCCGGCTGCTGCCGGGGTCATGCCTGGACCAGCCGGTACACCTGCCGGTACAACTCGCGCATGCGACCCATCTGTTCCGCCGTGACGGGCCTTTGACCGTAGCGCGCATCCTCGAACAACCTGGTGATTTCGGACAGCTCGTCGCGCATGGCGCGGTGGAAACGGCTGACCTGCGCAAGGTATTCCGCCGTATTCACCGGCGGTTCGCGCTGCATGTCCTGCAATGAGAACAGCCGTTCCGTTGCCAGGTAATAGCGACGCGCCACCGCCGCATCGTGCTGCTGCATCCCCATCAGGCCCAGGCGCAGATAGTCCAGCCGCGTGAGCAGCCAGACGCCTGTCTTCGCTTCGCGCATCAGCCGCCACAGCGCGTAGAGCAGCGCCAGAAAACCCAGCAGAAGCATGAACAGCGCGATGGTGTTGCGGTTCTTGTCCAGCCATTCCTTGAACGATCGCCATATTTCCTGCAGGCTCTGCGCCACCGGTCCCATGGTCATGGCGAGCCACTCGCTCACATCGGCCATGCTATTGATTGTGGCGCGCTGCCATTCCGGCATACCAACGCGGCCGGCCGCTTTGCGCATCTCGGCGGGTGATGACCAGCCCGCGCCGCCCCCGCCCGTGCCGGAGGAATTGCCGCCCCCGCTGCCACCGCCGGCCTGCGTCCCGCCCATAGAGCCATTCTGCGGTTCGCCTTTGCCGGCAGCGATGTCGCCGGGCTGACCCCAGCGCCATACGAAAGAGTGCCATGTCACCTGTGGGGTGAGCGCATAGAGCGTCAGGCACAACGCAAGGATCACCAGTGTCGCGACGGCGATGGCCGCCCCCTGCGCGCCGATGACCTGATGCCCCAGGCTTTGCTGGCGCAGTTCGCGTGTGGTGCGATTGATCTGCTCTGCAACCAGGGTGAACACCACGGCGGTCACATAGGGCAGGAGATAGAACAGCATGGTCCAGTCGGCGCGATAGTGCGATGCGGCGAACAGCACCATCACCACCGAGATGAGCAAGCCCAGATGGAGGTGGCGGCGGGTGGTGGTGACGCAGTTGTAGGCGACCTGCAACATCGCCAGCATGTACAGCCCGGCGCGCGGGAATCCCCACATCGGGATGAAGATGATCACCGAGATCAGCGTGCCGAAGATCAGCCAATTGCGCATCCGTCGTTGCCCCGCTTCCGTGGCTTCACCGTGCTGTTGCCAGCCGGTGTGCAGGGTGAGGGCGAACACGACCGACCACAGCATGACCTCGGTGGCGAAGCCGCCATAACGGATATCGAGAAAGGCGTTGCATGCCAGCGCCAGCGTCTGCGCGGCAAACAACCCCAGATAGGCCGGAAGATAATTCAGCGGCGGACTCATGGGTTGAACACCCTGACCAGATCGTCACTCTTGCGCAGCGTCAGATAGCCCACCCCCAGGTCGAGCAGTCCGGCCCACGGAGACGATGCCCCGGATCCTTGCCCCAGAAACGTCCCGCGGTCGAACGCGATCGCCAGCACATAGGCGCCGCGCGCCCGCAGCAGGGCGATGGCCTGCAAGGTTTCGGCAACCCGCTCTTGCGGCCCGGCAAGAAACACCACGACGGTCTGCCCGTGGCGGCAGTTCATCGCAACGCTGTGTAACACCTTTGCGTAGGGAATGGCGCCGTCGGCAGCGACCACAGCCAGCGCATCCAGCATGTCGCGGTAGTGCGCTTCGCCGGAACCGATACCGACGGCAAGCTGCCGCACGCCTTCCCCGTGCAGCCGGACCGGCATGCCATTGCTGCACGCATAGCGCCCGATAGATGCCGCGATACGCACGGCATACTCGAAACTGGAATGTTTGCCTTTGCCGACATCGGACTCCGCCGACATATCCAGCGCGATATACAGCGAGGCGGAAGCCAGCGGTTCGAACTCTTTCACCATCAACTCGTTCAGGCGCGCCGTGGTCGGCCAGTGCACATGGCGCGGGTTGTCGCCACGCCGGTATTCGCGCAGGCCGGAGAATTCCGCCGCACCCGCTCCCTCGGGCAGCAAAAAACCGCCGCGATGGATCTCGCTGGGCGTGCCGGACAGCGGCAGGGAAACGATGGGGAACACATCGGGGTAGACGGTCAGCGTCTGTACCCCGCCATTCTTTTGCGCGCGTGCTTCGATCAGTCCGAGCGGAAAGCTGGAAGCCAGCCCTGCCGGGCCGAGCCGGTAAAAACCGCGTTTCTCGCACAGCAGCGGTACATCAAAGCTGCGCGTCGCATCGCCGCCAATGTAGGCCACCACGCCCAGCACCTTTTCTTCGCCGGTCGTATCGCCCTGCCCCGCACCGACAAAAGGCAGGTGGTCCACCGCCTCCACCATGAAGCGCGGCAGCCAGCCGTGGTTGCGCACCGTCACATGAAACAGGATGGTCTCGCCCTCTTCGGCGCGCTCCGGCCCGCTGCGCGTCACCGACAGCCGTTTCACCAGCCAGCGCGGCCAGGCGAATCCGGTGATCAGCGTCGCCGATAACAATGCGGCTATCGCCCAGGGCAGCGCCTGCCCGCGATTGATGGCTGCCGCATAAGCCACCAGCGTGAGGCCTGCCAGCACCAGCGGCTTGAGGTGGCGCGGGTGCCAGGCGGGGAGTGTGAAGGCCATCACTTGTGCCGAACCTTGCGCGAATCGTTTACACCGGGGGGGTGACCTGATCCAGCACTTCCTTCAGGATGTTGCTTGCTGTCTTGCCCAGCGCAGCGGCTTGCGGGCGCACGATGAGACGATGTTCCAGCACCGGTCCGGCCATGAGCTTGACCATATCCGGGGTGGCGTAGTCGCGCCCGCGCAAAAAGGCCAGGCCGCGCGCTCCCCGCGCCAGGGCCAGCGTTCCGCGCGGGCTGGCACCCAGTCGCAAGTCGGGATGCTGGCGCGTGGCGGCGGTGATGCGGGCGATGTATTCGGCCACGTCCGGGTTGATGTGTATCTGTTTTGCCGCCTCGCGTGCCGCCAGTATCTCGGCTTCCGTGGTGACGGCCTGCAGTTGCTCGATGGGATGGACGAACGTCTGTGCGCCGAGGATGCGCACCTCCTCTTCCAGCGTCGGATAACCCACATTGAGGCGCACGAAGAAGCGGTCGAGTTGCGCTTCCGGCAGCACATGCGTGCCGGCCATGTCGATGGGGTTCTGGGTAGCCAATACCATGAACAGCGGCGGCAGATCATAGGTGCTGCCGTCCACGCTGACACGGAATTCTTCCATGCATTCCAGCAAGGCAGACTGCGCGCGCGGTGTGGCGCGGTTGATCTCGTCGGCCAGCAGGATGTGGGTAAAGACCGGTCCGGCGCGAAACTCGAACTCACCGGTCTTCTGGTTATAGATAGGCACACCGGTGATGTCCGAAGGCAATAGGTCAGGTGTGCATTGCAGTCGCTTCATATCCACGGCGACAGACTTGGCCAGTGCGCGCGCCAGCATGGTCTTGCCGGTGCCCGGCACATCCTCCAGCAGCACATGCCCACGGCAGAGCAGCGAGACCACTGCCAGTTCGATCACCGTGCGCTTGCCGACGATGACCTTTTCGATGTTATCGATCAGCTTATTGATGGTTTGCATGGATCATTCCCTGGTGACGGGCTCCTGCCGGGCCGGCCGGCCTTCCCGTATCGGTTTGGGGACAACTCTTTGGAACTGCGGTTCGAGTTTATCTGCCCCGCGGATTTTGTGCCAATCTTTCAGCTAACGCTGACAGCGCGAACAATAGAAGCTGGAACGCTGGCCCTGCCGTATCTGTTTGATGGGTGCCCCGCACTTGCGACAGGGCTCTCCGCAGCGGCCGTACACCCAGTAGTGCTGCTGGAAATAGCCGGGTCGTCCGGCGGCATCGACGAAATCACGCAGGCTGCTGCCGCCCTTCCCGATCGCTTCAGCCAGCGTGGCGCGTATCTCCCCGACCAGCCTGGTGCAGCGCGGCAGGCTGAGCCTGCCGGCGGCGAGTTGCGGCCGGATGCCGGCGCGGAACAATGCCTCGTTGGCGTAGATGTTGCCCACACCGACCACCAGGCGGCTGTCCATGATGAGCGGCTTGACGGCGATGTCGCGGCCGCGTGTGACCCGGTAGAGATAGCGCGCATCGAAGTCGCCTTCCAGGGGTTCCGGGCCGAGCCCGGCGAGCAGCGGGTGGGTATGCGCATCGCCACCATGCCACAGCACCGCCCCGAAGCGGCGCGGGTCGCGCAGGCGCATCGCTGTGCCGTTCTCCAGCAGCAGGTCGAAGTGGTCGTGCTTCTCCGGCGGGGTGCCCGCGGGCAGGAGACGCAGGCTGCCGGACATGCCCAGATGCAGGATCAGCGTGCCGTGCCCGAATCCCACCAGCAGATATTTGCCGCGCCGCCCGAGCTCACGGATGGCCTGTCCACGCAACAGTTCGGGCAGATTCCCCGGGATCGGCCAGCGCAGCCCGGTGTGGCGCATGACGACATTCGCGACTACCTTGCCGGCAAGATGGGGTTCAAGGCTGCGCCGCGTGACTTCGACTTCCGGCAGTTCAGGCACGGCGGCGTTTCCACCAGATGCGCATCCCCACCCCCGCCAGCAACAGCGGCAGGCCGAACAGGAAGCCGATGCCGATGGCGGTGAGCTGTACTTTGCCGAGCACCAGATCGCTGTCCTTCGCGGCGCGCGGCTGCAGGGTGATGAGATGCTCTTCGCCGGCCAGCCAGTTCACCATGCTCACGCCCAGATCCACGTTGCCGCCGTTGCCGGCGAAGCTGTTGGCGAGGAAAGCGCCGCTGCCGACCACCACGATACGCTGCTCGCGGTCATTGATGTTGCGTTGCAGCGCCAGCGCGATGACAGCCGGGCCTGGAACATCGTGCCGTTTGTCGAAGCGCGGCAGTGATGCATTGCCGGGGCCGCTGCGGCTCACCCAGCCGCGCGCGGCGACTTCCACCAGCACGCTGTACCGCCAGTCCGGATCCTCGTTCCACACCAGCGGGCGCGCGGAGGGGAATGCCGTGATCAGGTTGAAGTTGCGCGTGATGGCATGCGGCGGATAGGCAGCGCCCAGCGACCAGGTGGCGGGGGCGTTCATCCCGGTAGCGGACGGATCGATCACGGTGCCGGGCGGCAGCAGCAGGTCGAGTCTCTCGGCGAGGCGTTCCAGTCCGTGCAGCGGCCCGGCATCCACCAGCCACAGGAGGTTGCCGCCGCGCTCGACATGGCGCAGCAGCTTGTCCACTTCGCCGGGCAGGAGATCGATCTGCGGCTGGGTGACCACCAGCACACCGGCGTTTCCCGGTACCTCCTGCGCCAGCGCCAGGTTCAGGCTGCCGATGCGGAAACCGTTCTGTACGAGCTTCGCGCCGAAGGGATTTCCCAGATCGTGGTTGGCGATGCCGTCCAGTTTGCGTTCGCCGTGCCCGTCCAGATACATCACCGTCTGGTCGCGGCTATGCGCGAGGCGCAACAGGGCGCTGGTAAGGATCTGTTCGTTGAGCTGGGTAAGATGTTCGCTGCGCCCGGCGTACTCGACCACCATCTCGCCGTTGAGCTGGACGCGCGCCGCGCGTGTCTTTTCAGGCTCCTTCCCGGGATCGATGAACACCAGCCGCATGTCGGGCTTGTAGCGCTGGTAGAGCGCCAGATAGTTGCGGATGAGCTTGCGGATGTCGCCGAGGCGCGCGTCCTGCTCGGTGGCATACACCGTGATATTGACCGGGCCATCCAGTTGACCGAGCACCTCCACGCTGGCGGGCTCCAGGCTGTTGCCGGCATTGTGCGTGACGTCTCGCTGCACGGGATAGCGTGCGGCGAGATGGCCCAGCCCGAGGGCGACGGCCGACAGCAGCAGCACGAACAGCAGGTTGCGCAGCGCCGGATGGGTAAAGAGTCTGCGCATCATGTCACCCGTACATGCGGTTATTGTGGATGCGGCGCATCGCCAGCAGCAGGAAGAACAGGCTGAACAGCACGAAGAATGCGGCATCGCCGCTGTCCAGCAGGCCCGCGTTGAAATTCTGGAAGTGGTTGAGCGGCGAGATGAGGTGCCAGGGAGAGTCTTCCGTCGCCGCGCCGATATCCGCCAGCCACAGTCCGGCCAGCACCGCCAGCGCGCCGATCGCGGCGATGATGGGCTGCGCGGTGAGTGCGGAGACATACAGCCCCACCGCGACGTAGCTCGCGGTGAGCAGCAGCAGGCCGAGCATGTTGCTCAACAGCAGGCCGTGATCGATAGCGGTGCCGAGCGCCAGGGTGTAGAGCATCAGCGGCACGCCGGTCATCAGCACGGCCAGGAAGGCCAGCAGGCCGAAGAACTTGCCGAGCACGATGTGGCGGCTGGACAGCGGCGAAGAGAGCAGCAGCGCGAGCGTCTGGCTGCGGCGCTCCTCGGCGATCAGGCGCATGGTGAACATCGGCGTCAGCATCATCAGCAGCAGCGCGGCGGTGTTGAACAGCGGTGCGGCGATCGTGATCGTCACGCCGGGCGGGTTGGCGAGCTGCGCGAGCTGCGGCTGGATCTCCAGGAACGCATCGAGCCGCGCCAGGAAGAACCACGCCAGGATGAATTGCAGCACGGCGAGCGCGAACCAGGTCGAAGGCATGGAAAACAGGCTGCGCAGTTCGCGCATGGCGAGCAGACGGATCATGGCGTACCTCCCGTGGTGCCTTGCCCGGCATCGGTGATCCCGGCAGCGGTGATTCGGGCGAACACCTCTTCCAGCGTGGCCTGCAATGGCGTGAGTTGTTCCAGCTGCCAGCCCCGTTGCGCAGCAAGCGCGAGCAGCATGTCGCCGGGGTTGGCGTCGGGCGCGTGCAGCATGCGGAACTGCGTGCCGGAAAGCCGCTCGACGCTGCTGATGCCTGCGATGCCTTCCAGTTCGTCCAGCGGCGGCGGATTGCGCAGGCTGACGATGAGGCCGGAGACGCTGCCGTACTGCCGCATGCGCGCGCTGGTGTCGCCGTAGATCAGCCTGCCTTGCTGCATGATCTGCACGCGGTCGCACACGCTTTCCACCTCGCCGAGCAGGTGCGTGGAGAGGATCACGCTGCTGCTGTCGCCCAATTCGCGGATCAGGGCGCGGATGTCGCGGATCTGCGTGGGGTCGAGGCCGACGGTGGGTTCGTCCAGCACGATCACGGCGGGCCGGTGGATGATGGCCTGGGCGATGCCGATGCGCTGCTGGTAGCCTTTGGACAGTGTGCCGATGATCTTCTCGCCAGCCGTTTCCAGTCCGCAGCGTTGCTTGACCAGGGCCAGCGCATCGGCGACCTCGCCCGGCTTGATGCCGCGCAGGCGCGCGGCGAAGGTCAGGTAATCGTCCACGCCGAGTTCGCGGTACAACGGCGGGGTCTCCGGCAGGTAACCGATGTGCGCCTTGGCCAGCATGGGCTGGCGCAGCAGGTCGATGCCGCAGATCTCGATGCTGCACCCGTTCCTCCCGGTGCCGTCCGGCAGCAGGCAGCCGGTCAGCATCTGCAGCGTGGTGCTCTTGCCAGCGCCGTTGTGCCCGAGCAGGCCGAGCACCTCGCCGCGCCTCAATTCCAGCGATACGCCATGGATGACTCGTTGATCGCCGAAGCTGCGCGTCAGGTTGCGCGCGGAAAGGGTGGTTTCGGGGGTGGCGTTGGACAAAATCGGGTGGCCGTCGTGATTGTAAGTTCGGTTAAATATAACCCAATAAATGCACCATCACTACCCTAATTCCAGAATCACCGGCGTATGGTCGGAAGGACGCTCCAGTTTGCGCGGGGCCTTGTCGATCACGCAGCTCCTGCATCGCGCTGCCAGCGGCTCGCTGACCAGGATGTGGTCGATGCGCAGTCCCAGGTTGCGGCGGAACGCCATCATGCGGTAGTCCCACCACGAATAGGATCTGTCGGGCTGTGCGAACAGGCGGAAGCTGTCGTGCAGACCGAGCTGCAATAGATCGCGGAACTCCTGCCGCTCCGGCTCGCTGACCAGCACATTGCCCTGCCAAGCCGCCGGATCATGGACATCGCGGTCTTCCGGCGCGATGTTGCAGTCGCCCAGCAGTACCAGTTCCGGGTAGCGCGTCAGTTCCTGTCTGAGCCAGTCGCGCAGCGCGGCCAGCCAGGCCAGCTTGTAGCGATACTTGTCGGAATCGACGCTCTGCCCGTTCGGCACGTACACGTTCACCACGCGGACACCGTCGAACGTGGCGGCGATGACGCGCTTCTGTTCATCGGGGAAATCCGGCAGGCCGTATTGCACATCGCCGGCCGGTGTGCGGCTCAGGATCGCCACGCCGTTATAGGTCTTCTGTCCGCTGAATATGCTGTGATAACCCGCGGCCTGCAACCCGGCCTGCGGAAAGTCGCCGTCCTGCAGCTTGGTTTCCTGCAGGCACAGCACATCGACAGGGTTGGCGGCAAGCCAGTCCAATACATGCGGCAGGCGCACTTTCAATGAGTTGACGTTCCAGGTCGCTATTCTCATATGGGCAAGGCTCAATGGTCCATTGTCAGCACGATCTTGCCGGTCATGCCGCCTTGCTCGATCAGGCGGTGCGCTTCGGCAGCCTGCTCCAGCGGCAGCCGGTGCGAGACCAGCACGCCGAGCCTGCCCGCCTCGACGAGTCGCGCGCCCTGCTCCAGTATCCTGCGCTGGCGGATGCGCTCGTCGTGCAGCTTCAGCACCTGCGGGGTGAGCATCAGGTCGTAGCACAGTGACAGGTTGCGCAGCCGCGCCAGCTGGGCATCCGCCAGCGACAGCGGCGTGGAGAGCAGGGTCGCCAGCCTGCCGGCGATACGCACGGCGTTCAGCGAGCGCAGGAAGGTCTCACCACCCACCGTATCCCCCTGCCCTTCGGTCCATTGCAGTACTTCCTGCACGAAGTCCTGCTCGCGGTAGTTGATGACCTTCTCCGCACCGAGGCCGTGCGCCAGCCCGGCCTTTTTTTCGTTGCTGACCGTCACCGCGATGCGCGCGCCGAGGTGATGGGCGAGCTGCACGGCGACATGCCCCACGCCGCCGGCGGCGGCATGGATCAACACGGTCTGCCCGGCCTGCAGGCCGGCACGCTCGACCAGTGCCTCCCAGGCGGCGAGCAGCACCAGAGGCAACGCGGCACTGTCTTGCAGCGAGAGGTTGGCGGGCTTCGCCGCGCAGTATTCCTCGTGCAGCGTGGTGTATTCGGCATAGCAGCCCGGTTCGTCACCCAGGTTCCCGCCCAGTCCGCCGTTGCAGAAGAATACCGCGTCGCCGACCTTGAAGCGCGTCACCGCGCTGCCGATCTCTTCGACGATGCCCGCGCCATCGCAGCCGAGGATGGCTGGCAACTTGTCGGGATGGTAGGCGGGCCTGGCGCGCAGCTTGATGTCCACCGGATTCACCCCGGCGGCGGCGAGCTTCACGCGCAGGTGGTGCGGCGAAGGCAGCACGGGCATGGGGGCGTCGCGCAGTTGCAGCACGTCCGGCCCGCCGGGCGCGGTGGCGAAGATGGCTTTCATCGTGGGTTCCATGGCCAGGTCAATGCGGTTCGGTATGTTAGACTTACGCAACCAATTTTGCGAGTTCGATCATGTCTGGGAATACCTTCGGTACCTTGTTCACGGTGACTTCGTTCGGTGAATCGCACGGCGCGGCGATCGGCTGCGTGGTGGACGGCTGCCCGCCGGGCCTGGCGTTATGCGAGGCCGACCTCCAGCATGACCTCGACCGGCGCAAGCCGGGCACGTCGCGCCATGTCACCCAGCGCCGCGAATCGGACACCGTGGAGATACTCTCCGGCGTGTTCGAGGGCAGGACCACCGGCACACCCATCGCACTCTTGATCCGCAACGAGGACCAGCGCAGCAAGGACTACGGCAGCATCGCCGAGACTTTCCGCCCCGGCCACGCCGACTACACCTACTGGCAGAAATACGGCATCCGCGACCATCGCGGCGGCGGGCGCGCCTCGGCGCGCGAGACCGCGGCACGCGTCGCGGCGGGCGCCATCGCCAAGAAGTGGCTGAAGGAAAGATACGGCGTCACAGTGCGCGGCTACCTCGAACAGATCGGCGAGATCTCAGTCCCGTTCAGGAGTTGGGACGACGTGGACGGTAACCCGTTCTTCGCACCCGACGCGAGCGTGGTGCCCGTGCTCGAAGACTACATGGACGCGCTGCGCAAGTCCGGCGACTCCATCGGCGCGAAGCTCGCGGTGGTGGCGCACAACGTCCCGGTCGGTTGGGGTGAGCCGGTGTTCGACCGCCTCGATGCCGACATCGCCCACGCGCTGATGGGCATCAACGCGGTCAAGGGCGTCGAGATCGGCGCGGGCTTCGGCTGCGTCACGCAGAAAGGCAGCGAGCACGGCGACGAGCTCACGCCGCAGGGCTTCCGCACCAACCACGCAGGCGGCATCCTCGGCGGCATCTCCACCGGTCAGGACATCGTCGCGCACTACGCCGTCAAGCCGACTTCGAGCATCCGCATCGAACGCGACTCCATCGACAAGGCCGGCAATCCCGTGAAGGTCTCCACCGAAGGCCGCCACGACCCCTGCGTCGGTATTCGCGCGACGCCCATCGCCGAGGCGATGGTGGCGCTGGTGCTGATCGACCATGCGTTGCGGCATCGGGGGCAGAATGGGGATGTGGTGTGTGGGACGCCTAAAATAAGTTGAAACTTGCATCCTGTTATGCGACACCAAGGTAAGGTAAAGGCGTGGAAGGATGACAAGGGCTTTGGCTTTATTGTACCCAATGGAGGTGGGCCGGAAGTTTTTCTTCACATCTCAGCCTTTACTGAACGATATAAGCGACCTCAAATTGGAGATGTTGTTACATACGAGCTTTCAACAGCAGAACATGCTCGTCCAAAGGCTGAGAATGCGCTATTCGTCGAGGGGCGTAGAAAGGCTACCAACGATACCTCAATATCTCTTTTTTCTGTATTTTTTGGATTATTGATACTGAGCTTTGTTGGGTATATCGCATATGTCCGGATTACGCATTCGAACAGCACGATCACAGCAAGTTTTTACAAGGTTTTTTTTGCTCGGTCTGCGTTGCATAATGAAGGCCAGTTTGAATGCAGTCCACAGAAGATGTATTGCTCACAAATGACTTCATGCTCCGAAGCCTTCTTTCATCAGGAGCGGTGTGGCGCCAGCGAGATAGATGGGGATCACGACGGAATCCCGTGTGAACAGCAATGGTGTAACTAGCAGTAGGTCGGGTTAGCGTAGCGTAACCCGACATGGAAGCTTTCCGATGATGTTGGGTTACGCGGTGAAGCCGCTAACCCAACCTACAAAACCCGCTGGATTGGTGTAGTGTTGTGACTGTTCGAACCGACAAAGGAGAGCGCCATGCAACTCGACGACCGCAGTCTGGACATTCTTTTTCGCGAAGCGCATACCCACAATTTTTGGCTGGACAAGCCGGTCAGCGACGCGCTGCTCTGGCAGATCTATGACCTGATGAAATGGGCACCGACCAGCGCCAACTGTTGCCCGGCACGCTTCGTGTTCGTGCGCAGCGCGGAGGCGAAGCAGCGTCTGCTGCCATTGATGGCGCCGGGCAACGTG